>MGBV01000194.1 GCA_001788415.1 Candidatus Rokubacteria bacterium GWC2_70_16 | reverse complement strand
GAAACGCTCCCTTGCGGCGCTCGCGGTCCACGGCCCGCTTGATGGCCAGGAGGAGATCGGGCGCCCGCTGGACCTCGTCCAGGGTGAGGCGGTCCCCCTCCTCCAGCACGACCTCGGGAGCGTGCCGGGCCCTGGCCTGAAGATCCAGATCGTCCAAGGTCAGATAGCGGCGCGCGCCGGCCGACGGGAGATGCTGGACCAGTGTGCTCTTCCCGGTTTGCCGGGCCCCGGTGAGGACGACGACCGGGAACTGCCGGAGCGATTCCTCGACGACCGGCGTCAGGAGGCGGGGAATGAAGGGGGCATGTAATCTATTCACGTGGTGAATGATAGTCATTCACACCGTGAATAGCAAGGTCTGTGGCGCCCGGAGCCCGCGGGGCCCGGGCCCGGACCTTCCTCCGGCGCGGTCAGCCGGCGGTGATCTCGGCGCTGCGCTTGACGTCGGCCAGGAAGCCGCTGAGGCTGCCGAGATGCGTCCGGTGGACCACGTCGTGCGGGATCGTGACTCCATCGGGCCCCGTCACCGACATGGCCGCCGTGGCATCCGAGAGAATGGTGGCCGTGAAACCGAGGTGCGCCGCCTGGCGCGTCGTGGTGTCGCAGCACATCTGGGTCATGAAGCCCGACACGATGACGTGCTCGACGCCGCGCTGCCGGAGCTCCTGCTCCAGCGGCGTGCCCGTGAAGGAGCCCGGCAGGTGCTTCTGGATCACCGGCTCGCCCGGGGCCGGCGTCACGGACGGGTGGATCGCCAGGCCGGGGCTGCCTGGCGCGAAGATGGCGGCGCCGGGCTTGCGGCTCTCGTGGACGATGTGGAAGACCGGGACGCCGCGGGCCCGCGCCCAGCGAAGCAGCTGCGCGATGCGCTGGACCGCCGCGGGCCCGTCGGGGAGCGGGAGCTTGCCGAGCGGGAAGAAGTATTCCTGCTGCGCGTCGATGACGAGGAGGGCGCTCCTTTCCATCGAGATCCCCCTGGAGGCTAGCGCCGCGGGCTCGCCACCTGGCCGCTGACCTGGATGTTCGCCGCGGCCTGGAGCCCCTTGACCCAGCCCTCCCACGCCTGCGTCCGCTTCTGCTCGAGCACCTGTCGGCCGAGCTCGGCGCGCTCGGCCTCGAAGCCCAGGGGGTCCGGCGCCGCCCGCTCGAGGGTCTTCACCACATACACCCCCGTCGGCGTCCGCACGGGCTCGGCCAGCTGGCCCGCGGCGGTCTGGAGCGCCGCCAGCAGCACCTGCCCGGGCAGGCCGGCGCCGCCCTTGGGCGGCTCGGTGCGCGAGAAGAGCGGCGTCTCGCCGGTGGAGAATCCCTCGCGCCTGGCGAGCGGCGCCAGGTCGCCGCCCTTGGCCGCCGTCGCCAGCGTCCGCGCGCGCTCCAGGGCGACGGCCTCGGCCCGCTCGCGCTTGATGGCCTCCACGATCTGCGGCCTGATGTCGCCGAGGGGGGGCACCCCCGCGGCGAGCGACTCCACCACCTTCACGACGGCATAGCCGCCGGCGGTCTTCATGGGGGTGGACACCCCACCGGGGGCCAGGGAGAAGACCGCCTCCTCCAGCGTCTCGTCGCGCCCGACGCCCTCGAGCCCGTCGCCCCGCGCGATGGTCGCCTCGCGCGCCTCGAAGCCCAGCCGGCGCGCCTCGCCGGCGAAGTCCTTCGCGCCCACGAGCGGAGTCCGGCTGTCCTCGGCCCTCGCGCGGGCGCCCTTGTCGCTCCGCTCGGCGAGGAGCTTCTCCTTGATGCGCGCCGCCGCCTCCTTGAAGGGCTGGCGGCCGCCCTCCTGGACGTCCATCACCTTGATCGCGTGGTAGCCGAACGGCGTGCGCACGGGCTCGGGCGAGACCTCGCCCTTCTTGAGCGCGAAGACGGCCTGCTCGAACTGCGGCACCACCTCGCCCGGCCCGACCAGACCGAGGTCGCCGCCCCGGGCGGCCGTCGCCGTGTCCTCGGAGGTTTCCCGGGCGAGCTTGGCAAAGTCCTCGCCGGCGCGAGCCCGCCTGATCACCTCGGCGACCTTCGCCCGCGACTTGCCCTCGGCCTCGCTGCCGCCCGTGGGCGGCACGCGGACAAGGACATGGGCGGCCTGCGCGCGGCGGGGCGTGTCGAACTCCGCCCCGTGCTCCTTGTAGTACGCCTCGGCGTCGGCGTCGGAGATGGGCTGGGCGAAGGCCTTGCTGCTCAGCACGGCGTACTGGATCCGCCGGCGCTCCGGCCGGGTGAACTGCGCCTGGTGGCTCTTGAGGTACGGCTCGACGTCGGCGTCCGGCACCGTCACCTGGGCCATGAGGGGCGGGACGTCGAGGGCGGCCCACGCGGCGCGCACCTTCTCGCGCCGGAAGCCGTACGCCTGCCGCAGCTCGTCGTCCGAGACGCGGATGCCGTCCTTGACGAGCGCCTCCATCTTGCGCCGCTGGACCGTCCGCTTCTGGCCGGCGTAGAACTCGTTGGGGTCGATCCGGTTCCGCTTGAGGACCTCCTGGTAGCGCTGCTGGGAGAAGCGGCCGTCCTCCTGGAACTCGGGAACCTTCCACAGGTGCGCGCTGACTTCCTCGTGGGTGACGCGCAGACCCTCGCGCTCGGCCTGCTGCACGATGAGCGCGTCCTGCACCAGGGCGTCGATCACCTGCTGCGAGATGCCCAGTCGCTCCGCCAGCTCCGGCGTGAGCCGTTCCTTGTAGATCTGACGGTAGAACTCCAGGTAGCTCTGGTAGGCCCGCCGGTAGCGCTCGGCCGGGATCTCCTCGCCGTTGACGGTGGCGACGGCGGTGCCGCCGGGACCGCCCGAGCCGGAGAACGAGCTGGCCCCGAAGTAGACGACGGAGGTGGCGACGAAGGCCACGATGACGAAGAGGAGGACGAACTTCAGCCCCCTGAAGTACTCCCGCATGGTGCTGATCACTGACGCGACCTCCCGGAGGGACTCAGAGTGATTGCGTGCCGGAGGGCATAGCCTACCACAGCAGGTCGCCGCTCACGACGCTCGCGGAACTCGTCGGCGCCGGGACCCGGAGGGCGGCCCCCCCGCGGGTGCCCGAGGTGGCTCGCCTGTACGCCGCACCTCGCTCGGGCGGGCCGAGCGCGACCCCCCATCCCCCGGAGGGGGCGGCGCGAGGGCTGTCGTTCCGCGATCGCGCGCTCGCCCCGCCCTGCGCTTCGTGCGGCGACACGGCTCGCCTCAGGGCACCCGCGGGGGGGCCGCCCTCCGGGTCCCGGCGCCGCGCGGTCGATGTACCTCGCGAGAGCCATCAGCGCGCGAGGGCGAAGTAGACGACGAACGCGGCCGAGGCGACGTACATCATGGGATGCACCTGCCGGCCCCGCCCCCGGCAGAGCTTGATGAAGCAGTAGGCGACGAAGCCGGCGCCGATCCCGTTGGTGATGGAATAGGTGAAGGGCATCACGGTGAGCGTCAGGAGCGCGGGGAAGCCCTCCTCCAGATCGTCGAAGGGGATCTCGCGCACGATGAGCGTCATGAGGTAGCCGACGATCAGCAGGGCGGGCGCCGTCGCCTGCGGGGGCACGATGCCCGCCACGGGGGCGAGGAAGAGCGCGAGCAGGAAGCAGGCGCCCGTGACGACCGACGCCAGCCCCGTGCGCGCGCCCGCCGACACGCCGGCCGCCGACTCGATGTAGGTCGTGGCCGAGGAGGCGCCCGCGGCCCCTCCGGCCACCGCCGCCAGCGAGTCCACCAGCAGCACGCGGTTGAGGCGCGGGAGCTGGCCGTCCCGGGTGAGCCAGCCCGCCCGCCCGCCGATGCCGATCACCGTCCCCATGGTGTCGAAGAAGTCGGAGAGCATGATCGAGAAGATCGTGACCAGCGCGGTCAGGACCCCCGCGCGCGCGAAGATCTCCAGCGAGATCCCCTGCCCCAGGCTCGACAGATCGGGGAACCCCACGATGGCGCGGGGGATCATGGCCTGGCCGGGCACCGGGAAGGCCTTGCCGCCGGTGGCCTGGTTGACGATCACGGCCAGCGCCGTCGTCAGGAGGATGCCCAGCAGCAGCGCGCCGCCCGCCCCGCGCGCCTGCAGCCACAGCGTGAGCAGCAGCCCCGCGACGGCCACGGCCACGGGCGCCGCGGTCAGCTGGCCCAGCGTCACGGGCACGCCGGGCGGCCCCGGCGTGACGATCCCGGCCGAGACGAGACCAATGAAGAGGATGAACAGGCCGATGCCGACACCGATGGCCTGCTTGAGCGCCAGCGGGATGGCGTTCATGATCGCCTCGCGGAACCCCGTGAGCACCAGCACGGTGATGACGAGCCCCTCGAGGAAGACCACACCCATGGCCCCCTGCCAGGAGAGCTTCATCCCCGCGATGAGCTGGAAGGCCACCACCGCGTTGAGCCCCATGCCGGAGGCGAGCGCCAGCGGGTAGTGGGTCCAGAGCCCCATGGCGATGGTGAGCACCCCCGCCACGAGACAGGTGGCCGCCTGTGTCGCGGCGAAGGGCGCGCCCCGGCCCTCGAGCCCCGGCACGCCGGCGAAGGAGAGGATGGCCGGGTTCACGAAGATGATGTAGGCCATCACCATGAACGTGGTGAGCCCCGCCCGCGCCTCCCGACCCGCCGTCGTCCCTCGCGCCGACAGCCCGAAGTAGTCGTCGAGCACGCCTCATTCCTCCTCGGCTGATGGCTCCCGTTCCCGGACCTGCGGCGGCGTCACACCCTCCTCCGGGACGACCCGGCGGGCCACCGTGATGAAGCCGGTGTGGGCGACCATCCGGTGAAAGGGGCGCACCGACATGTTCTCGATGTTCCACGGGCGGAACAGCGTCTCGAAGGTCTCCACGAGGGCATAGCCCTGGTGCCGCCGCAGCGCCTCGCTGGTCTCGCGGGCCTGGATGATCGTCGGCACGTACGAGAGGAAGATGCCGCCGGAGCGGAGCCGCTGCGCCACCGGCTCCACGAGCCGCCACGGCTCGGGCAGGTCGAAGACCGCGCGGTCCACCGGCTCCTCCTCGGCGAGCCCCTCCTCCACCGGCCGGAGCCGCACCGTCAGGGTGGTGACCTCCCCCGCGCGCATGTGGATGTTGGCCAGCGCTCGCCGCGCGAAGTCCTCGCGCTGCTCGTAGCTGATCACGCGCCCCCCGGGCCCCACCGCCCGCAGCAGCGCCAGCGTGAGGGCGCCCGAACCCATCCCCGCCTCCAGCACGCGCGCGCCGGGAAAGATGTCGGCCCAGAAGATCACCATGGCCAGGTCCTTGGGGTAGATGACCTGGGCGCCGCGGGGCATGTCGAGCACGTACTCCGCCAGCGTCGGCCGCAGCGCGAGGTAGCGCGTCCCCCGGGAGGTGCGGACCCACGAGCCGTCGGGGTGGCCGATGATCGCGTCGTGCGGGATGAAGCCGCGGTCGGAGTGGAAGCTGTCGCCCTTGCGCAGGAGGAAGAGGTGGCGCCGCCCGCGCTGGTCGATCAGCAGCGCCTGCTCGCCGTCCTCGAAGTCGGGGAGATCGGGCATGGGGCTAGCGGCGGCCAGGCTCGGGGAGGGCCAGGGCCACGAGGAAGCCCAGGAGCGGGATGAGGGCGGAGATCCACAGCGCCGCCGCGAGCCCCCACTGGTCCGCGACCCAGCCCAGCGCGCTCGCCCCGACGCCTCCCGCCCCGATGGCGAAGCCCACGATGAGGCCCGAGGCCATGCCGGGATGGCGCGGGAGATAGGCCTGCCCCAGCACCACCGAGACGGTGAAGGTCGAGACCAGGACGAACCCCAGCGCCCCGAGCAGGACGAAGACGAGGACCCCCTCCACGAAGAGCACGCCGGCGCCGAGGGGCGCGGCCAGGAGGAAGACGCTCACGACGTAGCGGCGCACGCCCACCCGGTCCGCGATGGGCCCCGCGACGAGCGTGCCCACGGCGCCTGCGCCCAGGAAGATGGCGAGCATGGTGCCGACCAGCCGCGGATCGCCGTGGAGCACGTCGAGGTAGTAGAAGGGCATGAACGTCGTGAAGCCGAGCTGCGTCCACGAGCGGATCGCGACCATCAGGATCAGCAGGCCCATGGCTCCCCGCATGGTCCGCGCCCCGGCCGCGGCCGCGCCGTGCGCGCTGGCGGCCGGCGCCGGGATCGACAGCGTCGGCAGCACGGCCGTGAGCAGGACTGCCACGAGGAGGCCCGGGATCAGCATCCCGAGCGTGCCGGGCATCCCGAAGCCCATCAGCAGCGCCGTCACCAGCGGCGGCCCGGCGGCGATCCCGATATTCCCTCCCGTCGAGAAGATCGACACGCCGGTGGCCTTGCGGTCTCCGGCCACGACCGTCGCCGTGCGGTAGCCCTCGGGATGGAACGCCGCCACGCCGAAGCCGGTGATGACCACCAGCCCGAGCACGACGCCGTAGGAGGGCGCCAGTCCGGTGAGCCCGAGCCCCACGGCCGAGAGGAGCACCGACACGGGCAGGAGCCAGCGTCGCCGGCTCCGGTCGGCGAGGTAGCCGAAGAGCGGCTGGATCAGCGACGAGGTGATGTTGGCCGCGAGCACGATGACCCCCGTGGCCGTGTAGGAGAGGTCCAGCGCCGACCTGAGGAAGGGCAGGATGGCCGGCAGCGATCCCTGGTTGATGTCGATGACCATGTGCCCGAGCCCGAGCAGCCCCAAGAGGCGCATGTTCGGCCGGACCCGCTCGGCGGCGGCCGCGGCGACGGAGGCAGTGAGAGGCACGGCCGGGGCGGCCGGGTCCGGGGTCATGGCCCTATGCTACACTACCCGCGCGGTGAAGCTCACCGAGCTCGGCCACGTCTCCCTCTTCGTCCGCGATCTCGAGGCGGCGCTGCGCTTCTACCGCGACCTCCTCGGCCTCCGCGAGACCGGACGCGGCAAGGGCGGGCGCATCGCCTTCCTCTCGGCGGGCGTGCACCATCACGACGTCTCCCTCGAGGTGGCGCGCGCGACGGGGGAGCGGCCCGCCAGGGGCGCGCCGGGCCTCTATCACATCGCGTTCCGCGTGGCCGGCACCGCGGGGGACCTCGCGGCGGCACGCCGCGAGGCGGAGGGACACGGCCTGGTGCCCTTCGGCGAGATGGCCGGCGCGACGCCGTCCTTCTGCGTGAAGGACCCGGACGGCAACGAGATCGAGCTCTACGTGGACCCCGCCGGCTGACGCACGCGCCACATCAGCGTCGCCCCCAGCCCCAGCGCGAGCACCACGAAGCCGAAGCCTCCGAGGTAGCTCCCCGTGGCGTCGTAGATGGCGCCACCGGCCCAGGCGCCGATGGCCTCGCCCGGCCCCACCGCGAGAGACATCCACCCGTAGATCGTCGCGAAGGTCGGCCCCGCGAAGATGTCCGCTGTCCGCGCCGAGGCGACGATGCCCGAGGAGCCCTGGGCGAAGCCGCAGAGAAGAGGGCGGCCACCGTCATGTTGGCCTGGCTGCCGAGCCCCGAGAGCCCGAGGCCGCCCAGCACGCCGTAGGCGAGCGTCAGCGCGCCGAGGCTGCCGGCCCGGCTCGCCAGGACGAGTCCGCAGGCCGCGACCACCGCGCAGGCCGGAAAGAAGTGCCGCGGGCCGAGCCGATCGAGCCCCCAGCCGACCAGGGGCCCGGTGAAACCGCCGAGGAGGAGCGCCACGGACTGCACGCCGGCGACATTCAACCGCGCGGGGCCGCGAACTCGGTGACCAGCGGCAGGTAGAGGACCGCGAACGCCATGACGATGCCGTTCTGCACGGCCAGCGTGAGCGCGGCGATGCCGAGCGACCGTCGCGCGCCCGAGGGGGGTGTCACGAGCTCCCGGGGGACGGGCCCGCGTAGGGCCTCGCGCGCGGCGTCCGGGAGGCAGGCGTTCCGGAGACTACCCGTCGATGACGGCCAGCGGATCCCCGGCCTCGACGGTCTGGCCGGGGGACACATGGAGCGCCGTGACCGTGCCGCCCACGGGGGCCACGATCGGGAGCTCCATCTTCAAGGCCTCCATGATACAGATGCGGTCGCCCTCGGCGACGGGCTTGCCCACCTCGGCGTACACCCGGAGGATCTTGCCTGGCGCAGGTGCCTCCACGATCTCTTCGGCCACGCCGTCGTCGCTCCTCTGTGTGGTGTTCCGCGTTGGCCCCGACCCGGGATTTCAGGGTCGCCACACTACCACGCGCAGGCCGAGCCAGTCAAACCCGATGCCGTCGCCGTCGCCGTGGTATTCTTGCCCATTCCCAGGCCGGCGCCGCGCATGAGCGGATCGGCGAGCGGGGACGCGACACGACTCCTCCGCCTCGGGCTCACCCCCCCCGGACCCGGATCGAAGGCGCTCTTCTAGAGGAGGGGCGACGACATGCACTTCGAGCTGTCCGACGAGCTGAGAGCCCTCGCGCAAGTGGCCCGGGAGTTCGCCGCCGAGAAGATCGCGCCGTTCGTCCGGCAGTGGGACGCGGAGCACTACTTCCCCTACCGCGAAGTCGTCAAGCCCATGGCGGAGCTCGGCTTCCTGGGCACGGTGATCCCCGAGGAGTACGGCGGGAACAGCATGGGCTGGCTCGCGACCATGATCGTCACCGAGGAGATCGCGCGGGCCTGCAGCTCCCTCCGGGTCCAGATCAACATGGAGATGGTGGGCTGCGCCTTTCCCATCCTCCGCTACGGCGCCGAGGACCTCAAGCGGAAGTACATCCCCAGGCTGGTCAGCGCGGAATACCTGGGGGGGTTCGCCATCACCGAGCCCACCGCGGGCTCCGACGTCATGGGCATGAAGTCCACGGCCGAGGACCGGGGAGACCACTGGCTCCTGAACGGATCCAAGACGTGGATCTCCAACGCGAGCCTCGCCGACGTGGTCATCTACTACGCCCACACGGACCGGAGCGCGCGCGGCCGCTCGCTCTCCGCCTTCGTCGTCGAGCTCAAGCGCGTGGACGGGGTCACCACCTCCGACCTGGACAAGCTGGGGTCGTATTGCTCGCCCACCGGAGAGCTCACGCTGACGAACGTGCGCATCCCCAAGGAGAACATCCTGGGCAAGCCGGGGGACGGCGCCGGCATCGTCTTCAGCTCCCTCAACCAGACTCGCCTCCAGGCCGCGGCGGGGGCGGTGGGGCTGGCCCAGGCATGCCTCGATCAGGTGACCCGGTACTGCAACGAGCGGGAGCAGTTCGGGCAGCCCATCGGCCAGTTCCAGATGAACCAGGACATGGTGGCGCAGATGGTCACCGAGATCGAGGCGGCGCGGCTGCTGGTCTACCGGGCCGCCTGGCAGAAGGATCAGGGCCACCTGGCCAACGGGCTGGAGGTGGCCCAGGCCAAGTACCTGGGCGGCGAGGTGGTGGCGAAGGCCGCCAGCTACGCCATGCGCATCCTCGGCGCCTATGGCTACTCGACCGAGTACCCCGTTGCCCGCTATTACCGGGACGCCCCCACGTACTTCATGGTCGAGGGCTCGGCCAACATCTGCAAGATGATCATCGCGCTCGATCAGCTCGGCTATCGCAAGGCCAACAGGTAAGCGGAGGGAGATGGCGCATGCGCCCGTACTTCGAGAAGATGGATGCGCTCGGCAAGCCGCTCAAGCCGGCCGACGTCGAGGAGATGGCGGAGAACCGCGACCAGATCGCGGCGATGCTCGGGGAGCTGGACTCCGAGGTCAGCCGCGTGAAGGGCGCGGGGCTGCCGGCCGCGAAGATCCGCGAGCGGGGCGAGATGACGGTCTGGGACCGTATCGAGTACCTCGTGGATCCCGGCACGTTCTGTGCCCTGCACACCCTCTACAATCCCCGCCAGAACGAGGAAGGCACGACCGGGGTCGTGGATGGGCTGGCCCGGATCGGCGGCAAGTGGTGTGTCCTCGTCGGGTTCGACAACAAGGTCATGGCCGGGGCGTGGATCGCCGGCCAGGCCGAGAACCAGCTCCGGGTCGCTGATCTCGCGAAGCGGCTCCGCGTGCCCCTGGTCTGGCTGGTCAACTGCTCCGGCGTGAAGCTGACCCAGCAGGACGAGGTGTACCCCGGCCGCCGGGGCGGCGGCACCATGTTCTTTCGCCACGCGGAGCTCGAGCAGGACGGCATCCCGGTGGTGGCCGGCATCTACGGGACGAACCCGGCCGGCGGGGGCTATCAGAGCATCAGCCCCACCATCCTCTTCGCCCACAAGAACGCCAACATGGCGGTCGGGGGCGGCGGGATCGTCAGCGGGATGAGTCCCAAGGGCTCATTCGACGAGGCCGGGGCGGAGCAGATCATCGCCGCCGCCCGTCGCTTCAAGGAGGTTCCCCCGGGCAGCGCCAGCATCCACCACGACGCCACCGGGTTCTTCCGGGCCGTCCTCGAGACGGAGACCGAGGTCCTCGATGCGCTCAAGGCGTGCGTGGCGCAGATGCCCGCGTATGACTCGAAGTTCTTCCGGGTCGCCGGGCCCGCCGAGCCCAGGTACCCGCTCTCCGACCTCGCCTCGATCGTCCCCCTCAACCCGAAGGCCGTCTACAGCTTCGAGGACGCCCTGGCCCGCCTCGTCGATGGCAGCGAGCACCTGGAATTCCGGCCGGGCTTCGGCCCCGAGGTCTACACCGGCCTGGTCAAGGTCGACGGCTTCCTGGTCGGCGTGATCGGCAACCGCCAGGGCCTGCTGGGGAGGCACTACCCGGAGTACACCACGGAGTACATCGGCATCGGCGGCAAGCTCTACCGCCAGGGCCTGATCAAGATGAGCGAGTTCGTGACGCAGTGCGGGCGGGATCGGGTGCCGATCATCTGGTTCCAGGACACGACGGGGATCGACGTCGGGGACACGGCCGAGACGGCCGAGCTGCTCGGCCTGGGCCAGTCGCTGATCTACTCCATCGAGCAGACCGCGCTGCCGATGATGCTCGTCGTGCTCCGGAAGGGCACGGCCGCGGCGCATTACATCATGGGCGGCCCCACCGCGAACAACCACAACGCCTTCACGCTGGGCACGCCCGCCACCGAGCTCAACGTGATGCACGGCGAGACGGCCGCGGTGGCCTCCTTCTCTCGCCGCCTCGTCAAGGAGAAGGAGGCCGGGCGGCCGCTCGGGCCCGTGATCGAGCAGATGAACGCGCTGGCCCAGCTGTACCGCGACCAGTCCCGGCCGATCTACTGCGCCATCCGGGGATTCGTGGACGAGGTCGTGCGCTTCGAGGACATCCGTCGCTACATGGTCGCCTTCGCCGGCGCCGCCTACCAGAACCCTCCGTCCATCTGCCCCCAGCACCACATGCTCTTGCCCCGGCTGATCCGGTCCCAAGTCGTCCGGGGCCAGGAACGCCCCGGGAAGGCGCGCTGAGGGGCCCCCATGCCGACGCTGGCGATGAAGATCGGCGTTCACATCGGGTCCATGACGCACTCGATGGACGACCTGCTCCGCATCTACCGCATGGCGGACGAGGCCGGGCTCTACTGGGTGTCCGTCTCCGACCACCTGTACGCCAACCCGCTCACCGCCCCCTCGACCCGCCAGGTCCCGTGCTTCGAGGGCATCTCCACCATGGCGGCCGTCGCCGCGGTGACCCGGCGCGTCCGGGTGGGCTCCATGATGATCTGCGTGCCGTTCCGCAATCCCGCGCTGCTGGCCAAGGCCGTGGTGAGCATCGACCACATCTCGGGCGGGCGAGTGGAGCTGGGCGTGGGCGCGGGGTGGTTCGCGGAGGAGTTCGAGGAGTTCGGCTACCCCTTCCCGCCCGTCGGGCAGCGCTTCGACATGCTCGAGGAGGGGCTGCAGATCCTGCGATCCATGTTCAGCGACCCCGTCACGAACTTCCAGGGCCGGCACTACCAGGTCCGGGGCGCCATCTGCGCGCCGAAGCCGCTCCAGAAGCACCTGCCCATCTGGATCGGCGGGCGCGGCCCCAAGCGCACGCCGCGCGTGGCCGCCCAGTACGCCGACGGCTTCAACACGCCATACCTGGATCCGCCCGACTACCGGGAGCGCCTGGAGGAGCTGGACCGCGCCTGCGAGCGGATCGGGCGCGACCCGAAGACGCTCCAGCGCACCGTCAACGTGCACTTCCTGATGGGCGCCGATGCCGCCGCCGTCGCGCGCGGTCGTGAGCGCTACGCCGCCATGCCGGACTCGCACCGGCAGGGGGCGCTGCTGGGCGGCACGCAGGAGGCCATCGACCGCATCGGCCAGTACCGCGCGGTGGGCGCCCAGGGCCTGAACATCGCGTTCCGGCCCCCGGTGGACTGGGATGCCTACCAGCTCTTCCTGGAGGACGTGGCGCCCGTGTTCGCGCGGTAGCGCGGGGCGGCGCGGCGGGACCACGGAGGGCGGGCCGGGCGGCCCAGTGGGGCGCGGCAGGGCCGGGGCGCGGCACCGGTGGGCCTTGTCCGCGGCGGGAGTCCGTGATGTGATCGGTGCAGGGAAGGTGCGGCACATGCGCGTCCTACCGGTGGCCCTCGTCGCGTCCATCCTGGTGGCTCTGCAGCCGGCGCATCCGGCTCGGACCCACGCGGCCCCGCCTGCCTCGAGCGCCGGCCCTTGCGCCGAGCGCTCCTCCGACGCGGCAGCCGGAGCCGAGGTGCGCACGGTCCATGGCCGCCGGCCGCTCGCCTTCGAGATCAACGACGGCCAGGTCGACGCCAGCGTGAAGTTCCTCGCTCGCGGGCGCGGCTATACGCTGCACCTGACCGCGACCGAGGCCGTCCTGGCCCTCAGGCCCCCTCGCCCCGGCGGGGCGCGAGAGGGCAGCCGATCCCGCACCGACATGCGAGATCGCCTCGACAGCCTGCCCGCCACGGGAGAGCCGGCTCCCGCGACATCCACGGTGCGGATGCGGCTCCTCGGCGCCAGCGCGGCCCCGCGCCTCGTCGGGCTGGACAGGCTCCCGGGCAAGGTCAACTACTACCGGGGCAATGACCCGGCCCGGTGGCGCGCCGGCATCGCGACCTATGCCCGGGTGAAGTACGAGCGCGTCTACCCGGGCATCGACCTCGTCTACCACGCCAGCGGCGAGCACCTGGAGTACGACTTCGTGGTGGCGCCCGGCGCCGACCCCGGCGCCATCCGGCTGGCCTTCGACGGCGCCCAGGGCGTCGAGCTCGGCGCCGGCGGCGACCTCGTCGTGCGCGCGGCCACCGGCGAGCTGCGCCACAAGAAGCCATTCGTCTACCAGGAGACCGCCGCGGGGACACGGGAGATCATCGCGGGCGACTATGTCCTGGACGGGGACCGGGGCGTCCGCTTCGAGGTGGGCCGCTACGACCGCACCCGCCCCCTCGTCATCGACCCGACCCTCGTCTACTCGCACTTCCTCGGCGACGTCGCCCCGGGCAACGACTCCTTCGAGTTCGGGGTCGGCATCGCGGTGAACGCGGAGGGGCAGGCCCACATCGCCGGCGCCACCGACTACTTGGCGGGTACCGACGCCACCGTCGCCAAGATGAGCAGCAGCGGCTCGACGGTCCTGTGGGTCACCTACCTCATCGGCTCGGGCTTCGACGAGGCCTGGGGCATCACGCTGGACGCGAGCGGCAACTCGTACATCACCGGCTACACGACCTCGACCAACTTCCCCGTGACGACCGGGGCGTACAAGACGTTTCTCAGCGGCTCCGTGGACGCCTTCGTGGTCAAGCTCAACTCCTCGGGCGCTGTCGTGTACTCGACCTATGTCGGCTACTCAGCCGGCGGCCCAGGAGAGACCGGCTACGACTACGGCTTCGCCATCGCCGTGGACGGCTCAGGCAATGCCTACATCGCCGGGAGCATCGACGCCTCCACCGTCGTGACGGTGCTGGACTTCCCCGAGGGCCTCCCCTATATCGGGACCGCGTGGAACTTCGGCAAGATGTGGGTGGCGAAGCTCAACTCCACGGGCACGGCCCTGCTCGAATCGGTCGAGGTCGGCCCCGGGGCCTCCGACACCCTGGGCACCGGCATCAGGGTGGATGCCTCCCACAACGTCTACGTGTCGGGCAGCACAGGCTCCGCCGCCTTCCCCACCACCGCCGGGGCTGTCCAGACCGCCTTCGGCGGGGGCGACCGCGACGCCGTCGTCGTGAAGGTCAACGCCGAGTTCAACGCGCTGGTGTACTCCACCTACCTCGGGGGCGCGACGTCGGACTTCGCCATCGGCCTGGCGCTGGACTCCTCGGGCTACGTGTACGTGACGGGGTACACGAACTCGGCCGGCTTCCCGTCCAAGACCCCCATCCAGCCCGCTCCGCCCGGCGGCCTCACCGACAAGACGGTGTTCATAACCAAGCTCAACCCCACGGGGACGGCGCTCGTGTACTCCACCTTTCTGGGCGGCTCGCTCCTGGACCTCGGGTCGGACTTCGCGGCCTCCATCGGCTGGGGCATCGCGGTGGACTCGTCGGGCCAGGCCCACGTGGCCGGCTTCACCCAGGCCTATGACTTCCCGCGGACCTCGGGCGCCATCCAGTCGAGCCTCGGCGGAGACTGGGACGGCTTCGTGGTCAAGCTCGACCCGACCGGCACCGTCCTCCGCTACTCGACCTTCATCGGCGGACACGGCCAGGACGTCGCCCTCGGCATCGCGCTGGACCCGAGCGGGAACGCCTACATCACGGGCGCCACGAGCAACCGCCGCTCCGACACCGGCGCCCTCGTGACCGCGGACTTCCCGACCACCGGCCCGGTGGCGCTCCCCGACGGCTCGGTGCAGTCGGCGTTCGGCGGTGGCACCCACGACGCCATCGTCGCCAAGATCTCCGACCCGGGCGTGGCGCTCCAGTTCGTCGCCTTCCCCACCGTCTTTCCCGCGCTGCCGGCCTCGGGCAAGGTGGGCGTCCCCTATGTCGGCAATGTCGGCATCGGCGGGGGGACGCCCCCCTACACGGTGCAGACCATCGGGGGAACGCTCCTCCCGGCGGGGCTGAGCTTCGGCTCCCCCGTCGTCACGGGAACGCCGGAACAGATCCAGACCTCCCTCATCACGGTGCAGGTCCAGGACCAGGTCGGCACCATCATCGAACAGAACTTCACGATCCAGATCCAGCCCCCGACCACTCCGGGACCGACCGGGCCGGCGGCGGGCGCCACGGCCGTGTCACCGATGCCGGCCTTCACCTGGTCGGCGACCACCGGCGCCACGGCGTACCGCATCATGGTCGCCACGAGCGCCGGGGCGCTCCCCACGGCGTCGGATTCGGACGCCTGCCCCGCCTGTCTCGTGAACACCGTCGTGACCTCGGCGTCCTTCACTCCGCTGCCGGGAGTCCTCGCGCCGGGCGCCACCTACTTCTGGCAAGTCAAGGCCATCGTGGGAACCCAGCCGAGCGTCTGGTCCGCCGTTGCCAGCTTCAGCACCCGCGCCCGGCTGTTCACCTTCAGCGACGATCCCCTCGTCGCCCAGACGACGGCGGTGCAGGCCGCGCACGTCCTGCAGCTCCGGGAGGCGATCAACAACCGGCGCGTCAACCGCAGCCTGGCCGCCTTCACCTTCTCCGCTCCGGCCCCCGCGGTCGGGGCCGCGATCCGCGCCGCCCACCTCGCCGAGCTCCGCACGGCGCTGGCCGCGGCGTACGCGCAGGCGGCCCGGACGCTGCCGATCGCCGAGCCCGAGGTCCAGGCCCAGGTGACGACGATCAAGGCCAGCCACCTGACCGAGCTGCGGGTGGCCGTCGAGGCTCTCGACTGAGCGAGGCCCCTCAGAAGTTCAGGCGGAGCGTGGCCAGGAGGCGCAGGTCGGGCCGCTCGCCGAGCACGAGATCGTTCCGGACCCCCCGCGTCGAGACGAACTCGAAGCGCTGCCGCAGCACGTTCTCGATCTGGACGCTGAGGGCTCCCCGCTTGTCCGGGAACTCGTAGGCGGGGCTGAGGCTCGCGACCCAGACATCCGCCGGCGCCCCGGCGGCCCGCGTCGATCCCAGCTCTTGCTTGACGTAGGTGAGGCTGGCCGAGGCGGAGAAGCCGCTCGGATGGACGAGGCTCAGCCCCGCGCGGACCAGGTCGTCGGCACCGTCATGCTCCCCCGCCCCCTCGCGATGCACCCGCGTGTATCCGAGCGACAGCCCCACGTGGTCGCCGACGAGCTGGTTCACGGCCGCGGTGAGCCCGGTCCTGCGCCGCTCGATCGTGTTCCGCTCGCGGGCGCCGTCCGGACGCGACGCGTACACGGGCGAGTCGATCTCCCGGCGAAACGCGCCGAGCGTGAGGAATGTCCGAGGGAACAGATCGGCGTCCCAGGCGGCATGGTACTGGCGGGAGATCGAGCTCGTCGTGATGGGCGCATCGATGAAGAACCCCGCGATGTGGGAGGGCGAGAGCACGGCATGGGGCTGGGTCTGGAAGGCCTGGAAGGCCGCCAGCCGCAGCGTGTGCGCCGGCGTGGCGCGCCAGAGGAGCCCCCCCTGAGGGCTCAGCACGCTCGAGTTGTGCCGCAGCTCGGAGAAGAGGTCGCCGTCCCGGGCATGGTCGTAGCGGAGGGCGCCAGTCAGGGAGAGGGTGGGCAGCACGTGCCACGTGTCGTGGGCCACGAGCGTCACGAACTGCTGATGGAATCGCTGCCGGCGAGAGGAGTCCAAGGACACACTGGCCAGGGGCACTCCACCCAGGAGCACGTCGGCCACCGTCAACGTCCCCACGCGCGTGGCGGGCTCACCGTTGAAGTAGTCGGCGGCGAACCAGAGCTGGTGCGTGCCCAGGCGATGCAGGTACGCGGCCTGGAGGTCATAGAAGGGCTCATGGACGAGGACATTCTGGTCCTGGCTGGTCCGCAACGTGGACCCGGGCACGAGCGGGAACGGGGCCACGACCACCTCGCGGTCCCGGATCCGAATCCGCTCGAGCTGCCCCTGCGCGTAGAGGAGCAGGTTGTTCTCCGGACGCGTCTGGAGCTGGTAGCCGAGGCCGAGAAACGTCGCCTGGGCATTCTGCCGCAGATCGGGGTCATTGGCGGTGAAGTGCCGCTGGTCGACGAAGATGTCGCCACCCGCTTGCTCCTGGTGGAAGACGTGCACGAAGGCGCTCGAGCGGAGGGTCGGCGCCCATTTGAGGAACGTCGCCGAGCTCCACGACTCCTCGTCGCTGTTCCAGCGCTTGGGGCCGTCGGTGGTGGAGTAGGTGAGGAATTGCTCGCCGGCGATCCGGCTGGTGCCGCCGGTCACGCTCAGCGAGGCGAGGCCGGTGCCGAGGCTGCCGCCGCCGCCCTCCAGGCTTCCCTGGAGCCTCGGCTGTTCCAGCAGCATCGTGTAGTCGTTGAAGGTGTTGAACGTGTTCTGGTTGACGGGGAGGAGCAGGCGCGTCTGGAGCAGCTCGCTGAGCCCCGGCTGATAGGCGCCGAGGGTCAGGCCGATCAGGCTCCCGTAGAAGAGGTGCGCGGAGCTCGACTGCGGGTCCTCGTGCGCCGCCCGCACCCCGGCCGCCAGCGCCCGCTCCGCCTGCCCCAGCGCCATGTACGCGAGCGCCAGGTTGACGTTCCGGGCGGCCAGATCGCGGTCGAGCAGCAGGCGCGATCGATAGACGGCCCGGTGGTCGTTGAGGGCGACCGAGCGCTGAAAGGCGAGGATCGACTCCACCGGCCGGTTCAGATCCCGCAGGAAGGTGGCCCGGTACAGCTCGGGCGTCGGATCGCGGGGATCCAGCGCCCGCGCCCGATCGAGCGCCGCCAGGGCCTCGTCGCGCCGTCCCACCTGGTAGAGCGCCTTGGCCAGATAGCTGTGGTAGAGCGACACGCGTGGCTCGAGCAGCACGGCGGCCTGGAAGTGCCGGAGCCCGTCCTCCACGAGCCCCTGACGGAAGGCCGCCAGCCCCAGCCCCACGTAGGCGTCCGCGGTGCTCGAGGCGGAGGCCAGCGCCTGCCCGAAGGCCGACACGGCCCCATCCGTCTCGCCCCGGGCCAGGAGGATGAACCCCAGCGTGGAGAGCGCGAGCGGCTCGCGGGGCGCCAGCGCCTGGGCGCGCTCGACCGACTCCAGGGCCTGGTCGATGCGACCCTCGCCGAAGAGCAGGCGCGCCACCTGCACATGGGCCTGGGCGTGCCGCGGGTCGAGCGCCACCGCCTTCCGGGCCTCGCTCAGGGCTGCCTCCAGCTCGAAATGCGCCTGCAGCGCCAGCGACAGGTTGAGCCGGGCGGACGGGGAATCCGGGTTGGCCCTGACAGCGAGGAGGGCGGCGCCCTTCGCGTCGCCCTTCCGGTTCTGCACGAGCGCGATGTTCGAGCGCAGCCCGTACGCGGGGGCGAAGGCGGGGTCGAGCCGGAGGGCCCCGTCGATGGCCCGACGAGCCGCGGTGACGTTTCCCTTCAGCAGCTCCAGCAGGGCGGCGTGGGTCAGGAGGGTCGGGGAGGGGCCGAAGCGACCGAGGGCCTCCTGGACGGCGGCCGCCGAGGCCTCGAGTGCGCCTGCGCGAAATCTCGCGAGCGACACTCCCAGCAGACTCGAGGCGGTCGGCGGTCGCACGGCGTCGAACCGGGCGACCGCCTCCCCGGTCCGCCCCTCGCCCAGCGCGATCCAGCCCAGCGTGTTGAGGACCCGCGGGAACTCCGGGCGCCGCGCCAGGAGCGCGCTCGCGAGGCTCCACGCTTCCCTGCCCCGGCCCAGATCGTGGAGCAGCTCCGCGACGTGGGCCTGGCGGTCCAGGTCGGCTGGCGCGGACTCCGCTTCCGCCTGCGCCCGCGCGAGGAGGGACGGCAGGCGCGAGGCATCGCCGCTGACCAGCGGATGGTCGCGGACGCTCAGGATGCCGGGGTAGTAGAGCATCCACTGCACCGCGTCCTCGGGGGTCAAGAGCGTCTGCTTCAGCGGCGCCTCACCCCGGCGCGCGATGCCGAGCTCTCCCCGGAGCACCAGCACGCCGCCGTGTGGGGTCCGGTAATCCACCTGGCCCTCGACCACCGCGACCCTCGACTCGCCGTCCGCGGCAACCGAGAGGTCGAACTCGGTCCCGCGAATCGTCGCCGTGGCCACCGGCGTGTCGATCTCCAGGCTGTCCGGCCGGCCGGGACTGGCGAACCAGGCCTCGCCCACGACGAGGTCCAGCAGCGTCCTCGCGGCGCGGGCCGCCGCGGGGATGACGCCGCGAGCGGGGCGCGCCGCCACCGCACGGATGCGGAGGGTCGAGTTGGTGTTGACCTTCACCTGGGACTCGTCGGCGAGAAGAATGGCCGCCCTGCCGTCCGGTCCCGTCCGCACGATGTCGCCGACCATGAGCTCCTGACGGGCCGTGGCCGGCTGCACCCGGCCACTGCGCTCTACCTCCACCCGGCCCTGAATGCTGACCACCCGCGCCGCCGGCGAGGCCGGCTGGGCAGCCACGGTGGAGCCCATCAGGTGAAGCAGGAGCGCGACGTGAAGCAGGGAACCCCTGGCGGCCCGGCGCGCGGTCATGGTCGTGGGGCTCTCAACCCGACTTGCTCCTCGCGGTGTACACCCCATCCCAGTCGCTGGGCGGCGATTCGGCCAGGAAATGACGGCTGCGCTCCAGAAACACCCGCGTCGGCCCGTCGGAGGGGGCCAGCGCGGCGGCGCGCTCCAGGTCGGCCAGCGCCTGCCTCCACTCCCCGCGCTGATAGGCCCGCAAGCCATCCTCGAACGCCGTCAGGGCTCGCACCGTGTCCGCCGGGACGGCCGCGCGCGCGCCGACGCACTCGTAGATCCGCACGGGCTCCACCCGCCCGACGACCCGGATCAGGTCCAGTTCCCGCAGAACGAGGACGTCCCGCGCCTGCCGCGCGGTGTCCTCCCCCAGGATGATCCGGGTGCCGTACAGCTTGTTGATCTGCTCGAGCCGCGACGCCAGATTGACGGTGTCGCCCACGACGCCGTAATGGAAGAGCTCGGGCGAGCCGATGTTGCCGGCGACGACCTGGCCCGTCTGGATCCCGATCCTCATCTTCAGCGGGGGGCTCCCGTGCTCCGCCCGCTCCAGGTTCAGCTGGGCGAGCCGCTCCTGCATCGCGATGGCCGCCCGGCAGGCGTCGAGGGCGTGGTGCGGGCTCGGCACGGGGACGTTCCAGATCGCGAGGATGCCGTCGCCCAGCACCTGGTTCAGCATCCCGCGGTGGGCGAGAATCACCTCGATCATCGCCGCCAGGACGCTGTTCAGGAGCGCCACCAGCTCCTCGGGAGTGAGCTTCTCGACGATCCTCGTGAACTCCTCGAGGTCGGCGAAGCACACCGTGGCCTCGACGCTCTCGCCGCCCAGGCGCAGCGTGCCCGGCTGCTCGATGATCTGACGAACCACGCTGGGGTGGAGGTAGCGCTGGAAGGCGCCCTGGATGAACGCCTTCTCGCGCTCGGTCCGGCGCCAGCGCACGGCGACCGTCGCGCCGTAGCCCGCGCCGGTCGCCAGCACGGGGCTGCCCCACGGAATCCAGACTTCCGCGCCGGCGAACGAGCCCAGGGCGATGCCTCCCTGGAGCACCAGGAGGCCCAGCGTGATGCCCAGGCCCACCCACGGCCCCACGCGGCCCGCGACGACCGCGCCGGCGAGGCCCCAGCCCAGGGCCCAGCCCACGCGCGCGGCTTGTCCCACGGGACGGATCGGCCGCTCGTGCAGCACGGTGTCGAGGATGGATGCGTGGATCTCGACGCCGGGAGTCAGCCGCCGCCCGAGCCAGAAGTAGGGAGAGTAGTGCGCGTCGTCCACGGGGCGCCCGGGGGCCCCGGCGGCGCGGCCGATCAGGACGATCTTGTCCCGGAAGACGTCGTCCGGCACCGCCTTCGGGTCGAGGGCCTGCGAGTAGGAGATGGTCCGGAAGGCGGGGGACGGCCCGCGATAGTTGATCAGGAAGGGCGCTTCGCCCGGCGGCCCTCGCCACCCGCTGACCCGGGCGACGAGGTACGCGAAGGAGGGCGCCCCCCCTATCCCCAGCCGCGCCTTCCTGATCGTGCCGTCCTGATCCTGGATCTGGTTCACGACACCCACCCCCGACGCAGCTCGCTCGAGCGCCGGCAGCGGCGCCACCCGCAGCGTCTGCCGGTACGCTGCAGCCTCGACGATCCGCAAGTCGCTCCCCAGGACGACGTTGCCCGCCCTCGCAAACGCCTCCGCGAGGGCAGCATCCTGGTCCGGCGGGGACGGCTCGGAGAACAGGATGTCGAAGCCGATGACCCGGGCCCTGGCGGCGTGGAGCCGCTCGGTGAGCCGGGCGTGAAGGCTCCGGGGCCAGGGCCATTGCAGCCCGAGGTCGGAGAAGGACTGGTCGTCGACGGCCACGATCACCAGGTTGTCCCCGGCGGGGAGGGCGCCGCGAAGCAGGAAGAGCAGGTCCAGGAACTTGTTTTCCAGGCCGCGGCCGGCGGGCCCCAGGTGGAAGAGCCAGGCCGCGACTCCCACCACCAGGCCCAGGAGCACCTGACCGCGAAGTGAATCTCGACCCCCCCACGGCCAACCCTTCATGGGAGGACTCTATCCGAGCACGGTTCGCCAGGGCAACCGCCGTGCCGGCCTCCCGCCACCGCGGAGGGCGCGGCGGGGCCCCGGCCCGCGCGCGCAACTTCGCCCTTGACGGGCTCCCGGCGGGCGCGCTATGTGGAGCCCACGCCCTGCACCCGGCCTCGCGCCCCCTGGCGGTCGTGGCCGGGCGCTCGACCATCGACGAGACGCGCGCCGCTGCTGCCTTCGGGCGCGACACGAAGGAGCCATGGGCCCGCTCGGCAACGTCCGCAGCCTCGATCTCGCCTGATGGGGGAGGTGCCCGACACGGTGCGGCTCGAGCGGGAGGGGGGCGTCGTCTGCCTCACCGTCAGCCGCCCCGAGGTGAAGAACGCGCTCGACCTGGCCACGATCGAGGCCCTCTCGGCCATCGTGGACACCCTCGCCCAGGACGCCTCGCTCCGCGCCGTGGTGCTCACCGGGGCGGGCGGGACGTTCATCTCCGGCGGCGACATCAAGGACTTCCTCCGGCTCGAGGACGGCCAGGCCGGCAAGCGTATGGCCCGCCGCATGCAGTCCGTGCTCGGCCGGCTCGAGGCGCTCGAGGTGCCGGTCATCGCGGCCCTCGATGGCGGGGCGCTGGGCGGCGGGGCCGAGGTGGCGCTGGCCTGCGACATGCGCGTCGCCGCCGAGTCGGCGCGGATCGCCTTCAAGCAGGTGAGCCTCGGCATCATGGTGGGCTGGGGCGGCGGGCAGCGACTCCTGCGGCTCGTGGGCCGCTCACGCGCGCTCCGCCTGCTCCTGACGGGCGCCACGCTCGC
>MGBV01000193.1 GCA_001788415.1 Candidatus Rokubacteria bacterium GWC2_70_16 | reverse complement strand
GTCGCCGCGGTGGTCATGACCACGCTCTCCATGATCGCGATGGGCGCCGTGATCCAGGCCCGCGGGCCGGCGTGGCTGCTCACGCTGCTCATGCTCCTGGCGAGCTTCTCGATGTGGTGCACCTGGAGCCCGTCGTACGCCCTCGTCGGCGGCCTCTTCCCCGCCTCCGTGATGGGCAAGGCCTTCGGCCTCTACAACAGCACCTGCTTCATCGGCGCCATCCTGAGCCCCTTCCTCACGGGGTGGATCAAGGACGTGACGGGCTCCTTCGCGGCGGGGCTCTACGGGGTCGCCGCGCTGTCCGTCGTTTCCGTGGTGACGGCGCTCGGCATCCGGCCGGCATTCCGCCTCAAGGAGATACCGCCGGCTGTTGCCGCACCGCGGCACCCGTAGGATAATCACGGCATGCGAATCCTCAGGCTCCTCGGGATCAGCCTGCTCGTCGTGGCGGCCGCCTCCGCAGCGGTGGGCCAGGCCGGCGCCTCGCAGCACTCGGGAGAGGTTCTCGAGGCCACGCTCGACAACGGCCTCCGCGTCCTGATCCTCGAGGACCGCCGGAGCCCCATCGTCTCCGTCCAGGTCTGGTACCGGGTGGGCTCGCGCAACGAGCGCCCCGGGGCCACGGGGCTGGCCCACTTCCTCGAGCACATGATGTTCAAGGGCACGCCGACCCACGGCAAGGGGGAGTTCGCGCGCCTGGTGGAGCGCAACGGCGGCCAGGACAACGCCTTCACCGCGCAGGACATGACCTCGTACTTCGTGAACATCGCCGCAGACAAGCTGGACCTGGTGCTCGGGCTCGAGGCCGACCGCATGCGTCACCTCCTGCTGGCCCCGAAGGAGGTCGACTCCGAGCGCCAGGTGGTCATGGAGGAGCGGCGGACCCGGACCGAGGACGATCCCGACGGGCTCCTGTCCGAGGAATTGAACGCCGTGGCCTTCAAGGCGCATCCGTACCGCTGGCCCATCATCGGCTGGATGGAGGACATCAACCGGATCAACCCCGTCGAGCTCCGCGCCTTCTATGATCGGTACTACCTGCCCAACAACGCCATCCTGGCCGTGGTCGGCGACGTGAAGGCGCCCGAGGTGCTGGCCCGCATCCGGGAGATCTTCGGGCGGATTCCCCGCGGCCCCGCGCCGCCCGCGGTGACGGCGGTGGAGCCGCCGCAGGTCGGCGAGCGCCGGGTCACCGTGCGCAAGGCGGGCGCCCGGCTCCCCATCGTCTCCATCGCCTATCACGTGCCGAACCACGCCTCGCCGGACGCTCCTGCGCTGGAGCTCCTCTCGACGATCCTCTCGGAGGGGCGCGCCTCGCGCCTCTACCGCAAGCTCGTCTACGAGCAGCGCCTGGCGCTGGGCGCGGGCGGCGACTACTCCTACGCCTCCGTGGACCCGAACCTGTTCTGGCTCTACGCCACGCCCTTGCCGGGCCAGCCCGTGGAGGCGCTGGAGCGCGCGCTGCTCGACGAGATCGAGCGCTTGCAGTCGGAGCCCGTCCCCGACGAGGAGCTGGCGCGCGCGAAGAACCAGATCGAGGCCTCGTTCGTGTGGCGCCAGGACTCGGTGCACTCGCGCGCCTCGGGGCTGGTGCGCTTCGAGCTGCTGGGCTCCTGGCGACTCCTCGACCGCTTCGTCCCCCTGATCCGCTCCGTCACCGCGGCGGACATCCAGCGCGTGGCGCGCGCCTACTTCCCCTCCGACCGGAAGACGGTGGGCGTCCTGCTGCCGGCCGAGCCACCCGCTCCGGCCGGGAAGTGACGGCTGTCGTGGCTGCCGCGAGCTCCCGCCTCGCGAAGGGCGGCATCGGCCTCCTCATCCTGCTCGCGCTCGGCTTCGCGTATGCCTACGGCGGCCGGCTGCTCGGCGGCAGCCCGAACCTCGCCGTCAGTGTCACCGGCACCATCGAGGCCACCCAGGTGGACGTGAGCGCCCGGATCGCGGGGCGGATCCGGCGGCTTCACGTCAAGGAGGGCGACCGCGTCGCCGAGGGGCAGCTCCTCGCCGAGCTGGACGACGAGGAGCTCCGCGCCGAGGTGCGGCGCCAGGCGGCGGTGCTCCGGACAGCCGAGGCCACGCTGCGCGACCTCGAGGCCGGGGCGCGCCGGGAGGAGATCGAGGAGGCGCGCGCCACGGTGGCCCGCTCCCAGGCCCAGCTCGACGACCTCGTGGCCGGCTCCCGCGCCCAGGAGATCGAGGAGGCGCGCGCGGGGCTGCGGAGCGCCGAGGCCACGCGCGCCTGGACGGAGCGCGACTTCCAGCGGGCGGAGGCGCTCTTCAAGAAGGAGCTGATCGCGGCCCAGGAAGTGGACCGGGCCCGCCAGGCCTGGGAGGTGGCCCAGGCCCAGGAGCGGACGGCGCGGGAGCGGCTGGCGCTCACGCTCGAGGGGACGCGCCGCCACCAGGTGGACGCCGCCCGCGCCCAGCTCAAGGCGGCCCAGGATCGCCTCGCGCTCCTCCTGGCCGGGGCGCGCCCCGAGCAGGTCGCGGCGGCGCGCGGCCAGGTGGAGCAGGCGCGCTCGTCGCTCCTGCTGGCCAGGAGCCGGCTCAAGGAGATGACGCTGGCGGCGCCGGTGGCGGGCGTCGTGCTGCGAAAGAGCATGGAGGCGGGGGAGACCGCGAATCCCGGCGTCCCCATCCTCACCCTCATGGACCCGACGGAGGTGTGGGTCCGCGCCTATGTGCCCGAGGAGGAGGTGGGGCGGATCAAGATCGGCGACCGGGCGCGGATCAGCGTGGACGCCTACGCGGGGCGGGTGTTCGCGGGGCGCATCGCGGAGATCGCCTCCGAGGCCGAGTTCACGCCGAAGAACGTCCAGACCAAGAAGGAGCGGGTCAACCTGGTCTTCCGGATCAAGATCGCGGTGGACAACCCCGAGGGGATCCTCAAGCCGGGGATGCCCGCGGATGCGGATGTCGGCTGAGGGCGCGCGCCCGGCCCCCGCCGCCGACGGCCTCGCCGTGGTCACCGACGGGCTGACCCGGCGCTTCGGCAAGCGCGTGGCCGTGGACCATCTGAGCCTGCGGGTGCGCACGGGGGAGCTGTACGGCTTCCTCGGGCCCAACGGCGCCGGCAAGTCCACGACGCTCCGGATGCTCTGCGGGATCCTCGAGCCCAGCGAGGGGACGGGCCGCGTGCTCGGCCTCGACCTCCGGCGCGAGCCCGAGCGCATCAAGTCTCTCATCGGCTACATGTCGCAGCGCTTCTCTCTCTACGACGACCTCACGGTGGTGGAGAACCTCACCTTCTACGCGCGCGTGTACATGGTGCCACGGGCGCTCCGCGCCGAGCGCATCGCGCAGATGATCCAGCTCGCCGACCTCGGAGGGCGGGAGCGCCAGCAGGCGGGGGCGCTGTCCGGTGGCTACCGCCAGCGCCTGGCGCTGGCCTGCGCCCTGGTACACGCCCCGCGGCTGGTCTTCCTCGACGAGCCCACCGCGGGCGTGGACCCGGTCTCGCGGCGGACCTTCTGGGCGGTGGTCCGCCACCTGGCCGACGGGGGGACGACCATCGTCGTCACCACGCATTACATGGACGAGGCGGAGCTGTGCGACACGCTCGGCTTCATCTACCAGGGGCAGCTCATCGCCCAGGGCTCGCCGGCGCGCATCAAGACCGAGACCTTCCGGAAGCCCGTCATCGAGCTGGATGCCGCCGATCTCCGCCGCGCCGCCGCGCTCCTGCACGACTGGGACGCCGTCGAGGAGGTCCTGCGCGTGGCCTCCCGCCTGCGCGTGGTCCTCGCGGAGGATCACGCCGCCGCGGCGGACGTGGCGGCCTATCTCGGGGGCCGGGGCGTGGAGGTCCGCTGGGCGCACGATGTGGAGCCCTCGGTGGAGGACCTCTTCGTCTCGTTCGTGGACAAGGAGCGCAAGGCGCGGCTGCGCGAGCAGCTGCGCGCGCTGGGGCCGGCGTAGCATGGCCTCGCGACTGCTGGGGATCATCGCCAAGGAGTTCATCCACCTCAAGCGCGACTGGATGGCCCTGGTGCTGGCGCTGGGGGTGCCCGTGGTCATGCTCTTCATCTTCGGCTGGGCCATCAACACCGACGTCAAGCACGTGCCCACGGCCGTCTTCGACCAGTCGGGGAGCGTGGAGGCGCGCGAGTTCCTCGCGGCCCTGGAGAACAGCCAGTACTTCGCCGTGCGGTACCGGGCGCGCAGCCAGGCCGAGCTGACCCGGCTCATCGACAGCGGGAGCGCCAAGGTGGGCGTGGTGATCCCGCCCGACTTCGCCCGGCGGCTGACGCGCCAGGCGGCCGAGGTCCAGGTGATCGTGGACGCCTCGGACCCGCAGGTGGCGACCTCGGCGCTGAACGCCGCCTCCTCGCTGGGCGCCCAGCGCTCGCTGGAGATCATCGCCCGGACCCTCGAGGGCGCCGCGCTCGGCCGCCGGGACCGCATGCCCTTCGACGTGCGGGTGCGCGCCTGGTACAACCCCGACCTCGTCTCCGCCATCTTCATCGTGCCCGGCCTCATCGGCGCGCTCCTGATGCAGACCACCATCACGGCCATGGCGGTGTCCGTGGTGCGCGAGCGGGAGAAGGGGACGCTGGAGGCGCTGATCGTGAGCCCCATCCGGCGCTGGGAGCTCCTCCTCGGCAAGATCATCCCGAACCTGCTCGTGGCCTACGGCCAGATGACCATGGCGCTCGTGGTTGCGCACTTCGTCTTCGACGTGCCCATCCGCGGGAGCCTGCCGCTCCTGTACGCGCTCTCGCTGGTCTTCATGATGGGCACGCTCGGCATCGGGATCTTCGTCTCGGCGGCGGCCCGCACGGTGCCCCAGGCCATGCAGATGGCCTTCCTCACCTTCCTGCCGTCCATCTATCTCTCGGGCCTCCTCTTCCCCATCGAGGGGATGCCGACGGGCGCCCAGTACCTGGCCGCCGTCATTCCCCTGACCTACTACCTGCGGATCGTGCGCGGGATCGTGCTCAAGGGCGTGGGGTTCGGCTACCTCTGGCCGAACCTGCTCCCGCTGACGGCCTTCGGGGTCGTGATCTTCTCGCTGGCTGTGATCAAGTTCCGCAAGCAGCTCGACTGAAGGGGAATCCATGAAAGCGCTCTCGAGCCTTCTCGCCGCCCTCCTGCTGGCCGCCACTCCTGCGGGGGCCGCGCCCATCGCCCAGCGCGAGCTCCTCGGCAACGGGGTGACGCTCCTCGTCGCGGAGCGCAGCGCCATCCCCATCGTCTCCGTGAGCGTCTCCCTGCGCGCGGGCTCCGCCTTCGACCCGCCGGATGCTCCCGGGCTGGCGAGCCTCACCGCCGATCTGCTCACCCGCGGCACGGCTCGCCGCTCGGGCCCGGAGCTGGACCGCGCCATCGAGTTCGTCGGCGGCGGCCTCGAGGCCGACGCGGGGAAGGACGGGGTCATGGTCTCCCTCGCCGTGCTGAAGAAGGACCTGGCGCTCGGCCTCGATCTCCTCGCCGAGGTGCTGCGCGAGCCCGCCTTCCCCGAGGACGAGCTCAAGCGTCGCGTGGCGGAGGTGCAGGCGGCGCTCAAGCGCTCGGAGGAGAACCCCGAGACCGTGGCGGGGCGCGAGCTGGGGCAGCTTCTCTACCCGGGCCATCCCTATGCCCACCCGACGCCCGGGACCGTCGAGTCCGTCGGCACGCTCACGCGCGAGCAGGTGGTCCGCTTCCACCGGGAGCACTACCGGCCCGACGCGGCCGTGATCGCCGTCGTGGGCGACGTCACGCGGGACGAGATCAGGCGCGAGCTGGAGAGGCGCCTCGCGGGCTGGGCGCCGCCGGCGGCTCCACCCGCGGCGATCCCCTCGGCCATCGCCGCGCTGCCGCCTGCGGTCGCGCGCACCCTCACGCGCGACCTCACCCAGGCCACCGTGTACCTCGGCCGTCCGGCGATCCGCCAGGACCACCCGGACTACTTCCCGCTGGCGGTCGCCAGCTATGTCCTCGGCGGCGGCTCGGCCTCCAGGCTCTACACGCGCGTGCGCGAGGACCGGGGGCTCGCCTACTCGATCTACTCCTCGCTCTCCCCCGCGCGCTACGGCGCCTCCTTCGTGGTGGGGCTGCAGACCCGCAACGAGGCCGTGGACGAGGCCGTGCGCCTCGCGCAGGAGGAGATGCGCCGGATGGGGCGGGAAGAGGTGGCGGCCGCCGAGCTGGAGCTGGCCCGGGCCTACCTCGTGGGGAGCTTCCCGCTGCGCATGGACACCTCGGGCAAGGTGGCGCGGCTCATGATCGCCGTGGAGGAGCACGGCCTCGGGCTCGACTACCCGGATCGCTACAGGGAGCGCATCGGCCGCGTCACGGCGGCGGATGTGCAGCGCGTCTCGGCGCGCTACCTGGACCCGGCGCAGTTCTCGGTCGTCACGGTGCGGGGCAGGACCCCCTAATGACTCCTGCGTATTACGGTTACGCCGGGGCCGGCCGCGCGGGGGCGCGGCGTGGACCTCGCACCCTCGTCACGGCCGATCCGCGGAGGGGGTGCAACCGAGAGGGGCGGTGGCCGGCTTCGAGAGCCGCGACGGCACGGGTCCAGGCCGCGCCCCCGCGCGGCCGGCCCCGGGCCAATTCGCGTAACCGTATTCGGCTAGAGTCAATAGGCCCGGGGCCGGGTCAGCGCAAGGGCCAGGGCTGGTAGGGGCCGTAGCGCCAATACGGCCAGTACGGCCAATCGTAGAAGCCGAGCGGGTAGACGGGGACGATATGCGTCGCGGCCACCTCCCGCGGCCAGAGCTTGATGCGCTCGGCCGCGATCACCGGGTAGCGGTACGGCAACTCGCCGATCGCGCGCTCCTCCTCGCCCTTGACCGTGCCCACCACGGTGATGCGCCGGCCGGAGGCGTACACGGCGGGATCGAGGAAGCCCGCCGTCGTCACCAGGAAGCGCCCCTCGGACCGGTCGCTCCGCTCGGGGCTGTCGTCGGAGCGGAGGTGCCGCGCGAGGACCTCGATCTCGGTCTCGCCCACCCGGGGATGCGTGGCGAGGATCTCGCCGCCGAGGATCACGCGCGCACCGGCGTGCGATCCCGGAGCGCGGCGCAGCTCCGAGACGGTGAGCGCGCGATTCACCGACTGCAGCATCTGGTCGGGGAACGCGGAGACGCACCCGGCGAGGAGCAGGCCCGAGAGGAGCAGCGGAGCGCGGCGCATGCTCCTACCGTACCGCCGGTCGTCCCCGGGAGCAATGCGGGCGCGGGCGCGGGGGGGAGGGCGGCCCGGGCGGGGCGCAGGGCGAGTCGCGGCGCCATGCTACAATGGCGCGGCGTGAGTCGGAGCATGCGGCGCGTCTCGATCGTCGCCCTAGCCGGAATCGCGTTGTGGCCCGCCACGAGCCAGCCCGCGGCGGCGGCCTCCTTCGCCCTGACCGAGCGGGAGCAGCAGGAGGCCATCCGCCTGGGCCGCCGGAGCGTCGTGAGCGAGGCGTTCGGGCAGGAGTGGACGAGCCGCAACGGCGCGGGCGACACGCTGGCGGTGGTGACGCCGTTCCACCGCCTCGCCCAGGCGGCGCGCATCGCCGCCTTCAAGAAGGAGCCGCTCAAGCCCAGGGAGATCGGCGCGGTGCTGAAGACGACCGCGGGGAAGCTCACGTTGTGGGTCACGCTGCGCGGGGGCCAGTCCGACTTCGCGCGCTTCCTGGAGCCGGTGCTGCTCGATGGCAAGACCGAGGTGAAGCCGAGCTTCGTGCAGAACGAGCGGACGGCGTTGCGCGGGGAGGACGGGCGGTACGCTGCCCGCTGTCTCTACGTGTTCCCCGCCGCGCGACTCGATCCCAGGGGCCGCTTCACGCTCGTGATTCGCGACCCGGACGAGAAGGAGATGTCGAAGTTCACGGTAGATCTCTCGGCCATGCGCTAGCGGCGAGATCCGGTCGCTCCGCGAGGTCCAAAGGAGAACAGGCATGAAGGCGATTCGCGTCCACACACCCGGCGGGCCCGAGGTCATGAGGCTCGAGGATGTCCCGGAGCCCACCCCGGGCGCCGGTCAAGCCGTCGTCAAGATCGAGGCGGCCGGGCTCAACTACATCGACGTCTACTTCCGCACCGGCGCCAACAAGGTTCCCCTGCCGTTCACGCCCGGTGTCGAGGGCGCCGGCACCGTCACGGCGGTGGGGTCCGGCGTCACCGACGTCAAGGTGGGCGACCGCGTGGGCTATACGGGGATCATCGGCTCCTATGCCCAGCTGAACGTCTGTCCCGCCAACCGCCTCGTGAAGCTCCCCGACGGGCTGTCGTTCCGGGATGGGGCCGCGGCCATGCTCCAGGGGATGACGGCCCACTACCTCGTCGGCTCCACCTACCCGCTCAAGCAGGGCGAGGCCTGCCTCGTGCACGCCGCGGCGGGTGGCATGGGGCTCCTGCTCTGCCAGATGGCGAAGATGCGCGGCGCGACCGTGATCGGCACGGTATCCACGGAGGAGAAGGCCGCGCTGGCGCGGGCGGCGGGGGCGGACCACGTCATCCTCTACACGACGCAGGACTTCGTGCCCGAGGTGAAGCGCATCACCGGCGGCCGCGGCGTGGACGTGGTGTACGACGGCGTGGGCGCCACGACCTTTAGCGGGAGCCTCGACTGCCTGAGACCCCGCGGCATGATGGCGCTGTTCGGGGCGGCGAGCGGGCCCGTGCCGCCGCTCGATCTCCAGGCGCTGAACGTCAAGGGATCCCTCTTCGTGACGCGGCCGAGCCTCAACCATCACATCGCCGCCCGCGAGGAACTGCTCCAGCGCGCGGGGGACGTGCTGGGCTGGATCCGCGAGGGCAAGCTCAAGCTGCGCGTGGAGATCACCTTCCCGCTGGCGCAGGCCGCCGACGCGCACCGCGCCCTCGAGGGCCGCAAGACCACGGGAAAGGTCCTGCTGCTGCCATGACAACCGCGCGCGTCGAGGGCCCGACCGTCGGGCGCGGAGGCGCCCCGACGGCAAATCCGGAGATCCTCCTCATCCCCTGAAAGTGGGGTCATGAACATCGCGCGCAATCTCGAGCGGTCGGCGTTCCACCATCCGGGGCGGCCGGCGCTGGTCTTCAGGGAGCGGCGCTGGACGTACCGGGAGCTCGACCGGGCCGCCTCCTCGCTGGCCGCCGGGCTCGCGGGCCTCGGCCTGAGGCCGGGCGAGCGGATCGGGCTTCACCTGCCCAACTGGCCCGAATTCGTGCTGACGTACTACGCGGCCAGCAAGATCGGGCTCGTCCCCATCTCGCTGAACGTGGTCTACAAGCCGGACGAGCTCGGCTACATCATCAACGACGGCGAGGCCGCCGCCGTCGTGACGGCCGAGCCCGTGGCCGCCAACCTGCCGCCGCGCCGCGACCTGCCGTCGGTGCGGCACCTGATCCAGGTGGGCGGGCAGGGGGAGGTGGACTTCCGCTCGCTCGCCGGCGACCCGGGGCTGCGCGCGATGGAGCTGGACCGGAGCGCCACCGCCGCCATCCTCTACACCTCCGCCACCACCGGACGCCCGAAGGGGGTCATGCTCACCCACGAGAACGTGGTGTCGAACACCTGGGCCACCACCCACCATCTCCGGATGACGCCCGACGACCGGGGTCTCTGCGCGCTGCCGCTCTTCCACTGCTTCGGCCAGAACTTCATCATGAACGCCCTCCTCAGCTGCGGGGGCACGCTCGTGCTCCAGGAGCGCTTCGTCCTCGACGACTTCACGGCCGCCATCGGCGTCCACTCGATCACGCTCCTGTACGCGGTGCCCACCATGTACATCCTGATGCTCGGCTCGGACATGGCGCGCTGGGACCGGTCCTCGCTCCGGCTCTGCTTCTCGGCGGCGGCGAGCCTGCCCGCCGAGCCGGAGCGGCAGTGGAAGGAGCGCACCGGCCATGACATCCACCAGGGCTACGGGCTCACCGAGTGCTCCCCCTTCGCCTCGTACAACCACGACACGGCCTTCCGCCCGGGCTCCATCGGCACCCCCATCGAGAACGTGGAGATGAAGGTCATGGACCCCGCCACCGGGCAGGAGGTGGCCGACGGAGAGCTGGGCGAGATCCTCATCAAGGGCCCCAACGTGATGAAGGGCTATTTCCGGAACCCGCAGGCCACGGCCGAGGCGGTCCGGGAGGGGTGGCTCCACTCGGGGGACATCGGCTCCCGCGACGCGGACGGCTACTTCTACGTGGTGGACCGCGTCAAGGACATGATCAACGTCTCCGGCTTCAAGGTCTTCCCCCGCGAGGTCGAGGAGGTGCTCTTCCTCCACCCCTCGGTGAAGGAGGCCGCCGTGTTGGGAATCCCGGATCCGGTGCGCGGCGAGGCCGTGAAGGCCTTCGTGGTCCTCAAGGAGGGGGCGACGGCCGATCCCGAGGCGCTCCGCGCCCTCTGCCGCGACCGGGTCGCTTCCTACAAGGTGCCCGAGGCCGTCGAGTTCATCGCCGCGCTTCCCAAGAGCCCCACGGGGAAGATCCTCAAGAAGGACATGCGGAAGCCCCAGTGAAGCTCCGGTGGCTCCTCGTCGCGGCCGGCGCCCTGCTCCTGGTCGTCGTCGGGGCGCTGGCCGCGCTGCCGTGGCTCGTGGACACGCCGAAGGTGCAGGCCTATATCTCCCAGCAGGCGAGCCAGGCGCTGGGGCGTCCCGTCAGGTTCGCCTCGCTCTCCATCGAGCTGCTGCCGCGCCCGGCCGTGAGGCTGCGCGGCCTGTCGGTGGCCGACGACCCCCGCTTCGGCGCGGCGCCCTTCCTCACCGTCGAGGAGGGGCGATTCGGCCTGCGGCTCAGACCGCTCTTCTCCGGCCGGGTGGAGCTGACGGACCTCACCCTGGACCGGCTGCGCGTCGAGATCGTGGAGGACGGCGGCCGGCTCAACATCGCGACGCTCGGCGCGGGGGCCTCGGCTGCGCGCAGCGCCCCGAGGCCCGCCGGGGGCGTCGCTGCCGGCGCCCCGGCCGCGGCCGGGCTCGTGTCCCAGGTGCGGATCGCCAACGGGGCGCTGCGCTACCAGAAGCGCGGCGCCCGGGGCGGGGAGTGGCGCCTCGAGGACATCGCCGTCACGCTCGCCATCAATGCCCGGGGCGACGGGCTGGCGCTGGAGGGAAGGGCCGTGGCGCAGCCGGGCGCCATCCGACTGAGGATCGCCGAGGGGACGCTCGCGCTCGGCGCGGGCCGTCCGCTGGCGGAGGCGCCGCTCCGCGCGCGGGTCGACATCGAGGCCAGGGACGTGGCGGCGCTCGCCGCCGCGCTCCTCGCGTCCCCCGCGCTCGCCGGGCCCGTGAAGGGACGGCTCGAGCTCGGCGGCACGGCCTCGCAGCCGGCCGCGACGGGCGAGCTCCGCTTCGAGCGCCTCGCGCTCTCCGAGCAGCGGCCGCAGTGCCCGCCGCCCACGCGGCGCATGCTCGCGCTCCAGGACCTGCGCGTCCCCGTGGCGCTCGCGCCCGCGCGGCTCGAGAGCCGGCCGCTCCAGGCGCAGGTGGCCGGGGGCAGCCTCTCGATGAGTGTGACCGCCGACTTGCAGACGGCTCCCGTCGCCGCGATCAAGACGCTCACGCTCAGGGGCATCAGCGTCAAGGGCGTGCAGCTGTCGCTCCTCCTGGTGGACTACCTCTGCCTGGGCTACGCCGTCTCGGGCCCGCTGGATCTCACGGGCGAGGCGTTGCTGCGTCCCGCCGACCCCTGGCGGACGCTCGGCGGGGCCGGCCAGCTCCAGATCGGACGCGGCAAGGTGGTGGGCGTGGGCGCGCTGCGGGTCCTGCGGGAGGTCGCCGCGCTGGCCGGTGTCCTGACGCCGCTGCTCGCCGGGGAGAAGGAGCCCCACCCGGGCGACTCGCCGCTCGACTTCGATGCCATCACCGCCACGTACAGGATCGCGGGCGGGGTCGTGAGCACCGATGACCTGCTGTACCGGAGCGGCGCGATGACGCTGGCGGGTGCGGGCACCTACGGGCTCCTGGACGGGCGGGTGGACATGGCCGTCACCCTCACCAGCGGGCGCACCCAAGTCAAGGCGCAGGTCACGGGCTCGAGCGCGGGCTCGCTGCGGGTGATCCCCACCGGCATCCGATCCGGCGAGCGGGGCGGGATCAGGAAGCTCCTCGAGCGGCTCCTGCGCTGAGGCAGGCGCCCGCCGCTGGCGCCGGTGCTGCTGCGCCCCGCGCGCACCCTGGTGCCGAACCGACGACTCTCCGCGCGCCGTCCGGGGGTCCCGGTGTAGCATCGGACGATGCGCAGCCGACGCTACGCGCTGGCCTCGGGACTGGCCCTGGCCTACTCGCTGGCGCTCCTGGGCGACCAGATGCTCTACGTCTTCCTGCCCTCGCACCCCGGGGCGGCGGGGATCGCGGCGGCGAGCCTCGGCATCATTCTGAGCGCCAATCGCTTCGTGCGCCTGGTCGCCAACTCGCTGGGCGGGCTCCTGTCCGACCGCCTTGGGCGGCGCCGACCGTATCTGCTCGGCATGGGGCTGGCGCTGGCCTCGACGGCAGGGTACCTGGCCTCGGGGAGCTTCTGGCCGCTGCTTGTCTGGCGCATCGTCTGGGGCATCGCCTTCGCGCTGATCTCGGTGGGGGGTGTGGCCATCGTGCTGGACCTGGCTGCGGCCGGGGTCCGCGGGCGGACGGTGGGCACCTATCAGTCACTACTCCAGCTCGGCACGCTCCTGGGTCTCGTCCTGTCGGGTGTGCTCACGGATCTCCTCGGCTATCGCGGCACCCTCGCGGTGTACGTGCCGCTGGCTGCCCTGGGCCTCGTCGTCGCCGTCTGGGCGCTGCGCGCGCTGGGCCCCGGGGATCACGGCGGCACCCGCGGCGTCACCGCCGGCCTCGGAACGCTGGCCGCGCTCCGTCGCCTGGATCCCCGCCTCCTCGCCCCCGCCTACGTGAACTTCACGAGCCTGTTCGCTGGCAGCGGCGTCCTGATGAGCACGCTCGGCGTTCATCTCACGCAGCTCGCGGCGGAGCCCGGCGCCCTCGCCGTGCCCGTGGCCTCGCTGACCGGCGTGCTCCTCGCCGCGCGACGGCTCGCCGGCATGGTGGAGGCGCCGCTCGCGGGCCATGTCCTCGATCGCCTGGGCGCCCGGCGACTCGTCGCGGCGGTGGGCGTGCTCGTGAGCCTGGGCGGGTTCGCGGTCCTGGCGGCGGGGCGCGGGGTGGGGCCGATCGTGACGGGGGTGGTGCTCGTCGCGGTGGGCGAGGGGTTGCTCCACCCGGCCGTCGTCGTCTGGACGGGGGATGGCGCGCCGCCGCAGCTGCGCGGCGTCGTGATGGGCGGCCTCGCCACCGCGGGCGATCTCGGCGCGGCGCTGGGCCCACTGGTGGGATATGCCCTGCTGGAGACGGCGGGGCTCCGCGCCGCCTATGCCCTCTGCGCGGGCCTCCTGCTCTCGACCCTCCTCGTTCTCAAGGGGGTCAGGTCTTGAAATCCAACACCCAGGCCCCCCTCCACCGCTGCGATCCAGGGGGGCACGGTGCCCGCTCGCCGGATCCGTATCCTAGGACAGGGCCGCACCCCCGCCGATGTTGAAATGCAAGACCTGACCCCAGAGGCGGGCGCCGCCGAGCTTGCCGGCCTCCACGAGCCCCACGAAGAAGGCGTAGAGCTGGCTGTACTCGTCGTAGCGGGCCTGGCCCAGCCGCGCCACGGTGTCCTCGCGCAGGCTGCGGTACATCTCGAGCCTGCGCCTCAGGATCTCGACCCAGGCCGCCGAGAGGTCCTCGGCCTCGATGGCGGCAAAGCCGGCCCGCCCCAGGAGCGCGCGGTAGCCGGGGATGCTCTCGATGGACACGGCCGCCATCCAGTCCTGGAGCCGGCGGCGCTCGCCGTCCCCGAGCCTGGGCGTGGCGATCCAGTCGGTGAAGGCCATCCGCCCGCCTGGCCTGAGCACCCGCGCGCACTCGGCGAGCACGCGCCCCTTGTCGGGCACGTGCAGCAGCCCCTCCTGGCTGATCGCGGCGTCGAAGGCGCCGGCGCGGAAGGGCAGGCCCTGCGCATCCCCGCGGACGCTCCGGACCAGGCGGTGGAGCCCCACCAGCCGCGACAACGTGATGTTGCCCAGGCTGCGGCCCGCGTTCAGGTCCAGCGCCGTGACGCGCGCCCCAAAGCGCCGGGCCAGGAAGCGCGCCGGGCCGCCGAGCCCCGCGCAGACGTCCAGCACCCGCGTGCCCTCGCCGATGCCGGCGCGCCGGGCCAGGGCTTCCACGGCCTCGAGCCCGCCGTAGTGGTCCTGGTCCCACTCGTAGAGATCCTCGGGAGCCAGCGTGCGCATGTCCTTGCCCTGGCGGCGGAGCGCCTCCAGCACCTGCGAGAGGCTGATGGGATGGCGATCGTAGAAGTCGATGACGCCCGGGAGCACGGGGAAGATCCTAGGCCGCCCACCGGGCGCCGACAAGCCTTGAAGTGCCTGCACCCGTATGGTACAAGGAGGCGTTTTGACTCTGCCCCATACCGCCAACGGAGTGCCAGGAACGCTATGACGAGCGCCGCAGGAGTCCCCCGGAAGGCCGGTCTCGAGGTGGACCGCTTCTCCGGGGCGGCCTACGCCTCCATGGGGATCCCGACGGATCCGTTCACGCCGGTCTTCGCGCTGAGCCGCGCCGCCGGCTGGGCCGCGCACCTGCTCGAGTCGCACGGCCACAACCGCCTGATCCGCCCGCGCGCCGAGTACACGGGGGCCCTCGACGCCCGCTACGCACCCTTCGACCAGCGCTAGCCCCGCTCTCCCGCCCTCTGTGGCACACCCGGGGATGACGATCAGCGTCGTCCTGGTGGTACACAACCAGCTGCCGCTGACGCGGGCCTGCCTCGACAGCCTCGGGACGACGACGGCCCCCTTCGACCTATGCGTGGTGGACAATGGCTCGAGTGACGGCACGGCGGAGTACTTCCGCGGGTGGCCGCCCGGTCGACCGCTCCGCTACCTCCGGAACGCCGAGAACGTCGGGCTGATCCGGGCCCTCAATCAGGGCGCGCGCCTGTCCGGCTCGGAGTACCTCTGCTTCCTCCACAACGACACCGAGCTGCGTGACCCGCAGTGGCTGGCGCGCCTCCGCGCCGCCGTGGAGGGCCCGCCGGGGGCCGGCCTCGCCGGACTGTACGGCGCCCGCCGCCTCAGGCGGGACGGGCGCTACGTGGGCCGCAGCATCGTCTCGAGCCTCGAGGGGAGCGGCAACCTGCGCGCGCCGGTGGTCGCGGTGGCGGCCGTGGACGGCGTCTGCCTCTTCCTCCGGCGCGCGCTGCTCGAGTCGCTCGGCGGGTTCGACGCCGGCTACGGCTTCTTCCACGGCTACGATCGAGACCTGTCCTTCGCCGTGCGGGAGGCCGGGCACCGCTGCGTCGTGGTGCGCGCCCCGTTCCGTCACCGCGGGGGGGGCACGCGCACCGCTCCCGAGGCTCCCCGCTCACCCGAGCGCGACCTGGCCGAGCGGCGCGCGGCGCTGGCGCGCTTCGCCGAGAAGTGGCGCCACCGCCTCCCGAGCGATGTTCGGTCCCTCCCAGAGCGGCTGGCCGATTTCCTGCAGGCGGCCGGCCAGGAGACGCGATGATCCCATTCGTGAAGGGCCACGGGCTGGGCAACGACTACATCGTCATCGACGCCGCCGACCTGGCGGCGCCGCTCTCGGCGCGACAGGTGGAGCGCATCTGCGACCGGAACTGGGGCGTGGGGTCGGACGGCATCCTGCTCCTGGTCCCCGCCTGGGCCGGCGCGGACTTCGGCCTGCGCATCTTCAATCCCGACGGCAGCGAGGCCGAGAAGTCCGGCAACGGTCTCCGCATCTTCGCCAAGTACCTCCACGATCACGGGCGCGCCGCCCGGCCGATCTTCACCGTAGACACCAAGGGCGGTCGCGTCGAGTGCCGGTGCCACGTGGCGGGCGGTCGGGTCCACGAGGTGACGGTGGAGATGGGGCGCTGCACCTTCGTCGCTCCGGAGATCCCCATGAGCGGGCCGCGACGGGAGGTGGTGGGGGAGCCGCTCCAGGTGGGGGAGCAGACGCTGCTGGTCACGGCGGTCTCCGTGGGCAACCCGCACTGCGTCGTTTTCACTGACCGCATCGACGAGGCGGAGACGCGCCGCCTCGGCTCGCTCATCGAGAACCACCCCGCGTTCCCGAACCGGACGAACGCGCAGTTCGCGCGGGTGCTCTCGCGCGCCGAGGTGGAGATCCGGATCTGGGAGCGCGGCGCCGGCTACACGCTCGCCTCGGGCTCCTCGTCGAGCGCGGTGGCCTGCGCGGCCGTGAAGAACGGCCTCTGCGACCACGGCCTCGTGACGGTGCGCATGCCCGGCGGCACGCTCTCGGTGGACGTCCGGCCCGACTGGTCCATCCGCCTGCAGGGGCCCGTGGAGGAGGTCTACGCGGGCACCTTCTCCCGGGACCTCATGGATGCCCTGCGCCCCCTGGGCTAGAGGCCCGACCGCTCGGCCTGGTCGAGGGCGGTGCGGGCGAGGGCCTCCACCCGCGGCGCCATGAGGCCGAAGCGCGCGTCGCGCGTCTGGCCGCGCTTCCACCGGATGTAGATCTGCTGGACCACCACCGCGGTCTTGTAGCGGGCGAACACCTCGTAGAAGGCGATCTTCGACACGTCGCGGCCGGCGCGGGCGGCGTAGCGCTCGACGAGCTGCTCCCGCGTGTAGAAGCCCGGCAGCTCGGAGACCTGCGCCGGCTGCGCCTGCTGGGCGGACGGTTCGCCCTCGGAGGTCCAGTACGCCAGCAGCGTGCCCAGGTCGCAGAGCGGATCCCCGGTGGTGCACAGCTCCCAGTCGAGCACCGCCTCGACCCGCGAGGGGTCCCGGGCGCTCAGCATCAGGTTGTCGAGCTTCAGGTCGCTGTGGACGAGGGTGGCGTCGGGCGGTGCGGGGACGCGCGCGGCGAGCCAGTGGGCGACCTCGGTGATGGCCGGGACCTCCCGGTCCCGCGCGCGTTCCCAGCGCTCGGCCCAGCCCCTGACCTGGCGCTGCATGAAGCCCTCGGGGCGGCCGAGATCTCCCAGCCCGACGGCCTCGAACGGCACGGCGTGCAGGGCCACCATCACGTCCACCAGGGTCTCGCTCAGCAGGCGCCGCACCGCGAGGTCCTGCGCCCACTGCGGCGGCAGCTCGCGCCGGATCACGACGCCTCGGCGGCGCTCCATCACGTAGAAGGGGACGCCGATCACGCCTGGGTCCTCGCAGAGGAGGAAGGGGCGGGGCGCCGGGGGAAACACGGGCCAGAGGGCGCTGAGCACCCGGTGCTCCCGCGCCATGTCATGAGCCTTGGGCACGAGCGGGCCCAGCGGCGGGCGCCGCATCACGTACTCGTCGGCGCCGTAGCGGAGGAGGTAGGTCAGGTTCGAATGGCCGCCGGGGAACTGGGCCACCTCGAGCCGGCCCTCCGCGCGCGGCAGTCTGGGGCGGACACAGCCGTCCAGCGCGGCCACGTCGAACTCCTCGTCGGGTCTCACGGGCGCCGTGTCCGGCGGCAGCCCGGTGGCAGTTCCCGCGGCGGCGGTCACGGCGCAGGCTACTTCTCGGGTGGGGCCGCCGGGGCGTCCTTCTGCGGCGCGTCTGCCGCCGGCGCGGTGACGTCCAGCACCTTCACGTCGAAGAACAGCGTCCTGCCGGCGAGCGGGTGGTTGAGGTCCAGGACGACGGTTTGCTCCCGGATCTCCTTGATCACCACCGGCCGGGCCTCGCCCGCGGGGTTGCGGGCCAGGAGACGCGCGCCGATCTTGAGCGCGGCCGCCGGGATGGCGGCCTTGGGCACCTCGGCCTGCGCCGCAGGGTTCTGCGCGCCGTAGGCGTCCTCGGGCTTCACCGTGACCCTCTTCTCGTCGCCCTGGTGCAGACCCACGAGCTCGCGCTCGAGCCCCGGGATGATCTGCCGGGCGCCGTGGGTGTAGCGCAGCGGATCCCGGCCCTTGTTGGAGTCCAGCACGGCGCCGGCCTCGTCCTTGAGCGTGTACTCGAGCTGGACGCTCGACCCCTTCTCGATGGCCGGGCCGGCAGGCGCCGTAGCGGCGGGGGCCGACGGGGCTGGCTGAGCGGGCTCGGCGGGTCTGTCCTGCGGCGAGGCGGCGGGAGCGAGGAGCAGCACGCTCGCGAGGGTCAGGAGGACAGCGCGTCTCATGCCACCCGAGTCTACACCGCGCCTGCGGCCGGCGCAATTCGCGCGCGCCATGAGCCCGGGCGTCACCGCCGGTGCCCCCGCGTCCAGGCCAGCAGGCGCTTGTGCGGCAGCGTGTTGACGACCTGCGCGGGGGTAATCCAGGCGCGGCGCGCCGTGGCGATGCCGAGCGCCATGCCGTCGAGCTGCGGGAGGTCATGGGTGTCGGTGCTGATGGCGATCCGGACGCCCAGCTCCGCCGCGCGCCGGGCGTGGGTGTCCTTGAGGTCCAGCCGCTGCCACGAGGCGTTGATCTCCACCGCCTTGTCGTGCTCCCGGGCGGCGGCGAAGACCTGGTCCAGGTCCACGTCATAGGGATCGCGCTCGCCGATGAGCCGTCCCGTGGGGTGGACGAGGATGTCCACGCAGGGATGGGCGAGCGCCCGGACGATGCGCGCCGTCATCTCGGCGCGCGGCTGCCTGAAGCGCGAGTGGACGGCCGCCAGCACCACGTCCAGCTCGGCCAGCAGGTCGTCGGGGAAGTCCATGCGCCCATCGGCGAGGATGTCGCACTCGCTGCCGGCCAGGATGCGGATCCGGTGCTTCGGCTGGAGCGCGCGGATGCGCGTGATCTGCTCGCGCAGCTCCTCGGGCGTGAGCCCGCCCGCCACGGTGGAGGAGCGCGAGTGGTCGGAGACGATGATGTACTCGTAGCCGCGCGCCTCGGCCTCGGCCACCAGCCGCTCCAGCGGCTGGCGCCCGTCGGACCAGTCCGTGTGGGCGTGCAGGTCGCCGCGGATGTGCTCCGCGCCGACGAGGTCGGGCAGGCGGCCGGCGAGCGCCGCCTCGATCTCGCCCGAGTTCTCCCGCAGCTCCGGCGGGATCCACGGCAGGCCCACGGCCTCGTAGACTGCCGCCTCCGTGGCGCTGGCGACCCGCTTGCCCGTCCGCTCGCTGAAGACCCCGTACTCCGAGATCTTGAGCCCCTTCTTCTGCGCCAGCTCCCGGAGCCGCACGTTGTGGTCCTTGGAGCCCGTGAAGTACTGTAGCGCGGCGCCGTAGGCGCCGGGGGCGACCACCCGCAGGTCCACCTGGATGGGCGCGGCGCGGCCCTCCGCCCGGCACTCGATGGAGGCCTTGGTGTCCCCGCGGGCGAGCACGGTTGTCACGGCGGGCAGCCCGACGAAGCGCTCGATGACGCGCCCGGGGTCGCGGCAGGCGACCAGGATGTCGAGGTCCCCCACCGTGTCGCGCCGGCGGCGGGCGGAGCCGGCCACCTCGATGGCGGTCACCTCGCCCGTGGCGCGGAGCGCCTCGACGATCTCCTCCGCGCGGGCCAGCGCCAGGCCCAGCGGGAGGCGCTCCTGCCCCGCGCGGAGCGTGCGGAGGCCGGCCAGGATGTTCGCGCGGGTCCTGGCGCGGATGCCCGGCACGCGCAGGATGTCGCCGGAGACGGCCGCCTGCTCGAGCCTCTCCACGCTGTCCACGCCGAGATGCTCGTGGAGGAGCTTCGCGGTCCTGGGGCCGACGCCCCGCACCGCCAGGACCTCGAGCAGCCCGCGGGGCAGCTCCGCGCGCAGCGCCTCCAGCTCCGCGATGCGACCGGTCTCGAGGTACTCGGTGATGTGGGCCGCCAGGCCCTTGCCGATGCCGGGGATGGACGAGAGCTCCCCGCGCGCGGCGACGCGCGCCACGTCCTCGGCGAGCCCCTCGAGGCTCTGGACGGCGCGCTCATAGGCGCGGACGCGGAAGACGTTCTCGCCCTTGATCTCCAGGAGCTGCGCGATCTCGCCGAAGAGGCGCGCGATCTCCGCGTTCTTCACGCCCCCATGGTATCCTGGCGCCGCGTGGAGATCCACGCGCGGGTCGCTGGCCCGGGAGCGGCCCGTCTCAGCGAACCCCCTCACGGGAGAGTGCGATGGGCGAAGAGAGCACGCGCCACCTGCTCAAGGCATTCGGGATCGCCGTGACCGGCCTGGAGGACGCGGTGGCGGCCGGCGGCGCCGACGGGGCGAAGAAGGCGGAGCTCGACCTGCGCGCCCGCATGCGGGAGATCATCGCGCTGGTCGAGCGCCTGTCGGAGCGCGCCGCGAAGCTCTCGTGACACGGGGCCCCTTCGTCGACGCCTCGGGCGTCGCGCTGATCCTGCCAGAACCGCCGCGCCGCATCATCTCCCTCGTCCCGAGCGTCACCGAGATCCTCTTCCTGCTGGGCGTCGGCCCCGCCGTGGCCGGCTGCACCACCTACTGCACGGAGCCCCCCGAGGGGGTGCTGGCCACCACGCGCGTCGGCGGCACCAAGACCCCTCGGCTGGACCTAATCCGCGCGCTCCGCCCCGATCTCGTCGTGGCCAACATCGAGGAGAACCACCGCGAGCACGTCGAGACGCTACGCGGCTGGGGGATCCCCGTCCACGTCAATTACCCGCGGACCGTCGCCGAGGGCATCCGGCTCGTCCGCGAGTTGGGGCAGGTGACGGGCGCGGCCGAGCGAGGCGCGGCGCTGGCGGAGGACCTCGAGCGGCGCTGCGCGGAGGTGACGGCGCGCGCGCGTGGCCGGGCGCGCCCCACACGCGTGTTCTATCCGATCTGGCGCCGCCCGCACATGACGATCAACCGGGACACCTACGTCCACGACGTGCTGGCGGCCTGCGGCGGGGAGAACGTCTGCGCGGATCGCGAGCGGCGCTACCCGGAGGTGACGCTGGACGCGGTGGCCGCGGCGCGGCCCGAGGTGATCCTGCTCCCGGACGAGCCGTATCGCTTCCGGGAGGCGCATGCGGCGGACTTCACGCCCTATCCGGAGATGCCCGCCGTGCGGGACGGGCGCATCCACCTGGTGGACGGCCGGCTCGCGTCGTGGTTCGGCCCGCGCATGGCCCAAGCCTTCGCGACCCTACCTGATCTGCTGCAGCGGTAATCAACGCGCGCCCCTGGCCGGCGGGACTACTCGACCTCGAGGATCATCTCGATCTCGACAGGGATTCCCATGGGCAGCTCGGCCATCCCCACCGCCGAGCGCGCGTGACGCCCGCTCTCCCCGAAGATCTCCACCATCAGGTCGGAGAAGCCGTTGATGACCTTCGGCTGCTCCGCGAAGCCGTCGGCCGAGTTCACCATGCCCAGCACCTTCACGATGCGCTTCACCCTGTCCAGGCTGCCGAGAATCACGCGCGCCGAGCCGAGCAGGTTGATGCCGACCTCGCGGGCGACCTTGTAGGCTTCCTCGGTGGAGAGATCCCGTCCCACCTTCCCGCGCGCCGTCGGCTGGCCGTCCACCCGCACGGGCCCATGCCCGGAGAGGAAGAGGAGGTTGCCCACGCGCACTCCCGGGATGTAGTTGCCCACCGGCTTGGCGGGCTGGGGCAGCGTGATGCCGAGCTCCTTGATCCGCGCTTCTGCGCCCATCGCGGGTCTCCTTGCGGGTGAGGAGGAAGTCGGATGCGGGGGGCCAGTGACGAGCGCGCTACCTCGGGAGAGTCATGTTCTCGCCGCCGACGCCCACGAAGAAGAAGGCCGGCCCATCGGAGTCCGAGCGCCAGACGATGGCGTCGACCTCCAGCGGCCGGCCATGAGGGGGGCGGAAGCGGAGCGTCGCCGGAGTCCCGACCGGCAGTCGCGCCTCGAGATGGACCTTGGCGCCGATGGGGCTCAGGTTGACCGTGTGCCGCTCGAAGGACTGGCCGCCGGTCTCCACGGTGACAGGCCAGGAGACCTTTGACCGGGGATGCCTGCGGAGATCGGCCGTCGCTTCGCTCATGAGGCTCCACTGCCCTTTGGAGGCGGCACAGGGAAGAGGGTTACCCAATATGCTGTCAAGAATCCCCACCGCTGTCAAGGTTTCCGGAACCCCTACTCATGCGACGCAGACTCCAGGCGCCCCGTTTCGCCCTTGTGGCCCGACTCGCGGGCTTGGACAGGAGCACACCTCCTGTGACAAGATGCGGCAATGAGGTCCGAGCCCGGGCCATGACAGGGCCAGTCACTCCGTCGCCTGCCGCGACGCTCGTTCTCCTGCGCGATCGACCTGCCGGCGGGGTCGAGACGCTTCTCATCAAGCGGCACGCGAAGAGCAAGTTCGCCGGAGGCGACTACGTCTTCGCGGGGGGCAAGGTCGAGACGGACGAGGTGCCGGACGATGCGGAGGGGTTCTGCACGGCGCTGACGGCGGCGGACGCCGCCGCGCGACTGGGGACCGGTCTCGGGCCGCGGGAGGCCCTCGGCTTCTGGGTCGGCGCCATCCGCGAGGCCTTCGAGGAGGTCGGAGTGCTCCTGGTCTACACGGCCTCCGGCGACCTCGCTCGCTGGGGCCCCGAGGAGCGCGAGCGCTTCGCCGCCCATCGCGCGGCCTGCCACGCCTCCAACCCGGCCTTCTTCGACATGCTCCGGAGCGAGCGCCTCGCGCTGGCCACCGACCGACTCGCGTACTTCGCCCACTGGATCACACCCGAGGAGAGCCCGATCCGCTTCGACACGCGCTTCTTCGCCGCCGTGATGCCGCCCGGACAGGACGCCGAGGCCGACGGCCGGGAGATCACGGACGTGAAATGGCTGACGGCGGAAGAGGCCTTCGCGGCCATGAAGCGCGGGGAGATCTCGCTCCGGTTCCCGACGATCAAGAACCTGGAGCTGCTGCGGGCGGCCACCTCGGCGACGGGGCTGCTCTCGGCCCTCGGCAGGCGCGAGGTCACGCCCATCCGTCCCCGCGTCTTCATGGTGGACGGCAAGCCCGTCCCCGTCCTGCCCGGCGACCCCCGCTGGTACTAGGGGGGTCAGGTCTTGCATTACAACATTGGCAGGGGGGCGGCTACGCGCTCTCACGAGGCGCCGAGCCCGGGCGCAGGTGCGTTCACGAGCACCGCCATGTTGCCGTAGGGGTGCTGGTTCTCCAGCATGAGCTGGTGGCAGCCGGGGAGGTCATCGAAGCCGTAGGTCCGCGACAGACACGGGTCCATCTTGCCCTCGGCGACGAGGCGGGTGACGGCGGCGGCCTGCGCGTCATTGGAGAGGTGGCTGCCCTGGAAGCGCTTCTGGCGCATCCAGTGGTAGCGGAGGTCCATGGTGACGTTGTAGCCGCTCGTGCCGGCGCAGATGACGATCAGGCCGCCCGTGGCGCAGACGAAGCCCGAGGTCGGCAGGGTCGCCTCGCCGGGATGCTCGAAGACGATGCGCGGGCTCACCTTCTCGCCCACGCCGTCCCAGATCGCCTTGCCGAAGGCCCGCGCGCCCTTGACCCAGTCGCCGTAGGCCCCGGTGTCGTTGGTGTCCGGCATCCGCCCCCAGTGCTTGAAGTCGTTGCGGTTGATGACGCCGACGGCCCCGTGCTCCAGACAGAACGGCCGCTTGGCCTCGTCCGAGACCACGGCCACGGCTCGTCCGCCGAGGGCCCGCGTGATTTCCAGCGCCATGCTGCCGAGCCCGCCGGCGGCGCCCCAGACGAGGACGACGTCGCCCGGCTCGATGATGTTCGGCGCCCAGCCCATGAGCATCCGGTAGGCCGTGGAGGCGCAGAGGAGGAAGCAGCCCGCGGCCTCCCAGGTGAGCCGCCGGGGCTTGGGCTGGCACTGATGCGCCTGGGCCCTGGCGAACTGGCAGTAGCTGCCGTAGTTCGTCTGGTAGCCCCAGATGCGCGTGCTCTCGGCGAGCATGGGGTCGCGGCCCGAGAGCACCCACGGGTCGTCCGGGCGCCACCAGCCGCTGTGAACGACGACCTCGTCGCCGACCTTCACGTGCGTGACGTCCTTGCCTATCGCCCACACGATGCCGGAGCAGTCGCTGCCGCCGGCGTGGAAGTCCTCGGGCTCGCCCAGCTTCTGCCGCTCGCCGATCACGTCCACCGGCGCGCCCAGCGCCGCCCACACGTTGTTGTAGTTGATCCCCGAGGCCATCACGTAGATGAGCACCTCGTCCGGGCCGATGGCGGGCGTCGGGATGACCTCTCGCTGCCAGGCGTCCCTGGGCTGGCCGAAGCGGTGCTGCCTGACGACGTAGGCGTGCATCTGCCTGGGGACTTCGCCGAGCGGGGGTCGGGCTCCGAGGTCGTAGAGGTCTGGCATGGCTGTCTCCGGTGGGGACTACCGTCCCGTCATCAGCCGTTGAAGGCCTTGATCAGCGCGGGCAGGCGCGGATCGTTCTGGTTCGGCAGATAGGGTTGATAGAGGGACACCCGGTCCAGCAGCCCCGCGTAGCGCTCCTTGAGCCTGTCCGCGAGCTTGTCGTAGGTGGCCGTCAGCGCGTAGGTGTCGAGCATCTCGTCGGTGATGACGCTCGCCATCCCCGCCCAGTCCTGCTCCACGGACTTCCGGTGGAGCTTCGCGGCCACCTCCTCCCAGCCGTGGATGGCGAGCACGGGCCGGTAGGTGCGCGTGGAGGCGTAGAAGGCGATCTGCTGCCGGATCATCTGTTCCTGCTCGCTGCGCTCCTGCTCCGTGTCCCCCACCACGACGAACGTGCTGGTCACGAAGGTGAAGTCCTGTCGCGTCCGTCCCGCGCGGCGCAGGCCCTGCTCCGCGGCGGGATGGACGACCTCCCGCAGGTACTTGGGGCTGTTGAACGGGTGCACGTGCATGCCGTCGCAGAACTCCCCGGCGACGCCCGCCATGTACGGGTTCACGGCGGCGACGTAGATCGGGATCTTCGGGTGCTCGATGGGGCCCGGGTTGAAGAAGGGGGTCATCACATCGAAGGTGTAGAACTCCCCCTTGAAGTTGAGCGCCGCGCCCGTCTGCCAGCAGTTCCAGATGGCGCGCAGCGCCCGGACGGCCTCGGCCATCTTGGGGCCCGGCGACTCCCACTTCACCGAGAACCGGCGCTCGTTGTGCCCCTTGACCTGGGTGCCGAGGCCCAGGATGAAGCGCCCCCCCGAGGCCTTCTGCAGATCCCAGGCGATGTGGGCCGTGATCATGGGGCTGCGCGAGAACACCGTCGCGATGTTGGTGCCGAGCTTGACGCGCGAGGTGGTCGTGGCGGCCACGGCCAGCGGCAGGTAGGGGTCGTGCTGGGTCTCCGCGCACCAGAGGCAGTCGTAGCCCATGGCCTCCACCTTGCGCGCGTAGTCCGAGATCGTCTTCAGATCGTGGACGAGCATGCCGACGTCCAGCTTCACGGTGGGTCTCCTTGTCCAGGGGATGAGGGAGCCGGATTCGCCCCCTGAGCATACGCGACGCCCGGGGGCGCGTTCAACGGGATGCTCGGCTAGAGCATTTGGCCCGGGGGGCGCCTCGCTTCGTCGGCTGACGCCGGCCTGCCGCCGGCCGCCCTGCGCGGCGAGGAACTGCTCGCGCAGCCGGCCCTTCTGGACCGTGTCGCCCTTGCCGACACCGAGCGCCCGGAGCCCCAAGCGCGAAGCGCCGGGCCTCCCCGTGGACGCGCGCGTAGGTGAGGCCCCTGTGGGCGGCCACGATGGCCTCGCGCCTGGGGGAAGCGGGCGGCGGCCGTGGACAGCATCCCGCCCACGGTGGCGTCGAGGAACGGGTTCCGGGCGCTCAGATCACGCCAGCCTGGTGCAGCCGCTCCAACTCGGTCTCCGACAGCCCCAACTCCCCCGCGTAGACCTCGCGGTTGTGCGCCCCCAGCGGGGGGCCGACCCAGCGGATCGCCCCCGGCGTCTCGGACAGCCGCGGGGTAGGCGCGGTCATGGTGACGGCGCCGACGTCCGGATCGGGCATGTCCACGAAGGTGCTGCGCGCCTTGAAGTGCGGGTCCTCGAGGATGTCGGCGATGTCGTAGACGGGCGCCGCCGTGAGTCCCACGGTCTCGAAGAGCCCCATGATCTCCTCCCGGGTCCGCGCGCCGATGGCCCCGCCCACCGCCCGGTCCACGGCCTCGCCGTTGGCGACGCGCGCGTCGTTGGTGGTGAAGCGTGGGTCGGCCAGGAGGTGGCCAATCCCGAGCGCCTTGAACAGCGCCTCCGCCGAGGCCGGCGTGGAGGCCGACAGCGCCACCCACTTGCCGTCCCGCGTCCGGTAGGTGCCGCGCGGGCTCGCGTTGTGCGAGCGGTTGCCGATGCGCTGGCGCACGATGCCGTGCCTCCGGTACTCCGCGGCGTTGGGTCCGAGGATGGAGAGCAGCGGCTCGTACAGCGGCACGTCGATCATCTGCCCGCGGCCCGAGACGCGGTCCCGGTGGCGCAGCGCCGCCAGCACCGCGGTGGCGCCCGCCAGGGCGGCGACCATGTCGGCCATGGGGAAGGAGGGCAGGGTGGGGGACTCGGGTGGCCCGGTCGTCGCGGCGAAGCCAGACATGGCCTCGACCATGGTGCCGAAGCCGGGGCGGTCGCGGTACGGCCCGTCCTGCCCCCAGCCGGAGACGCGAACCATGACGAGCCCGGGGCTGTCCTGCGACAGCGCCTCCCAGCCGAGCCCCCATTTCTCGAACGTCCCCGGCACGTAGTTCTCGATCAGCACGTCGGCCCCGCGGACGAGCCGGCGCAGGAGCGCCTGCCCCTCGGGGTGCGTCAGGTTAAGCGTGATGGAGCGCTTGCCGCGGCCGTACACCTTCCACCACAGCTCTCCCAGCGATCGGGACCACGTCCTGAGCGGATCGCCGCCGCGGGGGTTCTCCACCTTCACCACGTTGGCGCCGAGATCGGCCAGCACCGTGGCCAGCACGCCGCCGGCGATCAGCCGCGAGCAGTCCACGACGCGGAGATCGGCGAGCGCGCGCCCGCCCTGCGGCTCAGCCACGGCGGCCCTCCGCGCCCCTGCGCGCCTCCGCCCGCATGTGCTTTTCCATGGCCTCCATGAGAAGGCCCAGCGCCTCCTTCTCGGTGCGCCCCGTCACGCTCACCGCCGGATAGGCCACCGCGGTGGCGCGGAAGAGCCCGGTCTCCTCCTCGGTCAACTCCACCTCGACCTGCATGGCTCTCCCCTCCCGGGCTCCGCCGGCCGCTCTAGCAGGCTGCTGAAAAAGGCCCATCTGCGTCGTTGGCGCCCTCGGCCGCACGCTCAACGTACAGGGAGTACGCCTCGCGTGCGGCCGTCGGGCGCCGCCTCGCATCTGAACCTTTTTGAGCAGCCTGCGGGGTTCTTCCGCATCCTGCTAGGCCGACAGCAGGTGCCGCGAGCGACTGAACGTCGCCACGCGGGCACGCTATCAGGGGCGGCTCATCCGCGTCAAGCCGCCCACCCGCGGGCCCGCCTCATTTGTACAGCGCTCCGCCGGCCGGGCGCTATGATGACCGCAGGAGGATCCGAACATGCCCATCGGACTCGTGATCGTCCTCGTCGCGCTGGGGCTCCTGGTGTGGCTCGTGGTCGCCTCCTACAACCGCCTGGTGGGCCTCACCCAGCGCTCGCAGGAGGCGTGGTCCGACGTGGATGTCCAGCTCAAGCGGCGCACCGACCTCGTCCCCAACCTCGTGGAGACCGTGAAGGGCTACGCGGGCCACGAGAAGACGACGCTCGACCAGGTGGTGCGCGCGCGGGGCGCGGCCGTGGCGGCGGCCGGCCCGGAGGCGCGGGCGCGCGCCGAGGGGCAGCTCACCGACGCCCTCCGCCAACTCTTCGCGCTGGCCGAGGCGTACCCGGACCTCAAGGCCAGCGAGAGCTTCCGCTCGCTGCACGACTCGCTGGCCGAGATCGAGGGGACGATCCAGGACGCGCGCCGCTACTACAACGCCGTGGTCCGGGACCTCAACACCGCCGTGGACAGCTTCCCCTCCAACCTGATCGCCTCCTTCTTCCGGTTCGCCCGGCGCGACTACTTCGAGCTCGAGCGGCCGGAGGACCGGCAGGTGCCGCGCGTCTCCTTCGGGAGCTGACGGCCACGCGGGCTCTCGGCGCCCTGCTGCTCCTCGTCGCGGCCGGCTCGTGGGCGGAGGGGACCCCGCGCTCCTTCTCCATCGAGCGCTTCGCCGTCACGCTCGAGGTGCGCGCCGACGGCAGCGTGAGCGTCCGCGAGGCGATCACCTTCCACTTCCGCGGCTCTCACAGCGGCATCTTCCGCACGATCCCGATCCGCCACGTCCGGAGCGGGCTCGACTGGACGCTCCGGCTCGACGGCATCACGGTGCTCGACGAGGAGTTCCGGCCGCTGCGCACCGAGGTGTCGTATCCGGGGCGCTACGTGAAGATCAAGGCGTGGGTGCCCGGAGCGCAGGACGCCCAGCGGACCGTCACCATCCTCTACCGTGTCCGTCGCGGGCTCCTGGACGTGGACGACCACCAGGAGCTGTACTGGAACGTCACGGGTGACGAGTGGGAGGTGCCGATCCGCCTCGCCGAGGCCACCGTGTCGTTGCCGGCGAGCGTGTCCGGGGATGCCATCCGCTCTGTCGCCTACACGGGCCCGCGGGGGGCCACCGGCACGGACTATGCCGAGGAGCGCGCCGACCGCTTCGTGACCTTCAAGACGACCCGGCCGCTGCGCCCCCGGGAGGGGCTCACGATCGCGCTGGCCTGGCCGCCGGGCCTGGTGGGGCGCCCCTCGACCTGGCAGGAGGCGCGCTGGCTCTTCCTGGACAACTGGCCCCTGGGCCTGCCCCCGCTCACCCTGCTCCTCGGCCTCGTGGCGTGGCGCGCCTACGGTCGTGACCCGGCGGCGAATCGCTCGGCGAAGCCGGAGTACGCGCCGCCCGAAGGGCTCAGCCCCGCCGAGGCCGGCACGCTCGTGGACGAGCGCGCCGAGCCCCGCGACGTGGCGGCGACGCTGGTGGACCTGGCCGTGCGCGGCCACCTCAGGGTGGAGGGGGTGGGGGCGGGGCCGGACGACACCGACTTCGTCCTTCACCGACTCCGCCCCGCCCCGGGCACTGCGCCGCTCACGCCCTTCGAGCAATTCCTCATGGACAGGCTCTACGCCCGCGATCCGAGCGACAGCCGGCGGCGGCTCTCCGAGGTGCGCCGCGACTCCGACCGCGTCTTCGCGCCCATCCGCGAGGAGATCTACCGGGCTGTCGTGCGGGCCGGGCTCTTCGCCTCGTCGCCGGAGAAGGTGAGAGCGGCCTGGGCTGTCGCGGGCGGGGCCGTCGTCGCCGCGGCGCTCCTCCTCTTCTTCCGGGTGGTGCCGTGGCTGCCCGCTCCCGGCCTGCCCGCCGCGGTGGGCCTCGGCGGCAGCGGCCTCGTCATTCTCGCCTGGGCCCGCCTCATGCCGCGGAAGAGCTGGCGCGGCGTGCAGGCGCTGGTCCACGTCCGGGGGTTTCAGGAGTTCCTCGAGCGCGCCGAGAAGGACAGGCTGGCCCGCATGCCGTCCGACACGCTGCATCGGTTCCTGCCGTGGGCCATCGCGCTCGGGGTGTCGGAGCGCTGGGTATCGGCCTTCGAGGGGCTTGCCGTGGACGAGCCCACCTGGTACAGCGGGCCCGACGGATTCAGCCTGTCCCGCTACGACACCGCGGTGAGGGCCTTCGGACGTCAGACGGCCGAGGCTTTCACGACCACGCGCCGCGGAGGGGATGGAGGCGGCGGGAGCGGCGGCGGTTTCTCCGGGGGATCCTCGGGGGGCGGGATGGGCGGAGGCGGCGGAGGGACGTTCTGACCTCCGGGTCACGGGCCGGTGGTATCATCGAGCGCTGAGCAGACACCGCCATGTTCGACATCGGCCTCCAGGAGCTCGTCGTCATCTTCGTCCTCGCCCTGCTGGTCTTCGGCCCCAGGAACCTGCCGCAGCTCGGTCGGTCCCTGGGCCGCGCGATGCGGGAATTCAGGCGGGCCAGCGAGGAGTTCCGCTCCACCATCGAGACCAACCTCGAGATCAATTCCCCCGACCCCGTGCCGAGCCCCTTCCCCGAGCCCGCTCCGGTGGAGCCGGCGCCCGCCGCCCCCACGCCCGCCACGGCCGAGGCACCTGCTGCGGTGTCGGGCTCCGACGCGCCGCCGACGCCGGAGGAGCCGGCCGGCGAGCCCTTTCTGGCCCAGCGCGGAGCGAAGCTCTTCCATTCCCGCGCCTGCGGGTGGGCCAGGCAGGTGGCGGAGCCCGAGCGGCTGTACTTCAAGCGGGTCGCCGATGCCAAGGAGGCCGGGTTCCTCGTCTGTCCCGTCTGCGACCCCTGGGAGGCGGCCTGATTTTTTTGCTTTGAAAACTCAACGGGTGTTGACTATGATCCTGTTGAGTTGTTTCATTCCCGGGAGGAGGGGGACAGGGGCGCATGAGAGAGATGACGGTCAGGCAGCGCGAGGTGCTGGGGTTCATCCGGATGTTCACCGAGCGCCACGGCGCGCCGCCCACAGTGCGGGAGATCGGGGAGCATTTCGGCTTCACGGCGCGCGCGGCCTTCGATCACCTGCGGGCGCTCGAGCGCAAGGGCATGCTGCAGCGCCGGATCAGCGATCGGCGTGTCTCGCGCACGCTCGTGCTCACCCGGCCGGCGCCAGCCCGCAAGCCCGCAGTGCGCGACATCCCCGTGATGGGGCGGATCGCCGCCGGCACGCCGCGCCACGCCGAGCAGGCGCTGGAGGAGAGCATCCCGGTGGCCGCCGAGTGGCTGCAGGGCAAGGGCGAGGATCTCTTCGCACTCCGGGTGCGGGGCGACAGCATGATCGACGCGCACATCATGGACGGCGACCTGGTCCTGGTGCGCCGGCAGGAGGCAGCCCAGCCCGGCGACATCGTGGCCGCACTCCTGGACAGCGAGGCTACCGTCAAGCGCTTCGCCCGGTCCGGGGAGGCCATCGTGCTCAAGCCCGAGCACCCCACCATGAAGCCCATCGTCATCGAGCCGGGACGGCGGGACTTCCGGATCCTCGGCAAGGTGATGGGGCTCTTCCGGGGCGTCTAGATGGCGCAGTCGAACAGGAGGTCCGACATGCTCGCTCGCAGGAAGCGCAGCGCGTATCGCGCGCGCGCCCGCGCAGGGCGCGGCCACGTCCCCTCGCGCGGCCTCTCGCCGTTCACGCGACGGGTGACCCCGGGGGCCCGTCGCCGGCGGTGTGAGCGGATGTCTTTTTTTTCTGCTCGCACCCCTCAACACGTGAAGACGACTTCCGGACTCGAGCCCTGGTTGGGCGGCGTGGCGATGCTCGCGGGAGTGGTGTCCTGGGGCGTGGTGCTGGGGCTGCTCGGCGGCTAGCCCGGAGTCCCGGAGGGAGCCGCGCGCCCCGATGAGGCCTCCGTGATGCCCGCCCGGCGAAGGAGGCGCTCCGCCGCAACGATGTCGTCGAGGCTGTGGACGTCGCCCCCGCTGTCGTTGAGGACGTGGAGGATCCGCCGTCCGAGGTAGGTGAAGGGCCGCTGCCCGCGGGGAGGGAAGCACCGCTCCACGCGGAGCACGCGCGCCGCGCCGTCGAGGATGAAGCAGGGGGCCAGGGCCTGGCGATTGGTCGACGTCCCCTCGGGGATCTCTAGCCAGGGGTGCAGGTACCCCTCGTCGTCGATCCGCTTGGTGCGATAGGGGTGGACGGACTGGTCGATGAAGCCGGTGACGCATGAGTCGGCCTCGGGGTGCTCATCCATCATGGTGATGCAGGCGTCCACGAGCCCGTTCCGGTGGACCACGCAGTTGCAGTGCATGGTGATGAGGTAGCGGATGTCCCCGCCGATGACCGCCATCGCGTGGGTGAGCGCGTCCACCAGCTCCGAGTCGTCCCGCGCCAGCTCCGGCGGCCGATCGATGATCTCGATGCCGAGCTCCTGGGCCACGCGCTTGATCTCCGGGGAATCCGTGGAGACGCAGATGCGGTCCACCTTGCCGGCGCGCTTGGCCGCGGTCATCGGATAGAACGCGAGGGGGCGGCCGAGGACAGGGTAGACGTTCTTGCCAGGGACGGACTTGCTCCCGCCACGCCCGGTGAGGAGGATGACGTTCATGGCTGTCCATCTCCTGTGGGGGCCAGGGGGGATGTCGGAGGGGAGGCGGCGAGGATCTGGCCGAGCACCTCGTCCGCGACCAGGCGCGCGTCCGTGCGCAGCAGGCGGGCGACGAAGGCTCGCTGGCGGCCTTGATCGTGGACGGGCCCGCTGCCGGCCCCCCGATAGCCGGCGTGGTAGGCCTGGGCCCCGGCGTAGAAGGTGAAGCCGGTGATGTAGAGGCGCGCGATGTCGAAGCTCAGGAGGTCCGCGATGGCGGAGACCCCGGCATTCGGCCGGGTCCGGCAGTCCCACCAGGTGCGCAGGTACCTCAGGTTGCTGGGAACGTGGAACGGCACGCGGCCCGCCAGATCCGTGACGAAGCGGTCGATATCGTCGGCGAATGGGTGGTCCAGGTTCAGGTACGGGTATGCTGCGCACACCCACTGGACGTGGCCGTCGAGCAGGGCCACGAGCTCGGGGAACGGACGGGCCCTCGGGCTGCCGCGCCACAGGTTGTGATACAGCACATCGGTGCGACACCCGACGTCGGGCTGCAGGTGCGCGGGCACGGGCAGGGCGTGGTTGACCCGGACCACGACGTCCTGGGATTCGATGAGGTCGCGCTGCAGGGAGCCCTCGATCGTCGGCGCGGGCCCCACCAGGGCCACGCGCTTGCCCGCCAGGTAGCGGCCATAGGCGCGCATGCCGGCGGGGTCCCGCAGCGGCGAGGGGATCAGCCCGCGGGCGAGGCCGGGCGCCCAGCTCAGCGCCCAGTTCAGGCGGCGGCGGACCCGCCCCGCTCGCGCGCGGAGCTCGAAGGCGAGCTTCCTGGGGCGCATCCCCGCCGATGTCACCATCGCGCGGCTCCGCCGCTAGGGCGAGCGGCGCTCCCAGGGGCGGATGGCGATGAACAGCTCCAGGAGGTCGGAGTCGAGGGCGCCCGACTTGCGCTCGAAGCCGAGGATGTCGAGCGCCCGGTCCACGGGCACGGCCGCCTTGTAGGGACGGTCGCTGGCGGTGAGCGCGTCGAAGATGTCCGAGATGGTCATCATCCGGCTCTGGATCGGGATCTGGCCGTCCTGGATCTGATTGGGGTACCCGCTCCCGTTCAGCTTCTCGTGGTGTGACCGGGCGATCTCGGGCACCAGCCTGAGCTCCCTGGTCCACGGGATCTGGGAGAGGAACTGGAAGGTGTGGACCACGTGGGACTGGATCTGCGTGAACTCCTCGGGCGTCAGGCTGCCGCGGGCGATGGACAGGATCCGGGCCTCCTCCGGCGTGATCACCGTCCGGCTCTCGCCCAGGTGGTCCATGAAGCTCGTGAGGGCGAGGTGCTTGATCCTGGAGGCGGTGTCCTCCGCCATCACGGTGGGCTCGTTGGCGGCCACCACGGCCTTGAGGTGCTGGTCCAGCTCCTGAAGGATCACGGCCAGGTCCGCGTCGGCCACGGCCACTTCCTCCAGCACGCGCTCCCGGCTCTCGCCCAGCAGCAGGTCGAGCTGGCGGCGGCTGTAGCGGAGCTGGACGCCGCGCTTGATGAGCTCCACCCGCTGGCCGATCACCTCGAGGTGCCCGGGGTAGAGCTTCTTGGCCTTCACCAGCACCTCTTCGCGCACGCCCACCTTGCCGAAGTCGTGGAGGAGCGAGGCGTAGCGGATGGTCTTCATCTCGTCGGGCGAGAACCGCAAGTCCCGGAACGGGCCGCTGTCCGCGCGATCCGCCGCCGCGGCCAGCGCCACCGTCAGGTCGGCCACCCGGAAGGAATGGCCCGACGTGGTCGGATCGCGCGACTCGATGGCCGTCACGGAGGCGGCGACGAAGCCCTCGAAGAGCGTCCGGATGTTGTCGAGCAGGCGGCTGTTGTGGAGCGCCACGGCCGCCTGCGAGGCGAGCGAGGCGGCCAGCCCGATGAACCGCGCCGGGTAGGGCACGGCCTCCCTCTCGATGGCCTCGACGGACGGGAAGCGCCGGTGCCCGTCTCGCTTGCAGTTGATCAGCTGCAGGACCCCGATGGTGTCGCCCGTGGGCGTGCGCATGGCGACCACGAGCATTGATTTCGTCCGGTAGCCGACCTGCTGGTCGAAGGAGCGGTTGATCTGGTAGGGCGCGCCCGGGGGCGGGACGTAGGCGTCCTCCAGGTGGAGCAGCTCTCCGCTCAGCGCCACGTGCCCGGCGACGCTCTCCTCGCTGATGGGCATGGTGAACTCGGTGAAGGGTACCTGGACGAAGTCGTTCTGCGCCAGCTTGAAGCGGAGCCGGCGCTGCCCCTCCTCGGGCTCCTCCACGAGGTAGATGGAGCCGGCGTCGCTGTTCGTGATCGCGCGCGCCTTGGTCAGGATGAGCGCGAGGAGGGCGTCCGTGTCGCGCTCCGCCGACAGGCTCACGCCGATGGCGTTGAGCTCCTCGAGCTCCTTCCGGGTCTGCTCGGCCTCGAGGGTGAGCCGGAGGTGGTCGGCGGCGTTCTCGAGCGTCTTTGCGAGCACCCCCGGCGTCACCGGCCTGGGGAGGTACGCGTACCACGACATGGGCCAGCGGGGCCCGTCGTCCTGGGGCGAGACGAGGCCCACCACGAGCACGGAGTTGGCCCGCTCGCCGAGGACCCTGGCGGCGTCCAGCGGATCGTGATCGGCGTCCAGCACCAGGATCTCGGGGTCGCCGGCCCGACTCCTCAGCGTCGGGGCCTCGGAGAGCGGGTGCCCCTCGAAGGGCGCGGGCAGCGCGGCCGCCAGCTGCGCGACCGGCGAGCCGTCCGGATACCACACGATTCGGCGAGGCATGCAGCGAGAGTATGATCCGCCCCCCGTCCGAGTCAAGCCACGACCGGGCGCTCCGCGGCGGTCGCCGGGCGCTGGCGGCTTGACCGTGCCGCGGGGCCCCCGTACAATCCGGTGGCGATGACGGCGCGCGTCTCCACGGGCCTGCCGCGGCTCGACGACATGCTGGGCGGCGGGCTCCTGCCCGGAACCCTCACGGTGGCCTACGGGGCCACCGGCATCGGCAAGACCCATCTGGGCCTCACCTTCGGCAGCCACGGCCGCGTCGCGGACAGCGCCCCCGGGCTCGTCTTCGACATGAACGCCCGCGGCGACTCCCAGCAGCACCACGCCTACGCGGCGCGCCTCTTCGGATGGGATCTCAAGCGGTGGACCCACACGGTCACGCCCATGATGGACCCGTATCCGCCCGCCGAGCAGATGCAGGCCTTCTACTGCGACGCGCTGCCGTGGGCGGGCAAGCTGCGCGACTACCAGGTGTCCACCATCGACGGCTTCGAGTTCGACTGGAACTGGAAGGCGGTCTACAACCACGCGCTCTACACCGTCCGCCCCTTCGTGTACTTCCACCTGGGCGCCGGCAGCCGCCGCGTCGTCGTGGACGGCGTCGAGCCCATGGACGTCCCGGACGACTACATCCAGCCGTATATCTTCGACGATCTCTACCGCAAGGTGATCCACCGCGACAGCGAGACCCTCGGCATGGAGATCTGCCTGCCCGTGTGGAAGCATCGCGAGTTCATCGACGCCCACCGGTACGACCACGCGCAGGTGACGACCCTCCTCCTGGTCACGACAGAGGAGACCCAGCTCGAGCACCTGATCGGGCGCAAGGTGGCCAGCGGGGACATCGGGGCCGTCGCCAACACGATCCTCGTCATGGGCAGCGAGCGCGTGGGCAGTCGCATCGGGCGTTTCCTGGCCGTGGTCAAGCATCGCGGCAGCGCCATGAGCGACGAGATCGCCGAGTACCGGGTCACCGAGCAGGGCATCCTCCTCTGAGCGGCGCGCGATGTCGCAGGGCGCGGCCCGGGCCCGCCGGCCCGAGCCGGTGACGGGGCCGGACGGCGCGGCGCTCCTGGCGGCGCGCCGCGCCGCCTTCCGCCAGCGCCCGGCGCTGCGCATCCGATCCGAGGGCGCCGCGCTCGGCTTCGTCAACGCCGTGGGCGTCTGCTCCACCTTCTACGTGTTCCCCGAGGGGCTCGCGTGTCTGTGGGAGGCCGTCGCGGGACGGGAGCGTCCGCGCTGGCCGCGACGGTCGCACCACGACGCGGGGATCGGGCTCACGTGGGAGCTCAAGGACACCCTGCCCGCGCGGCGCCAGGTCTACTACGGCAAGCTCCTCAAGGGGCGTCCCGTCCTCGTCGCGCTCGATCTGTTCCCCGCCTTCTACGCGCTCGCGCGGGGACGCCAGCGCGCCCGCGACTACCGCGCGGAGTACGAGGCCGGCCGGCTGTCGCTCACGGCCCGGCGCCTCATGGACAGCCTCGGGCGCGAGTCCCCGCAGTACACGCGCGGGCTGCGCGCCGACTGCCACATGCTGGAGCCGGGGAAGACGCGCGAGTTCGAGCGGGCGATGGCCGAGCTCCAGCAGGGGCTGTGGATCGTGAAGACGGAGGAGCGCTACGAGCCGAGCTTCTCCTACCGGTGGGACCTGCTCGAGCGCTGGCTGCCCGAGGCCGTGGCCGACGGGCGGCGGCTCGGGCGCGCGGCCGCGCTCGACCGGCTCCTCGCCCGCTACCTGGGCGCGGCTCGCTGGTCGACCCCCGCCCGGCTCGCGCGGCTGTTCGGGCTCCCGCCCGGCGAGGTGGCGGCGGCGCTGACGCGCCTCGAGGGTCGCGGCGCGCTGCGCGCGGGCGTGGAGGTGGCCGGCTGGCCCGGCCGCTTCGTGGTGAGCGCTCGATGACGGAGCCGCCGCCGGGCTTCCGCTACATCGACGTCCACACCCACCTCCACCCGGAGTGGCTCTTCCGGGCGATCCGCCGGTGGTTCGCCGAGCGCTCGACCTGGAAGCTCACGCACCCGACCGACCCCGCGCTCGTCGCAGGGTTCCTCCGCGGGCGCGGCGTCGAGCGGTTCCTGTACTGCTCCTATGCCCACAAGGCGGGCATCGCGCGCGAGATCAACGCCTGGCTCCATGCGGCGCGGGCGCAGGCGCCCGGCGGCCTGCCGCTCGGCACGATCCATCCCGACGATCCCGACATGCTGGAGGTGGCGGAGGAGGCGCTCACCGACTATGGCTTCCCGGGCTTCAAGCTCCACATCAACGTGCAGCGCTTCTTTCCCGACGACCCGCGCGTGATGCCGGTCTACGAGCGGCTGCTCGATCTCGACCGGCTGCTCCTCATCCACGTGGGGACGGCGCCGTGGCCCAACGGCTTCGACGGCTTCCCCCGCTTCGCGCGCGTCATGGAGCGCTTCCCGACGCTCAAGGTCATCGTGGCGCACATGGGCTCCTTCGAGACGCGCGAGTTCTTCGCCCTCATGGCGCGCTGCCCGAACCTCCACCTGGACACGACCATGGCCTTCGCCCCGTTCCGCCCCGAGCACCAGGGGCTCAGCAACATCAACCACATCGACGTCAGCAATGACGATCTCGTCCGGTGGCAGGACCGCATCCTCTTCGGCAGCGACTTTCCCAATCTCCCGTGGCCCTACGAGGACGAGCGGGACGCGCTCTGGATGCGCGATCTGGCCCTGCCCGTCTACCAGAAGATCTTCCGCGACAACGCGGCCCGCCTTCTCGGGCTCCCGTGACTGCCGGGGGGGGGCGGCTGTCGCTCGAGGGCCTGCCCGGCGAGATCCGCCGGACGCTCTCCGACCTCGCCTCGCTCCTCGATAGGGACGCGCCAGCCTGGCTCCTGGGAGGCGCCGTCCGCGACGCGCTCCTCGGCCGACCCGTGACAGAGCTCGACGTCGCCGTGCCCTCCGGGGCGCTCACCCTGGGCCGTGCGCTGGCTGCCCGCACCTCCGGCGCCTTCGTGGCCCTCGACGAGAGGCGCGGGATGGGCAGGGTCGTGGGCCCCGTGCAGGTGGACATCGGGGACTACCGTGCCCCGACCCTCGAGGAGGATCTCAGGGCCAGGGACTTCACGGTGAACGCGCTCGCCGTTCCAGTCGCGACGCTCTGCGCGGAAGGGCGAGCGACGGTCACCGACGCCACGGGCGGGCTCGAGGATCTCGCCGCGCGCCGCGTCCGCCTCTGCGCTCCCTCGGCGCTCGATGACGATCCGGTGCGCGCCCTCCGCGGCGTGCGTCTCGCCCTCGCTCCGGGCTGGACGCTGGACGCCGCGGTCGAGACGGCGGTGCGGGCCGCCGCGCCGCGCCTGGCCGGAGTCGCGGCCGAGCGGATCCGCGATGAGATCGTCGCGCTTCTCGGCGACCGGGCTGCGGGGCAGGGGCTGCGGATGCTCGACGGCCTCGATGTCCTCGCGGTGCTCCTCCCGGAGAGTGTCGCCATGAGGGCGACGCCCCAGCCCGCGCCGCATCGCTTCGACGTGTGGGAGCACACGCTCCGGACCGTGGAGGCGGTGGATCTCGTGGTCGAGGATCTCGGCGCGCTGGCGCCGTGGGGCGATGAGCTGCGGGCCCACCTCGCCGAGGATCTGGGAGACCGGCTGACGCGGCGGGAGGGGCTCAAGCTCGCCGCCCTGCTCCACGACGTGGCGAAGCCCGAGACCCTCGCCCTCGTGGAAGATCACGTCCGCTTCATCGGCCACGACCGGCTCGGCGCGGAGCGGGCCGCCGCCGTGGCCAGGCGCTTCCGTCTCTCGGGCCGCGCGGGGGCGCTCCTCGCGCGTCTCGTGCGCCAGCACCTGCGCCCGATGCATCTCGCCCGCGCTGGCATTGTCACGCGGCGCGCACGCCACCGCTTCTTCCGCGACCTGGGCGACGATGCCCGCGACCTGCTGCTCCTGGCCCTGGCCGATGCCGCCGCCGTGCGCGGGGAGTCTCCGCTCGCCGTGTGGGCGGGCCCCGGGGGTGAGATCGTCCGCACGCTGATATCGGGGGTTGCGGAGGAGCAGGCGCTCGCCGCCGAGCCGCCCCTGCTGCGCGGCGAGGACATCATGGAGGCCTTCGGCCTGGCGCCGGGCCCCGAGGTGGGCCGCCTCCTGGCCCGGGCGCGCGAGGCCCAGACCCTCGGCCTGGTCACGACCCGCGAGGCGGCGCTCGCCCACATCAGGGGCCAGCGCGCTGAGCGTCTTGACTCCGCGGGGGACAGTCCCTAGAGTAGGCGCCATTCCGACGCACCCCCTGCTGGCTCAACACAAGGAGGCCCTCATGCCCCGGACACTCGGCATCCTGCTGATCGCGCTGCTGGCGGCCTGGCCGCTCCCGGCCTGGGCTGCGCCCAAGGGCACCGTCGTCGTTGCCCAGGGGGTGGATCCCACGACCCTGGACCCGATGAACCACCAGGAAACCCCCGCAAGCAACCTGGCGGCGAACATGTTCGACACGCTGCTGGAGCGCGACCAGGAGCTCAAGATCGTCCCGCTGCTGGCGGAGTCGTACAGGATCGTGGCCCCCACGGTGTGGGAGTTCAAGCTGCGGAAGGGGGTCAAGTTCCAAAACGGCGAGCCCTTCGACGCGGAGTCGGTGAAGTTCAGCCTCGAGCGGCTCGTGGATCCCAAGCTCAAGCTCCGCGGGGCCGGGCCCTTCGCGCCCATCGAGCGGGTGGAGGTGGTGGATCCCCACACGGCGCGCATCCACACGAAGGCGCCGTGGCCCATCCTCGACACGCTGATGGCCGGGGGCCAGGCGGCGATGCTTCCCCCCAGGTATTACAAGGAGAAGGACCTGGCCCACGTGGCGCGGAACCCCGTGGGCTCGGGCCCCTTCAAGTTCGTCCGCTGGGTGAAGGACGACCGGATCGAGCTGGAGGCCAACGAGCAGTACTGGCAGGGCGCCCCGAAGGTGAAGCACCTCGTGTTCCGGCCCATCCCCGACGACGCGGTGCGGGTGGCGGCGCTCCAGAACGGCGAGATCGACGTGGCCGTGAACATCCCCCCGCATCTGGCCAGCATCATCGCCAACCATCCGAAGCTCTTCCTCTCCACGGCGCCGAGCGTCAGGACCATCCAGCTCATGTACTACACGCATCAGTTCGACGCCCAGCACAAGAACACCGGGCCATACCCGGGCCCCGTGGGTGACCGGCGGGTGCGCCTGGCGATGAACGACGCGGTGGACATCGACGAGATCATCAAGAACGTGCTCGATGGCAAGGGCGTGCGCGTGGCCACCATGCTCACGAGCAAGCACTTCGGCTTCGACCCCGCGCTCAAGCCCCTCAAGCAGGACCTGGCGAAGAGCAAGCAGCTCCTCGCGGCAGCGGGCTTCCCCAACGGGGTTGACATGGTGCTCAACGGCCCCCAGGGCCGCTACGTGCGCGACAAGGAAGTGGCCGAGGCGGTGGCGGGACAGCTCACCAAGGCCGGCATCCGCACGACGCTCAGGATCCACGAGTGGGGCACCTACCTCAACACCATGGCCTATGTCCACAAGGCGGGGCCGGTGTGGCTCATCGGCTGGGGCACCACGACCTACGACGCCGAGACCGTCTACGGTCCGCTCTTCCGCTCCGGCAAGATCCTCGGCAACTACTACAACGCCGACTTCGACGGCATGGTGGACGAGGCGCAGAAGACCATGGATCCCAAGAAGCGGCTCGATCTCTACCACAAGATCAACCGGCTCTGGGTCGAGGACGCCGCGGCCATGCCGCTCTACCAGCAACTCGATCTCTACGGCGCCACCAAGCGCATGGTGTGGAAGGCCCGCGGCGACGAGCGGCTCAAGGGCTACGACATGGCCGTCAAGGACGCGAAGTAAGGGGATGACAGGGCCCGGGCGCACGGGCTAGAATCAGGGACATCGAGCGGCCGTAATTCAGTGGCAGAATGCCAGCTTCCCAAGCTGGACGTCGCCGGTTCGAATCCGGTCGGCCGCTCCAGATTCGAGACCCGCGGTTCCGTGAGGGATCGCGGGTTTCTGTTGCACCTCGAGGCATCCGCAAAGATCCGCCAGGCCAGCTGACAGGCGCCCGCCGCCAGTCGCCTCGGGCTCGTGACAGGCGGGTCGAAGCCCCGGGCCTTCGCGGATGTGCCAGGCCGGCAAGGCGCTGTGTCAGCCTGGCACGGCCCAGGGCTCCCGTCCTCCTTCCGAGATGGATCTAGCTGATTTCCTGGAGCCTGTCCTGCTCCGGGCGATGGCATCGCCCGTGCAACTCTCCCCCGCAGGTCACAACATCAGGCGCGCAGGCGCTGTCGGGCAGTGCCATGACGCCGCGGCGGCAGGTCACTGGGAAGCTGCTCCACGCGCCAGTTACAGGGACCAGGCGGGCTGGAGCAAGGGGAGGAGCTGCGATGAGCAGGAGATCTCTGGTGTCGCTGGTGGCGTGCATCATGCTGGTCGGGTTCGCAGCCATGCTCGATGGCGCCGTGGCGGCGCCCAGTCAGGACGATGCGGTCAAGCTCTTCAAGGCGGAGAAGTTCGCCGAGGCCGAGAAGGTGCTGGGCGCCATCCTCGCGAAGTCGCCGGATGCGATGGACGCCCGCCTCCTCATGGGGTGGAGCCTCTGGGGCCAGGGGCGCTACGACGAGGCGCTGGTCCGCTTCAAGAGCGTCCTGCGCGAGGCCCCGGCCCAGCGGCGTCCCACGACGGACGAGATCATCACCTTCAACATCGCCTCGGATGTCACGGCCGTCAACAACCCCGACCTGGCCTCGGCCCGGAAGGGGCTGGGCTGGACCTACTTCAAGAAGGGATGGATCCGGCTCGCTCACGCGCAGTTCTCGGCGCTGAACAAGCTCTCCTCCGGCTGGGACGAGCCGTACCTGGGGCTGGGGTTCGTGTACCTCGCCCAGGGCAAGTTCAACGAATCCGAGGCCGCATTCCGCGAGTACCTGGCCCAGACCCCCTCGGGGACCAACAAGCCTCACGAGGGCCAGCGCGGCCTGGGCGATCTCTTCGTGGCCAAGGGCGAGCCCGCCAAGGCGATTCCGCACCTGGTGGCGGCGCTCAAGGGCAAGCCCGCGTGGCTGGAGGTGCAGTCGCTCCTGGCGTGGAGCTATCTGCAGACGGGCGATTCCACGAAGGCCGCCGAGGTCTTCGCCCAGCTCAAGACGGCGCGCCCGGCCGAGGCCGAGGCGGGACTCGCCTGGGTGGCCCTCAAGCGGGACCGGCTCGACGAGGCCGAGGCGGGCTTCGGCCGAGCGCTGGTCGCCCTGCCCGGCTATGGGCGGGCGCTGGAAGGGATGCGCGAGCTCAGGGGCAAGCGCTACAAGGCCTTCGACGAGGCCTGGGCGCTCTACTACGGCGGCAAGCACGGCGAGGCCGTGGCCGCCTTCGAGGGGCTGCGCAAGGAGCCGGGGCGGCTGCCCGAGACCATGAAGCCTCTCGTGCTCAATGGGATCGGCTGGGCTCGGCTCGGGCTCGGCGAGATGGACGAGGCGGAGAGGCTCTTCCAGGAGTCGCTGCGCCAACTTCCGAACGGCGCCGAGGCCACGGCCGGGCTCGGGTTCATCGCGCTCCGCCGCAAGGAGTGGGACAAGGCCGAGAAGGCCTTCGTCCAGGCCAACGGGACCATCCCCGGCCTGGCGGCGGCGGCGAACGGCTTCGCCGCGCTCCGCGCCGCGCGCTTCGGCCCGCACGACCAGGCCTGGGAGCTCTTCTATCTGGGCCAGCACGAGCGGGCCATCAAGGCCTTCGAGACGCTCCTGGCCAGTCCCGGAGATCTGCCCGCCACGACGCTTCCCTTCGTCCGCGGCGGCATCGGATGGTCCGAGCTGGCGCTCGGCAAGGTCGATCGCGCCGAGGAGGCCTTCAAGCAGATCCGGCCAGCCTCGAAGCTGGAGGAGGCCGAGGCGAAGGCCGGTAGCGGCTGGATCGCGCTCCGGCGCAACCAGCCCGAGCAGGCCGGGAAGCTCTTCGCCGAGGCGCTGACCGACGCACCCGGCTACGCCGCCGCCCTGCGCGGGTTCGCCGAGCTGAGGCGCGTGCGCGCGCCCGAGCTGGATGTGGCGTGGGCCGCGTACAACCAGGGCAAGTTCGGTGAGGCGGCGCCGCTCTTCAAGAAGGTGAGCGACACCGCCGGGCTGCCAGCCGAGTACGTGCGGGAGGCCCGCCGCGGGCAGGCGTGGAGCCTTTACTACGGCGGCAAGCTCCAGGATGCCGCCGCAGAGTTCGAGCAGCTCGTCAAGGCCGGCGAGGACGCCGATGTCCTGTACGGGCAGGGGCTGGCTCTGGCCGGCCTGGGCCAGCACGGAGCGGCCGCCCCGGCGCTCGGACGCGCCGCCGCGCTCGCCCCCGGCTCCCTCGACTACCAGGCCGCCCAGGGCCGGGCGCTGCTCGCCAGCGGCGACGCCAAGGGGGCCCTCGCGGCCTTCACGGCGGCCTACCGGATCGCTCCGGCCTCCGCCGAGGTGAATCGTATGCTCGGCTGGACCTATGTGAAGCTCAACCGCCCCGCAGAGGCCAAGGCGGCCTTTCGCTACGCCCTCACCCTCATCCCGGGCTACTCGGATGACAAGCCCTTCCGGGAGCTGACGGGCAGCAAGGACTACCGAGATCTCAGGGGCGACCTGGCCTGGGGCTATGTGAGGTGGCAGACCTTCGAGCCCGCGCGCAAGCTCTTCGAGGAGATCGCCAAGGACGATGCGGCCGACGGCAACGCGTGGTTCGGCCACGGCTACGCCCTCTACAAGCTCGGCAAGGCGCCGGAGGCCGAGGCGAGCCTCAACCGCGCGCTCAAGGCCAGGCGCCAGGCGGAGCACCGCACGGTGTGGGTCGTGTTCCCGGAGTCGGGCAGCTACCCGGTGCTGACCGATGTGCAGTCCATTCTCGGCTGGGTCTCGGTGGTGGCGGGCAAGTGCGAGCAGGCCGTCGAGCGCTTCGACGCCTCGCTGGACCGCGACCCCGACCTGGTTTCCTCCATGGTGGGCAAGGCCAGCTGCCTCGCGAAGAAGGGCGAGCAGGCGGCCGCGCGGGAGATCTATCTGACGGCGCAGGAGGTGTATCCGGCCTATCCGCCGGTGCTGGCCGGGCTGCGCGCCACCGAGCCGAAGAAGACGGCCGAGGTGCGCTGATGGAGCCGCGCTTTCTCTTCAAGGAGGACTGCGGAGACGTGTTCACCCTGAACCCCACGGGTGGGCTCGTCCACCGCCTCTACCGCGAAGGGGCGGCGCCGGAGGACATCGCCCAGCGGCTGGCGAGATCTCACGGGATCTCGCCAGCCCGGGCCCTCGCAGACGTGCTCGCCTTTCTCGCCCAGGTGAGAATCCATGGACTCCTGTCCGAATCGTAGCCTGACCGTCGCGATCACGGGGCTCGCGGCCTCGGACAACCCGGGGCCGGGGGTGGCGGTGGCCCGCTGCCTCAGGGAGGCGCG
>MGBV01000192.1:24787-25916 GCA_001788415.1 Candidatus Rokubacteria bacterium GWC2_70_16 | reverse complement strand
TCGCTGAGCCCCACGTTGTAGGCCTGCCCGCGCATGGGCTCCCAGTGGCCGAGGCAGTGGCTGACGGCGCGGGCGACGTCCCGGACATGGACGTAATTCCGCTTGAAGTCGCCCTCGAAGAGCACGACGAAGCCGTCGGTGACGGCGCGGTAGGTGAAGTCGTTGACGAGGAGGTCGAGCCGCATCCGCGGGCTCACGCCGAACACCGTCGCCAGGCGCAGGGCGAGAGTGCCGGGCGCCGCCAGCACCGCCTGCTCGGCCTCGACCTTGAGCCGGCCATAGAGCGAGACCGGCCGCAATGGCGTCTCCTCGGTGCAGAAGACGTCCCGCTCGCCGACCCCGTAGCCGCTGTTGGTATTGGGGAAGATCAGCCGCTGCTCCGGGCGCTTGAGCTCGAGGAGCATCAGGACGGCCTCCAGGTTCACCGTCCGGGCGGCCACCGGATCGCGGTCGCAGGCGGGCGCCCCCGTGAGGCAGGCCAGCGGGAGGACGGCGTCGGCCTCCCGCAGGTGCCGGGCCACGAGGTCGCGGTCGCGCGCATCCCCCCTCACGATGGCCAGCGCGGGCTCGTGGCAGCAGTCGAGCAGCGAGGCCTGGCCGTACATGAAGCTATCGATGACGGTGACCGCGTGCCCCTCGCGCAGCAGATGCGGCACCAGCACCGCGCCGATATACCCCCCGCCGCCCGTGACCAGGATCCTCATGCCGGGGTCAGGTCTTGCATTACGACAAATGTTGGATTGCAAGACCTGACCCCGGCACGGACAGGACCACGTCCGAGATGCGGTGGATGTCGTCCACGCCAAGCCCCGGGTGGTTGGGCAGCATGAAGCTCCGCTCGTGGATCAGATCGGCCACCGGGAAGGGCCGGGCCCCGTAGCGCTCCACCCAGAAGGGCTGGCGCGACATGTTCCCGCCGCCCAGCGGGCGCGTCTCGATGCCGTGGGCCCCGAGCGCCCGTCCGACTCGGTCCCGGTGCTCGAGCGAGGCGGCCAGCGCCACGAAGGAGATGCTGCAGATGGTCGCCCGCGGGTTCCGCTGGCACGTGAACCCCGGGGCCCCGGCGAAGCGCGACACGTAGGCCGCGTGATTCTCGATGCGGCGGGCGACGACCCGGTCCGCCCGGGCC
>MGBV01000192.1:24017-24768 GCA_001788415.1 Candidatus Rokubacteria bacterium GWC2_70_16 | reverse complement strand
GCGCGTTCAGGTCCGTGGAACGGACGTTGAAGCCGGGGTAGTAGAAGGTGAAGCGCCGGTTGAACTCGAGGACCCCGTGCTTGCGCGCCTGCAGGGCCTCCTTCTCCGGGGAGAGGTTCTTGGGCCACCCGTGGCTGCGGATCTGCAGCAGGATGTCGTGGAGGGCCTCGTCACCCGTGCAGACCATGCCGCCCTCGATGGTGGAGAGGTGATGGCCGAAGTAGAACGAGAAGGCGCTCATGTCGCCGAAGGTGCCCACGAGGCGCCCGTCGTAGCGCGAGCCCGTGGCGGCGCAGGCGTCCTCCATCAGGAGGAAGCCATGCCGCTCCCTGAGGCGCAGGACCGGCTCCAGGGCCACCGGCACGCCGAGGACGTGGACGAGGATCACCGCCGCGGGGTCGTGCTCGCGGCAGAGCGCCTCCAGGTGCGCGGCGTCGAGCCCGAACGTCTCGGGGTCGGCCTCGCACATGATCGGCTCGAAGCCGAGCTGGAGCGCCGGCGCCACCGTCGTCGCCCACGAGACGGCCGGCACCACCACCCGGCGGTTGCGCAGCCGGCCCGAGCAGAGGGCGGCGTAGTACATGAGGAGATTGGCCGAGGAGCCCGAGTTGACGAAGGCCGCGTGCGGCACGCCGAGCCAGCGCGTCCAGCGCGCCTCGAACTCCTCCGTGAGCGGCCCCATGGTGAGCCACGGCTCCGTCTCGAGCCACTCGATGAGCTGCCGGAGGTCGTGGCGGTCGATGGTGTCGTC
>MGBV01000192.1:17411-23976 GCA_001788415.1 Candidatus Rokubacteria bacterium GWC2_70_16 | reverse complement strand
CCCGCCTCGTCCGACGCATCCGGCGGCTCCCACAGCTCGGGCTTGTCGTGGACGAGGGCATAGGCCGCCGAGGCGATGCGCCGCGCGTCGGGGTAGAAGAGGTCCTCCAGCGGCCTGGTCGTCGGGCAGGCCACGGGCGCGAAGCCCAGCCGCCGGACACGGAGATCGCGCACCCCCTGGAGCCGCTCCACGCTCTGGACCGCGATCTCGGCCGAGGCCCCGCAGGTGGTCCACCCGCAGTCCACCACGAGCAGCCGTCCGGTCTTGCGGAGCGAGGCCTCGATGGTGTCCATGTCGAGCGGGCTCAGCGAGACCGGATCGATCACCTCGGCGCCGATGCCGGCGGGCGCGAGGAGGGCGCGGGCGCGGAGCGCCTCGTGCGCCATGTGGGAGATCCCGACGATGGTCACCTCATCGCCCTCGGCCAGGACGCGCGCCCGGCCGAAGGACACGGTGTACGGGGGCTCCGGCACGGGCCCCGTCACGCCGTGGAGCAGCCGGTGCTCCACGAACATGACGGGGTTGTCGTCGCGGATGCTCTGGATCAGCGCCCCCTTGGCGTCGTGGGGGGTCGAGGGGGCCACGACCTTGAGGCCGGGGACATGCATGAACAGCGCGTGCAGCCCCTGGGAGTGCTGGGCCCCCTGCCCCCAGCTCCTGCCGATGATGGAGCGCACGACGATGGGCACCGAGACCGAGCCGCCGGACATGTACCGGCTCTTGGCGGCGATGTTCACGAGCTGGTTCATGGCCAGCAGCACGAAGTCCATCCGGATATGCACGTGGATGGGGCGAAGCCCGGCCAGCGCGGCGCCGATGGCCACCCCCGTCATCCCCTCCTCGCAGAGCGGCGTGTTGAAGACCCGATCCGCCCCGAAGCGCTCGGCGAGTCCCCGCGTCGTGTCGTAGATGGGCTTCGGGTCCTCGACGCCGAGTCCCATGACCACCACCGACGGGTCGCGCTCCATCTCCTGGAGCATGCCCTCGCGGATCGCCTCGGCATAGGTGAGCCTGCGCTCCACGGCTCAGGCCTCCTTGAACAGGTCGGCCAGGAGCTCCTCCGGGCCCGGGAAGGGGCTCTCCTCGGCGAAGCGCACCGCGTCCTCGATCTCGGCCTCGATGGCGGCGTCGATGCGCGCGCGCGCGGGCGCCTCCAGCAGGGCGCCCAGCCGGCGGCAGGAGTCCCGCTCGACCCACGGCCGGGCCTCCTCGCGCGAGCGGTAGCCCAGGTCGAAGTCCTCGCCGGGCCCCACGTGCTCCCGCCAGCGATAGGTCCGGCACTCGAGGAACTGCGGCCCGGCCCTCTGGCGCCGGATGTGGTGCACCGCCTCCGCCATGCGCTCGTGGACGCGGAGGACGTCATCGGCCTCGAGGCGCGCGGCGGGCAGGCCATAGGAGCGCGCGCGCGCGCAGATATTGTCGAAGGGCTGCCGCTCGGCGAGCGGAGCGTGGATCGCGTAGAAGTTGTTCTCGCAGACGAACAGCACCGGCAGGCTCTTGAGCACCGCGAACTGGAGGCTCTCGTGGAAGACACCCTCCTCCACGGCACCGTCGCCGAAGACGCTGGCCACCACGCTCTCCCGGCCGCGGACCTTGAGGGCGTAGGCATAGCCCACCGCCTGGGGAATGGTGCTCCCGACCACGGCGGAGGTTCCCATGATGCCGTGGCCCACGTCCACCAGGTGCATGGAGCCGCCCTTGCCGCGCGCGCACCCGGTCGCCTTGCCGTACAGCTCCGCCATCATCTGCCGGAGGTCGCCCCCCTTGGCGAGGTAGAGGGCGTGGCCGCGGTAGGTGCCGAAGACCACGTCGTCGGGACGCAGCGCCTCGCAGAGGCCGACGCTCACGGCCTCCTGCCCGATGGACAGGTGCACGGGGCTCTTGATCCGGTCCGTGGGATAGAGGCGGGCGATCTCCTCCTCCACGCGGCGGATGCGCCGCATGGAGCGGTAGAGCCGGGCCACCGTCGCAGGGTCCACGGGGCCCGAGGGTTGCAATGCCGGTTCCAGGCGACGCCGGCTCCGGCGACTTTTGATAGGCCGCATTCGCTCGGTATTGTACGATACGGACCGTGCTGGATTTGCCAGACTTTTCGAGCGCATCTCGCGCAGCGGCGCCCCGACCCGCCCCGCCTTGCCCGAGCGCCGCCAGAGCAGCGGGCCGAGGCCCGCGAGAGTGCTCGCCCCTCAATTTGCGAGGCTCGCTGCAGAAATGAGACCCTCGGTGACGCTCCTCGTGCCCACCTGGAACGAGATCGAGGGGATGCGCGCGATCATGCCCCAGGTCGAGCCGGGCTGGTGCGACCAGATCCTCGTGGTGGACGCGGGCTCCACGGACGGCACCCGGGAGTACGCCCGGGAGCATGGCTACGACCTCGTGGTCCAGCAGCGGCGGGGCATCCGCCACGCGTACATCGAGGCCTTCCCCCACGTGCGCGGCGAGGTCGTCGTCACCTTCAGCCCGGACGGCAACTCCCTGCCCTCGGCGATCCCCGACCTCGTCCGCGCCATGGCTGCCGGCACGGACATGGTCATCGCCTCGCGCTACCTCGGCTCGGCGCGCAGCCAGGACGACGACTTCCTGACCGCGCTCGGGAACCGGGGCTTCACCCGGCTCATCAACTGGCTCCACGGCGGCCGCTACACCGATGCCTTCGTGATGTTCCGCGCCTATCGGACCAAGCTCTTCTGGGACCTGGAGCTCGACCGCGACGAGGGCTATGCGCCGGAGCGGCTCCTCGGCACCGTGATCGGCGTGGAGCCGCTGCTCTCCATCCGCGCCGCCAAGAAGCGGCTCAAGGTCACCGAGATCCCCGCCGACGAGCCCCCGCGCATCGGCGGACAGCGCAAGCTCCAGATGTTCCGCTGGGGCGCCGCCTACCTGCTGCAGACGCTCCGGGAGGTGTATTTCTGGAAGCCGTAGCCGCGCGCCCGTCGGCGGCGCCGCCGTAGGCCGCGCGGCCGTGCCGGCGCCATGACCAAGCCCTCCTCCGGCGCGCGGCGCGGGTGGGTCCATCCCGCGATGGCGCTGAGCCTGGCCGGCGTCTACCTGGCGGTGGTCGTCCCCCAGGCGGCGCGGGGCTATCCGAGCGACGACACGACCCTTCTCGTCCCCACTCACCAGCGGAAGCGTGATGCTCCCGTGCGGAGGTGGACATGGGGCGATGCCAGCCTGGGGCGCGGGAACCCGCACTCGGCGGACAGGCGGCAGCGGACACCCTGACGACCCGGGGCGATACCGGCCGTGTCCACCCGCGCCGCGTGATCCCGACGGTGCTGCACTACGTGGCCCTGACGGGCGCGCTCCTGTTTCTCCTGGGGCTGTGGTATCCGCTGGCTGACCCCCGCGTGGTGGTCTGGTGGTTCTCCGCGTCCGACTTCTCCTGGGCGTACGTCGTCAATCGCGCGGCGGCGCTGGGCCTGTCCCAGGGATCGGACATCCTGTCGACCTGGGGTCCCCTGGCTCACCTCCTCGTGCCGCTCGACATCGGCGCCCACGCCGCGCAATCCCTGCTCCTGAAGCTCGCGGTGAACGGAGCGCTCGCCGTGCTGGTGTCGTGGGTCTTGATCCGGCTCGGAGCCGGCTGGCTCGCTCTCGGGTTCTACGGCGCGCTCCTGATCGCCACGGGCCTCCTCGCGGGCGCCCTCCTCGAGTACCAGCTGCCATTCCTCGTCCTTCTCGCGTTGCTCGCGAGCCTGGATGCAGCGAACCGGGTGCTGGTCACGGCGCTCTGCTCGGTGCTGGCGGTGACGGCCTTGCTCATGAAGCTGACCATGGGCCTTGCATGCCTGTCGGCCGTGGCGACCTTCGGTTGGCTGCAATGGCGAGAGGGACGTCTCCGCGGGACTGACGCAGCCCTGCTCGGGGCCACACCGGTGACGGCACTGGCTGTCCTCTTCCCGCTGACCGGGAGCCGGCCCATGGACCTTGGCCGGTTCCTGTCCGGTTCACTGGAGATCGCGGCAGGCTATCCAGGCGCGTACGGGATCGACGGCCCCGTGGTGGAGGCGGCGCTGGCGGTATGCCCGGCGCTTGGGGTGGTCTGGATCGGACTCCGTGGGCGCGGCCGACACCTTCGATACGCGGCCTGGCTGTCATCGATTCCGCTGCTCATCGCGCTCAAGCACGGGTTCGTCCGGCACGACGTGTACCACATGCTCTACGCGCTCGGATTCCTCTGGCTCGTTGGAGCGCTCCTCATCGCCGGACTGGCGATGGGAAGGGAACATGCGGTGAGAGACGTGGTGGCGGTGGGCGTCGTGTGCGGACTGATCGCCTCGGCGTGGCTCGGCGTCGGCCTCCTGCGGCTCACTGATCCCTCCGCCTCGCAGTGGATCTTCCTGGTCAGACAGGGCCGGGCGCTCGCCGAGAATTTCCCTCCGAGGGGTTACGTCGAGACGGTGCGCGAGAACCAGCGAGCGGCGTTCCGGCAGTTGACGTTGCCCGAGGATGTCCGGCGGCTGGTCCAGGGACAGAGTGTCGACATCGTTCCGCGCGACGCGGCGTATGCGCAGGCGAACGGGCTCCGATGGCAACCGCGGCCGGTGTTCCCATCCGACAACGTGAGCACGCAGTGGCTCGACGACGTCAACGCTCGACACTTCGTCGGCCCGTCGGCCCCGCGCTTCGTGCTGTACGAGTTCAAGTCCATCGACGGGCGGCACCCCTTCTTCGACGAGCCCCGAACGTGGAGGGAACTCGCATGCCGGTACACCCCGCAACTGCGCTCCGGACCGATACTGGTACTCGAGCGCTCCGCGCGCGGGACCTGTCACATTTCCGCACCGTTCCGGGAGGTGACGCTGAAGTGGGGCCAGGCCCTCGTGCTTCCAGACGACCAGCGCGGCCTGGTGGTGTCCGTCGACGTGCGCCGATCGGTGGCCGGCGAGATCGTCGGCGCAGCCTTCCGACCCCCGCTCAGCTTCCTCGACGTCGAGTACGCAGACGGCGTGCGTACGACGCACCGCCTGGTGGAAGCGACGGCGAGGAATGGACTCATGCTGGGCGGCCTTCCCCGCGAGGTCGGAGACGTGGAGCAGTTCCTGCTGGGCGTGCGGAGACACCGGGTCACATCGATCCGGTTCGTCCACCGCGGAGCGTGGGCGTACACCGACAGCGTTCGAGTCAGCATGGCCCGGCTCTCCGGAGGTCCCTTCCGGTAGTCGGCGGCCGGTCATCGACCCTCCCGCCTCTTCGCTGCCCGGCCCCGCGCCCCCGCGGCCGTCAGGGCGACGGCGCGGTGACGCGGAAGACGTAGTAGCGCTCCGGGGGCACGCGGCCCACGGCGAAGGGCAGCGGGCCCCAGACATCGGAGTAGAACCCCGCGCCCACCGCGCGATTCATGGTGGCCATCACGGCCGGGGAGGGCACCTCCACCACCCGGAGCAGCGACACGGAGCCCCGGGGCATGAGGAAGGTGTTGGTGTTGTTGTCGGGCACGACGAGAGTTTCCCCCGGCGCAGGCCGCGCCCCGCCCCAGTCCACGGCCCTCCCGCCCGCCGCCTCCATGTAGTACTGAAATCCCCAGTGTCCCTCGAACCAGAGCGGGCCCGGGCCCCGGCCATCGAGCCTGTGGACGACGGCCGCGGCCTGCCGCGCGCTGTTCGCCAGCGTGTAGTCGGCCTGCGCGACCCAGAGCGCCAGCCCGGCGCCCGCGGCGAGCGGGAGCAGCAGCGGCCAGCGCGCGCGGCCCGGAGCGAGCGCGCCCCGCTGCTCCAGCCGGCGCACGAGCAGGATGGCGGCGGCCGGAGCCATGGGCAGGATCGTGCGCGCATTGACCGACCAGTTCAGGAAGCCGGCGAAGGCGAGCGTTCCCAGCACCCACAGCCCGAGCAGGAGCGATCCCGCGTCGCGCCGATGCCAGAGGTCGACGACAGCGAGCGCGGCGACCGCGAGCCCGCCGAGCATCCAGAGGCCCAGCTGCGCCACCAGCATCCAGCGCAGGCCGTCCGGCCCAACGAGCGGGTGCCCACCAAGGCTGCCCGCACCGACGACGGCGAGCAGGGCGGCGGCCACCGTGGCCGCGCTCCCGCCGACGGCGCGGCGTGACCAGCACCACGGCGCGAAGAACGCTACCGTCGCCAGCCCCCCCCCGGCGAAGGCCAGCGCCGTGGCGCCGCTGGCCCAGAGCGGCACGCCCGCCCGGGCCCGGAAGGCGCCCGCATACGATCCGGCGTCGAAGAGGAGCCCGCTGCCGTAGAGGGACAGCGCCGCCCACTGATACGCCGCCAGCGCTCCGAGGGGGAGCAGGAGCCAGAGCGCCCAGCGGCCAGCGCCGCGCCGCCGGGCCCACCCATGAGCCAGGAGCAGGGGGACGAGGGTCGCGCCGTAGTACTTGGTCAGCGCGGCGAGCGCCACGAGGCAGGCCGCTCCCGCCAGGCTGGCGGGCGACGGCCGCTCGAGCCCGCGCACCCAGAGCGCGGCGGCCCAGACCCAGAACGCCACGAGCATGATGTCCGACATCACGCTTGTCGCCGAGACCACGAAGGCGGGAGTGAGGAGCGCCAGGAGGGCCGCGAGCGCCGGGTGCGTGCAGAGCCCTCGCGCCAGCACGAAGGTCCCGAGC
>MGBV01000192.1:17048-17359 GCA_001788415.1 Candidatus Rokubacteria bacterium GWC2_70_16 | reverse complement strand
AGCCGGCCAGCGCCGCGGCCGCGGCCAGGTAATAGGCAGCCACGGGCGGGTTCTTCGTGACGCCGGCCATCGCCATGTCGGTGCCGTACCAGTTCACCCGGAAGCCGTAGAAGTCGGCAGGGTGCGACTGGACCTGCCGGGCCGTCCACAGGAACAGCGGATCGTCGACGTGGAAGGCCTTGCCGGCGAAGGGGACGAGACTGAGGGCCGTGGCCAGGACCAGGAGGAGGCCGGTGCGGGCAGTCACGCGGCGCTCATGGGCGGGACGCGGCGGGCGCACGCTGCTGCCGGCGGAGGGCTTCGAGAGACAC
>MGBV01000192.1:11100-17026 GCA_001788415.1 Candidatus Rokubacteria bacterium GWC2_70_16 | reverse complement strand
CCAGGCCTCGACGGCGCGGGCGGGATCCGAGTGGACGTAGACCAGCGCGGCGGCCCGCTCCGCCTCGGGATCGCCGGGATCGGCAGCGCGCGCCACGCGCTGCGCCTCCGCGAGCGCGGCGATGGCTTCCTCGGCGCGCCCCATCTCGGCCAGCGTGACTGCCGCCCGGTAGGCGCCCGCCGGCAGGCGGGGCCTGAGACGCATCGATTCGCGATAGGCCCCGAGGGCCTCTTCCCGGCGGCCCGCCACCCTCAACACCTCGCCCAGATGGTACTGGATCTCCGCGTCGCGCGGTCGCCGGCGAACGGCCTCTCGCGCGGGCGCCACGGCCTCCTGGGCCCGCCCGGACAGGGACAGCGCCACGGCCAGGCCGATCAGCGCCTCGGGGTTGGCGGGATCGAGGCGCACCGCGTTCTCGAACTCGCGTGTGGCGGAGCCGAGCTGCCCGGCAGCGAGGAGGGCTCCCCCGAGATAGACTCGGGGGAATGCGTCCCCGGGATCGAGCGCCACGGCGTGCCGCCACAGCGTGAGCGAGTCCTGCCAGACGAGGCTCTGACGTGAGGCGAGCACCGCGAGCAGGACGAGCACCACCAGGCTCGCGGCGAGCGCGACCCCCGCGGAACGGCGCCCTGCCGCTCCGGAGAGCCAGCGGCCAGCCCAACGGCCCAGGCCGCCTCCGCCGAGGAGCGCCCAGGCCAGCATGGGCAGATAGGTGTAGCGGTCGGCGGCGATCTGCGGCCCGTTCTGGAAGACGCCCAGCACGGGCAGGGCCGTGATCACGGAGGCGCACCAGACCGCGCAGAGCCAGGGCCACCGATGCCTGGCGAGAACGGTCAGTGTGCTGAGGCCAAGCACGAGGCCCCCCGCGGCAACGAAGGGAAGCGCCAGCGGCTCCAGTGGGCGAGGCAAGGGATAGAGCGGCGACAGCCCGAGGGGTAGAAGCGTCTTCCACAGGTAGAAGGCGAGCCCGTACACCGAGACGGCGGCGCGCTCTGGGAGGCCGAAGTCGGCGAGGGAGAGCAGGCTCCCCCAGGGCCGGAGCGCCGCGAAGGCCGCGGCGGCTCCACCGGCGCTCAGCAGGAGGAACGGGATCTTCTCCACCAGCACGCGGCGAACGGCCGGCCCGGTCCAGCCGCCGGCGCCCGGCAGGCGCCTGAGCGGGTAGACGTCGAGAACGAGGAGCACCGCCGGCAGGGTCACCACCATGGACTTGGAGAGCACGGCGGCCGCGAAGGACGCGAGGCTCGCCCAGTAGAAGCCGGCGTGCGGCCGGAGGCCCGGGCGCCCCTGCACGGCTCGCAGATAGGACAGCACGGCGAGCATGTAGAAGAAGCCGGAGACGACGTCCCGGCGTTCGGTGATCCAGACGACGGACTCGACTCTGAGCGGGTGGAGCGCGAACAGGAGCGCCGCGCCCACGGCGCCGATCCGCACGGCGGCCTCCGGCGCCGCCGGCCGGGCCGTCGCCAGGAGCCGCCGGGCGATCAGCATGAAGAACGCGGCGGTCGCGGCGTGGAAGAGGATGCTCGTGACATGGTAGCCGCGCGGGTTCGTCCCCCAGAGGAGATAGTCGGCGCCGAGGGTGACCCAGGTCAGCGGGGCCCAGGGCCCCATGTGGGCGGTGGTGAGCATCCAGCGCAAGTTGGCCCAGCCGAGGCCGCGGTAGTCGGGGTTCTGGAGGAAGTTCCGGTCGTCGTCCCAGTTGACGAACTCGCCGAAGACCCCCGGCGCGAAGACGAGGGTCGTCAAGAACAGGACGAGCGCGGCGTCTCCCCGGCGCGGCCCGGAGCGGGCCGGGATCGTCTCACCGTCGCTGAGCCGCCCCCCCACCCTCGCTCTCCTGCAACGCCTCGCGGGCGCCGAGGGCCTCCAGCGCCTGCGCCAACTGCTGCGGGCTGAGGCTCTTGGCCCGCGTGAGGGCGGCCAGGTATCGGTCCCAGGCGGCGATGGCGCGCGCCGGGTCGGTGCGGGCGCGCACCAGCGCTTCGTAGCGGTCGCGCTCCGGGTCGCCCGGGTCCTGTGCCCGGGCGAGCGCATCCGCCTCGCCGAGAGCGGCCAGCGCCTCCCGCGCCCGTCCCATCTCGGCCAGCGTCCGCGCCATCACGAAGCGCGGCAGGGCCCATCCCGGATGGAGGCGCGCGGCCTCGCCGAACTCGGCGACGGCTTCCTCGCGCTTGCCCGCCAGGCGCAGCACCTCGCCGAGCACGTGGCGGAGGGTGGCGTCGTGCGCCCGCCGGCTCGCGGCGCTCCTGGCGTACGGGAGCGCCTCTCCGGGGCGCCCGTCGTGGCTCAGCACCACCGCCAGCCCCACGAGCGCCTCAGGCAGCCGCGGGTTGAGTTTCACCGCCTGCTCGACGTGCCCTCGCGCCTCCGCGCGCTGCCCCACCGCGAAGTAGGCTCCCGCGAGGCCCGTGTGCGCGCGCGCGCTCGAGGGGTCGAGCGCGAGGGCGTGGCTCCACAGCGAGATGGAGTCCAGCCAGACGAGGCTCTGACGGGCGGTGGCGCCCGCCAGAGCGATGATGACCAGCGTCGTGGCCGCGAGGGCGACACCCCAGAGGGCCCGGGCCCTGGTGTTCGCCATCCACCGCTCCGCGCACCAGGCCACGCCGGCGCCGGCGAGGAGCGCCCAGCCGAGACAGGCGAGATAGGTGTACCGGTCGGCGGTGATCTGGGGCCCGCTCTGGACCACCCCGATCACGGGCAGGAGCGTGATCGCGTAGGCCGCCGCGGCAGCGGCGAGCGCGGGCCAGCGCCGGCGCATGACGACCGCCGCGCCGGCGACGAGCAGCACCGCCGCCAGGCTCCAGCCCAGGGGTCCGCCGAAGAGATGGAAGCCCTGGTACATCTCGTAGAGCGGCGAGAGGTGGTACGGGAGGAGCGTTTTCCTCAGGTAGAACGCGTAGCCGTAGACCGACAGCGCGGCGCGCTCGCCGATGCCGAAATCGTCGAGCCCGACGGCCGAGCGCAGCGGGGCGCGGGCGAGGAACGCCACGACCGTGCCCGCCAGCGCCACCACGACGAACGGGAGCTTCTCGATGAGGACGCGGCGCGCGGCGGGCGTCGTCCACCCTGCTGCCCCGCCGAGGCGCCGCAGCGGGTAGACGTCGAGGATCACGAGGACGGCGGGCAGGCTCACGACCAGCGCCTTGGACAGGAGCGCGGCCGCGAAGAGCACGATGGCGGCGGCGTACCAGCGCCCGGCGCTCCACGAGGCGCCCGCCCCGCGCGCGGCAACGGCCTTGAGGTACGTCAGGACGGTGAGGAGGTAGAAGACCCCGGACAGCACGTCCCGCCGCTCGGAGAGCCACACCACGGACTCCACGCGCAGTGGGTGCACGGCGAAGAGGAGCGCAGCCGCCACGGCGCCGATCCGGAGCGCCGGAGCCCCCAGGCGTCCCGGCGAGGCCGCGCCGAGCAGCCGCCGCGCCACCTGGAGGAAGGCCACAGCGGCGGCCGCGTGGAGGAGGAGACTGGTGAGATGGAAGCCGAAGGGATCGAGGCCCCAGACCAGGGAGTCCGCGCCGACCGTGACCCATGTCAGCGGGTGGTAATGGCCCATGTGGAACGCCGTGAACATCCACCGGAGCTGGCGGAGGCCGAGACCCCGGTAGGCGGTGAGGTCGAGGTAGTTCCCGTTGTCGTCCCAGTTGAGGAATTCGCCGAAGACTCCCGGCAGGAAGGCGATCAGCGTCACGACAGCCACGAGAAGGGCGTCGCCCCAGCCAGGGAGGGTGCGAACCGCGGTGCTACCGGGAGGAGACGAGGCTAGCAGAAGGGTCTACCCATCACCGCCGGGCGCCCCCGCCCACCGGCGTCGCGCCCTCGGCGGCCCTCGTCTCTCCCCTGGCGCAGCGGGCCGTGTCGGTCGTCGCCTAGCAGGCCTCTCCGGTCGTGCTGCCCGGCGGCGTCAGCGAGGTCGTCGTGCAGCGCAGGATCACGCCCGTGCTCGTCGGGAACATCGAGATCGCGATCAGGTTCGTGTCCGCCGTCGTCGAGCCGAACACGTTGATCGTCCCCGAGAAGGTCGGCACCGTCGCCGTGGTCACCGTGAGGGTCGCCGTCCCCACCGCCCACCGGTTGTCGCCCGTGAACCCCGTGCCGGAACTCACCCCGATCCGCCCCGCGATGTCGCCGCGGGCGCAGGTGCCCCCCGCCCCCTTCGACTGCACGCAGCCCTGCAGCGCCGTCATCGCCGAGCCTGCCAGCGCCTTGCCCTCCGCGCTCTTGGCGTCCTTCGTGTAGCCCAGATACAGCGGCACCGCCACCGCCGCCAGGATCCCCACGATCAGGATCACGATCAAGAGCTCCACCAGCGTGAAGCCCCGCTCGCCCCGTCTTCCGGCCAGCGACCGTATCGCCCCTGTGAACATCACTTTGTCCCTCCCCGTGCCGCGTCGAGATAATGATGGCGTGGTTCCCTGTCTCGCTTCACACATACGCCGCTACGTGAATGGTAGCAAGGCATGTGCCGGACGCGCGAAGGATTTGTTTCCGGCCCCGGGCATACGAAATCGGCCTCTTGCCCTTCCCGGCTGGGCGTCGCCCTGTCATTCCCCGGTGCTGCTCTCCAATTTTCGGAGGGCCCCCGGATACAGCGCCACAAGGACCGAGGCCAGCAGGGCCAGCAGTCCGAGCAGTGTCGGGATGGCCGGCCCCGGTTCTCCTCCGTGGCCCCCCGGGGGCGCGGGCCTCAGGGTCACCGCGTCCCAGGCCGGCTGGAAGGCCCACTGTGAGCGGTCCAGGGGGCTGCCGCCCGCGCGGACCACGATCATGGCCACGAGGAGCGACCCCACCTTGCCCTCCCAGCGCGAGCGCGTCTCGAGAGGCGTGAAGCCTGCCAGGGAAATCCCCAGCCGTTGGGGTACGGGACCGGCGGCAGGGCTGCCGTCCGGGGCCAGGAAGATGGCCGTATCCCAGCCGACGAAGGCCGCCAGGAACACGTCGAAGCGCTCGGCGCCGGCGGGCGGCGCTCCTGCCGAGTACCGGGCGCGGACCGTCACCTCCGCGCCCGAGGCCGAGGCGCTGAGGTGGAAGGGGGCCGGAGGCAGCGCCGCATCCGCCTCTGCCGCCAGCGCGGCCAGCAGTGACAGGCCGAGCCAGAGACCGAGACCCAGCCCGGGGGCTGTCATGGTCGGCCCGGGCGGCGCCCGGGCAGGATCGCGAGGCCCGCCGCGACGAGCGCAGCCGCGACGGTGAAGGCCAGGCCGAGCCGCAGCGATCCCGGCTCGTAGCTGAACTCGACCTCGTGGGGCCCCGGCCCCAGCGCGAGGGCACGCAAGGCGTAGTCCGCCCGCCAGATCGGCTGCTCGGTCCCGTCCACGCGCGCGCGCCAGCCGGGAAACCAGGTGTCGGTGAGCACGAGGTAGGCGGCCGAGTGGGCTTCCGTCTCGACGCGCACGCGGTGGGGGCCGTGCTCGCGGATCGTGACGCGCCTGCTCGCGCCCGCCGCGCCCTGGACGGGAGGATCCAGGCATCCGGCCAGCAGCACTTCCTCCCGGGGCTCCACGACCCGGGTCCAGATGAGCCGGAGCGCGGCCTCGTCCTCGACGCAGCGCCCGCGCGGCACCAGGAAGGCACGGGGCAGCGCGTGCTCGTTCCTGTAGACGCGGGCATCCGCCCCGTCGTACTCGAGCGCGAAGCGGGGGTCCCGGATGGCGGTCCCCGGGGCGACGACGAGGCGGCGGATGCCGAGGAGATCCAGCGCCGGGGACCTGAGGACATCCGGCGCCGCGAGGGTGCCGTGCCCGCCAAGGGTCAGGGTGCCGCCGGGCCGGACGAGGCGCTCGAGGCGTCGCGGTGTCATGCCGTCGTAGCCGGTGGCCTCCGAGAGTCCGTAGAGCATCGGGATGTTCATCTGCAGGAGGACGCGCCCGTGGTCCCGCGCGCTCGCTTCCCGCAGGTGCCGGATGGCGGGCGTCGCCGGATA
>MGBV01000192.1:0-11071 GCA_001788415.1 Candidatus Rokubacteria bacterium GWC2_70_16 | reverse complement strand
CGCCGAGCGCCAGCGGCAGGAGGCTGGCCAGCTCCACGCCCGCCAGGGCCAGGCCCCAGCGCGGGGCCTCGCCCCCGGGCCCGAGCCGCCTCAGGACGAGGACGGCGCCGAGCGTGAGCAGCAGGAGGAACCAAAGGTACTGAGCCGCGAGTCCCACCCGCATGCCGGCGCCCAGCGCCGCCCCCTGATCGCTCGCCACCGAGAGGAGTGCTGCGGCGGCCAGCAGGACGAAGCCGCCCTTGACGCCGAGGGCGGCCCGGCGAGCCGCCGGCTGGGGGCGCGCCCCGGCGGCGTCCAGACCGATGGCGCAGAGGGCGGAGAGCGCGAAGGCCAGCGGCAGGGAGAACCTGAGCGGCGCGAACAGCGCCGCGCCGGGGACGGCGGCCAGGACCGGGGCGAGGCCCGGCAGGCCGTAGTACATCGCTCCGGCCACGACGGCCAGCCCCGCGAAGAAGGCCGCCGCCTTGCGCTGCCGGGCGCCGAGGAGAGTGACCGGGAGCACCGCCCATGGGAGAAGCCCCACGGAGGCCGCGGTCTCGTTGAAGTTCCACGGTCCCCAGTAGTCGCCGCCCGCCGCGCTGCCGTGGTAATGCGGCATCAGGAGCAGGATGGCCGCGCGCAGGGGCGCGTGAAGCGCAGGCACCCACTGGCTCCGATAGGCCCACACGGCGCTCTCCCCCAGGTACTCGAGGAAGGGCAAGAGCTGCGCGCCGGCCAGGGCCGCGCCGAGCGCCACCCCGGCCGCCACGCGGGCGAGGAAGCGGAGGCCGCCGGCGGCGCCCCGGAGGCGGCAGAGCGCCCACGCCCCCGCGACCAGGAGTCCCAGCACGAACACTTGCGGGTAGCCCGCCAGTATCCCCGCGGCCACGACGAGCCCGAGGAGCAAGACCCGGCGCGGATCCGCGCGCTCCCGGGCCCGCTCCACGGCCCCGCACAGGAGCGGCAGGAAGATCATGGCGCTGGCGATGGGGTACTGCAGCCACACCACGAAGGGCGCGCTGAGCATGAAGGCCAGGGCGCCGGTGAACGCTGCCAGCGGCCCGACCCCGAGCCCGCGCAGGAACCAGTGCATGCCGAGCCCCGCCGCGGAGCACTTGAGCACCGACATGAGCGTCAGCGCCAGGACGGCCGGCAGCACATAGGCCAGGGCCGTCAGCGGGAAGAGCAAGGCGGGCGTCGGGTTGGCCAGGAACGGCGCGCCGGCGAAGACATGCGGGTTCCACAGCGGGAAGCGCCCGGCCGCGATCTCGCCGGCCGCGTAGAGCACCGAGGGGTGGAGCTGGAAGGCCACGTCGGTGAGGAGCGGGTTGGCGGGAGCCAGGCCCGGGGCCAGGCTCTTCCACGGGTCCAGCGCCAGGATGTGGTCCGCCGGCGAGAGCACGCGGCCCGGCAGGAAGGCGGGGGCGTGCACGGCGAAGGGCAGCAGGAAGAGGGCCAGCGCCGCGGAGGCGTCCGGGTGCCGCGCCACCCACGCGGTCACGCGTCGCATGCCGGGTCCGCCAGGGGCGCGCGAGCCTGAGAGCAGCGGAGGACGAGCAGCACAGCCCCGAGCGTCACGAGGCCCAGCATGGCCAGCACTGCCACCGCGCGAGCCCGTCCCAGGTCACCCGTGATCGAGGCCTTGAGATCCACGGCCACGAGAGCGGGCTGGAAGAGCCAGCTCGAGCGCCGCCTGGGGTCGGCCGTGGCGTCCACGACGATCAGGGCGAGACGGAGCGAGCCGACCTTGCGCTCCCAGGGCCAGGGCGCCTCGATGGGGGCCAGGCCCGAGAGGCTCTGCGCCCGCCTGAACGGCACCGGGCGATCGGACCAGGCCCCCTCCGGCGTGAGGAACTCCGCGCCCTCCCAGCCCAGGAGCGAGGCGATGTAGAGATCGACGGGCCGCCGCTCCTCGCGGCTCCGCTCACCCCGGTGTTGGACACGGATGACGGCCGGCGCCCCCTCCCGCACCGTCGAGGGACTCAGCGTGAAGTCCAAGGGGGCTCGCGGCAGAGCTGGCCCGGGTGATCTCAGGAGCGCGCCGCCTGCGACGAGGGCGGCGACGAGGAGCCCCAGCGCCGCCCAGTCGCCCCGGCTGCGCCTCGGACCGGGTTGCCCCTCGGGCTCGGTCTGCCGGCGCGGACGGCGCCGCGAGGCCACCGCCAGGCCGACAGCCGCAGCGCCCGCCGCCAGGCTCACGCCGAGGCCGAGCATGACCGAGCCGGGCCGGTACTGGAACACGACCTCGTGGGTGCCCGGCCCCAGCCGCACCGCGCGAAGCGCATGATTGGCGCGAAGCACGGGCTCGGCCACGCCATCCACCGACGCGCGCCATCCGGGGAACCATGTGTCGGTGAGCACGAGATAGGCCGGGGCATCCGCGGTGGTATCGATGGTCACCCTGGATGGCTCATCCCGGCGGATCAGCGCGCGCCGCCGATGCCCCGGCAGGCCGGGCTCAGGCACTCGCTCGCAGCCCCCGAGGAGCACCTCCTGGCGGAAGTCCACCTCCCGCGCGGCGATCAGCGTGAGCGCGGTGGCGTCGTCCACGCATCGCGCCGAGGGCACCAGGAAGGCCCGCGGCAGCGCCCGGTCATTGCGATACACGCGGGCATCGGCTCCGTCGTACTCCAGCGCGTAGCCGGGGCCGGCGACGGCGATCCCCGGCGGCACGAGCACGCGGCGCACCCCGAGCAGGTCCACCACGGGGGAGGCCCAGACATCCGCGACCGTGAGGCTGCCGTTGCCCAGGAGCGTGAGCCCGCCGCCGGGCCTGACGAGGCGCTCGAGCCTGCGCGGGGTCATGCCGTCGTAGCCCGAGGGGTCCGAGAGGCCGTAGAGCATGGCCAGGTTGGCCTGGAGCAGGACGCGCCCGGGGTCCCGCGCGCTCTCGCGCTTGAGGTGCTCGATGGCGGGCGTCGAGGGATAGAGCCAGCGCTCCTCCATCACCGGGTTGTAGCCCATGGCCAGCGGCAGCGTGCTCGCGAGCTGGAGGAGCACGAGCGCCAGGGCCCACCGCGACCCCGCAAGGCCACCGCAGAGCGCCCGCAAGAGGAGGAGCGCCAGCCCCGTCGAGAGGGCGAGGAAGGCGAGGTACTGCAGTGCGAGCGGGACGCCCATCCCCGCGCGAACGGCCGTGGCGTAGTCGTCGACCACGCTGGCCAGAGCGAGGAGCGCGAGGGCCACGAGCCCGGCTGCCACCGCGCAGCGCAAGGCGCGGCGCGACCCGCGCGCGGCGCTCACGATCGTGTCCACCCCGATGCCGCCGAGGGCGCAGAGGGCCAGGACCAGGAGCGGGGCGACCCGGAGGCTGATGGCCAGGGACACCAGGGGCAGAGTGGCGAGGCCGGGCGCCAGCACCGGCACGCCGTAGAGGACGGTCGCCGCCAGCGCGCCGAGCGCGACGAAGAAGCCGGTGCCGGGCCGCCGCCAGGCGCCCACGAGGGCCGCCGGCAGCGCGACCCACGGGAGCAGCCCCACGGATGTCGTGATCTCGTTGAAGTTCCACGGGCCCCAGTAATCTCCGGGACCACCGTAGTAGTGGGGCATCAGGAACACGATGGCCGCCCGGGGCGGCAGGGCGAGCACGGGCTTCCACTCGAGGCGGTAGGCGTAGATCGCGCTCTCGCGCATGTACTCGAGGAAGGGCAGGAGCTGCACCGCCGCGAGCGCGGCGCCGAGACCCATGGCGGCCGCCCAGCGCAGGAGGAAGCGCGGCCCCCCCGGGGCGCCCCGCGCGCGCGCCAGCGCCCAGAGGCCCGCGGCGAGGGCACCGAGAAGCGCGATGGGCGGATACCCGGCAAAGACCTCCAGGGCCACCGCGCAGGCGAGGGCCACGACGGGACCGGCCCCCGGCCGCTGGCGCAGCCACTCGCCGAGCGCGAGCAGCAGCGGCAGCAACGCGATGGCGCCCCCCACCGTGTTCTGGAGCCACACGACCAGGGCCCCGTTGAGCATGAAGGCCGCCGCGCCCATGAAGGCCCCGAGCGGTCCCACGCCGAGGAGCCGCAGGAGCCAGTGCATCCCCAGCCCCGCCGTCAAGAGCTTGAGCACGGCAGCGAGCGCCAGGGCGAGCCCGATGGGCAGCACGTAGGCGAGGGCGTTCAGCGGGAAGAGGATCGCGCTGTTGGGATTGGCGAAGAGCGGCGCTCCGGTGAAGATGTCGGGACTCCAGAGCGGGAAATGGCCGCGGCTGATCTCGCTGGCGACGTGCAGGAGCCTCGGGTGGATCTGGAACGTCACGTCCGTCAGCACGGGGTTCGCCGCCACGCTCCCGGGGCGCAGCGCCTTCCAGGGGAAGGCCGTGAAGAGGGCGTCGGCCGGGGAGAGGACGCGGCCAGGGAGGAAGGCGCGCGCCTGGCTGCCGAGGGCCAGGAGGACGAGGGCCCAGACGGCGGCGGCGTCAGGGCGCCTCCTGCACCACGCGCTCAGACCCGCCATGACGAATCCGATACTAGCGCGAGGGGCCCCGCGACTGTTCGACTCCTTGACACCTCGCGAGGCCGGCCGGTATGATCCGCTCGCCTTCGGGCCCCATGCCATGAATCGCTCCCTCCTGACCGGACTGGCCGCGGGCCTCGCCGTCGTGGCCGCCGCGGCCGGAGGTTACCTGGTCCGCGCCGGCGTGTCTCCGGCCCCGAAGCCCGACGCCTCCGCGCAGGCCTCCGTTCCCGCGACGAGCCTGCCCGAGACGCTCCAGGCCACCTTCGTCGGGGTGGCGCAGCAGCTGCGCCCCGCCGTGGTCAATGTGGGGACCATCCAGCGCTCGCGGTCGCGGCGGCCCGGCGCGCCCCAACCCGGCGCCGACGACCCGTTCTTCCAGGACTTCTTCAAGCAGTTCTTCGGCAGCGAGGCCCCGGCCCAGCGTCCCGAGTTCCGGCAGCCGAGCCTCGGCTCGGGCGTCATCATCGACAAGCGCGGCCTCGTCCTCACGAACTTCCACGTCATCAAGGGCGCCGACGAGATCACGGTGAGGCTGTCGGACAAGCGCGAGTACCGGGGCCGCGTGCTGGGCGCCGATCCCAAGACCGACCTCGCCGTGCTCCGCTTCGAGCCGGACCACGAGCTGCGGGTGGCCGCCCTCGGCGACTCGGACGCCCTCCGGGTCGGCGAGTGGGCCATCGCCATCGGCAACCCGTTCGGGCTGGACCAGACGGTCACGGTGGGGGTGATCAGCGCCACGGGCCGCTCGGATGTCGGCGTGGCGACCTACGAGAACTTCATCCAGACGGATGCCTCGATCAATCCCGGGAACTCGGGGGGCCCCCTCATCAACCTCAAGGGCCAGGTCATCGGGATCAACACGGCCATCGTCGCCGCCGGCCAGGGGATCGGCTTCGCCATCCCGATCAACATGGTCAAGCGCGTGGTGGACCAGCTGGTGGAGAAGGGCAAGGTGGTGCGCGGCTGGCTCGGCGTCTCACTGCAGCCGCTCTCCGCGGAGCTGGCGCAGACCCTCGGCGCGACGGGCGGGGGGGCGCTGGTGGCCTCCACGATCCCGGGCAGCCCGGCGGCGACGGCGGGGCTCCAGCAGGGGGATGTGATCCTGGCCTACGACAGGACCCCCATCGAGGACTACCGCCAGCTGCAGCGGCTGGTCGCCGACTCCCCGGTGGGAAAGACCGTCACGCTCCAGGTGCTCAGGAAGAAGCAGAAGATCGAGGTGACGGCGAAGGTCGCGGAGGCGCCCGACGACAGGCCGAAGCGCGAAGGCCCCGCCAGGCCCGGAGGCTGACGGGCCCTGCCCTGCACGACACGCGGAAGCCGCGGGGCCCCCTGGGCTCCCGGGAAATAGCGGCGCGAGGGCAGCGCCCCGGGGGGCCGCTGCCCCGTCGAGCCCGTGTGCGCCCGTTACCCCGCGCCGCCGGTCAGGCACGCGCCGGGTCGAGGCGCAGGGAGGGGGTCGGGGGGCTCGCGCGCTCCTGTCGTGACCGCCCGCCGTCAGCGCGGCGGGACGGGGCGGAGGAGACGATACCGCTCGATCCGCAGCCGCGTGTTCCTGGCCAGCACGTCGAAGTCGCGATCGTTGTGGAGGACCGTGGCGCCCTCTCGAATGGCGACGGCGGCGATCAGACAGTCCATGAGCTTGCGGACCGTCACCCCCCGGATGCGGCAGGCGCGATACAGCGCCGCCGCCGACTCGAAGTCGACCAGCCCTCGCAGCGCCAGCCGGGGAAGCGCCAGCAGCCTGGCACGCATGCTCGAGTGCTCGCGGCGGCCTCGGGTTCCGGCCAGCAGTTCCATGATGACCGGCTCGGTCGTCGCGATCTGTGACCGCCGCTGGAGGTGATATCTGAGGGTGACGTGGGCGGGGTGGCCGGTGGCGCGCAGCAGCTCGACCCAGGCCGACGTGTCGACGAGGATCACCGACACGTCGCGCGGTCGCCCCGCAGGTCGTCGAGATCGCCTTCCCAGCCCGCCCCCTCGAGCTCGAGCAGGGCAGCGTGGATGTCCGGCGCTCGCAGTCGACCCGTGCGCCGTGCCCAAGCCTCGATCGCTGCCCAGTCCCACGCCGGCTGGCCGGACACGGTCCACCGCGGTGCCGGCATGAGCTTTCGCTGACGCCACGTGTGGACAGTCTGCGGTCGGACGCCGAGACGCGACGCGATCTCCGCCGCCCCGACGGGCATCGGCTCGCCAGGCGGGCTGATGTTCCGGCGCGCCATAAGGCAAGTGTAGTGTTCTCCGCTACAGTGGTCAAGGCGCGCCCGCGCCGCTGTCGCCTCCCGGCTGCCGGGCTTCTCGCTCCGCTCGGGGGAGTGCCATGTCCGCTCGCCTCACCTCCGGCTACCTGGTCCACGGGGCGCTGTCCCCCAGGCCCGCCGCGCCCCCCCAGGCCGCGGCGCCCGCCACGAGCGTTCCCGAGTCGCTCCAGGCGACCTTCGTCGGCGTGGCCCAGCAGCTGCGCCCCGCCGTGGTGAACGTCGGCGTCATCCATCGCTCCCGCTCGCGGCGGCCCGCGGCGCCCCCGCCGGGCGCCGACGACCCGTTCTTCCAGGACTTCTTCAAGCAGTTCTTCGGCCGCGAGGCGCCGAGCCAGCGGCCCGAGTTCCGGCAGCCGAGCCTGGGCTCGGGCGTCATCATCGACAAGCGGGGCCTCGTGCTGACGAACTTCCACGTCGTCAAGGGCGCCGACGAGATCACGGTCAGGCTCTCCGACAAGCGCGAGTTCCGGGGCCGCGTGCTGGGCGTCGATCCCAAGACCGACCTCGCCGTGCTGCGCTTCGAGCCGGATCACGAGCTCTCCGTGGCCGCGCTCGGCGACTCGGACGCGTTGCGGGTCGGCGAGTGGGCCATCGCCATCGGCAATCCCTTCGGGCTGGACCAGACGGTCACGGTGGGCGTGATCAGCGCCACCGGGCGCTCGGACGTGGGTGTCGCGACCTACGAGAACTTCATCCAGACCGACGCCTCGATCGACCCCGGCAACTCCGGCGGGCCGCTCATCAACCTCAAGGGCCAGGTCGTGGGGATCAACACCGCCATCGTCGCCGGCGGCCAGGGGATCGGCTTCGCCATCCCGATCAACATGGTCAAGCGCGTCGTGGATCAGCTCGTGGAGAAGGGCAAGGTGGTGCGCGGCTGGCTCGGCGTCGCGCTCCAGCCGCTCTCGCCGGAGCTCGCGCAGACGCCGGGGGTGACGGGGGGCGGGGCGCTGGTGGCCTCCACGATCCCGGGCAGCCCGGCGGCCGCGGCGGGGCTCCAGCAGGGGGATGTGATCGTCGGCTACGACAAGGCCCCCATCGAGGACTATCGCCAGCTCCAGCGGCTCGTGGCCGACACCCCGGTGGGGAAAACTGCCACGCTCCAGGTGCTCAGGAAGAAGCAGAAGATCGACGTGACGGCGAAGGTCGCCGAGGTGCCCGACGACAGGCCGAAGCGCGAGGGCCCCGCCAGGCCCGGCGGGTAGGCGACGAAGGGCGGAATCGGCGGGATCTCGACCTGCTGCGTCTTGACCTCCCGCACTCCGTCCACGGTGCGCGCCACCTCCACGGCCTCCTCGAGGGCGGCCGTCCCCTCCAGCATCACGACTCCGGCCCGCCCTGGCCTCGACCGTGATGCGGTACTTCCTGGTCTCGGGGTGGGTCGCCAGCGCGACCTGGACGCGCGAGCCCGGCGAGCGGTCCGCGACGAGGCGCATGGGAAACTCAAAAGCCCTCGCGCCGCGCGCGGCGGGAGCCGGGGGGGCTCCGGGAGACCTCGGCCCGCCTCCCCGCGACGCCTGAGCACGCCTGGATCGTGGGGGACCGGGCGCGTCAGCACCCGCCGTCCCCCGTTGGCCTCAGGCAATGCTTGCTCCCGCGGCAGGCGCGCGGTCAAGGAGCGCCCGTGCAGCAAGCAGCGGTGCCCAAGCGAGAGGGGGCCGAGGGGGCAGTCAGCGCGGCGGATCTACCCGATGGCCGCGGGCGCGGGCGGGGCCGGGCGGCTCTGTGGGCGGCGGGAGGCCGAGGTGAGTGAGGATCGTGCGCGCCACCACCGGGTCCTGCTCGGTGGCGATGACCCGCAGCCGGCCGCCGCAGCGTGGGAGCAACAGTGGCCTTCCGAAACATCCGAATCCAGAGAGGGTGACCCGAGAAAGCGCCAGCACGGGGCGGCGGCATCACGCCGTCGCCCCGCCGAGGCGCCCTCGCTTACGCCCGTGGTGCCTCAACTGGGGCGGGTCGTATAGACCGCGCCGAGCCGCTACCTTTGCGTTACCATGGAGTTCCATCTAATTCTTCGACTCCGAGTTGAGGGCGTCCCCCCGGTATGGTTGCAGGTAACACCAGGTTGGAGATAGAATTCCCGCAACGCAAATGCCGACGGCCCTGAGGACAGGTCCCTACCGTTTCTTCTTTGTCTCTCTTGACCGCGGTGAACCTCCACACATTCATGTGAGACGCGAGAACATGGTTGCGAAATTCTTTCTAGATCCTGTGGTGTTGGAAGGGGCAGGCGGATTCAATCGAGCGGAACTCAACACGATTGCGAAGCTCGTCCAGGAGCATCGCGAGACATTACTGGAGAGGTGGTATGAATTCTTTGGCCGTTGAACTACAAGCCCGGGCCGGACGCGTGACAGTCAGTGAGGAGGCCTTAACCGTTGATCTCGTGGATGGTCGAACCATACTCGTCCCTCTAGGTTGGTATCCTCGCCTGTGGTATGGCACACCTGAGGAGCGCAATCATCTTGAGATCTTCGGAGAGGGAGCGTACATTCACTGGCCAGATCTCGATGAGGATTTGACTGTGGCGGGGCTTCTCGCCGGTCGCCGTTCCGGCGAGAGCCCTCAGTCCTTAAAGAAATGGCTTGAGGCGCGACAAACCAAGAAGCAGAACTCAAAAGCCCTCGCGCCGCGCGCGGCGGGAGCCGGGGGGGCTCCGGGAGACCTCGGCCCGCCTCCCCGCAACACCTGAGCACGCCTGGATCGTGGGGGACCGGGCGCGTCAGCACCCGTCGTCCCCCGTTGGCCTGAGGCAATGCTGCTCCCGCGGCAGGGGGCGGCCGATCACAGGGTGCACGACCGGCATGCGGTCACCGTGACCGATCCCCTCCCGGAATCTCGGCTCAGCCGCGTCTCGATTTATCCCCAGAAAGACGTTACAATTCGACCCGGAGCAACCATGCCGCGGAGACCGACCTACCTGTGGGATTATGAGCTCGACGAGGTCCAGTTCGCCGACCTGTTGTCAGGGCGTGCGACGCTCGGACGGCTGGACCGAGAGTGGGCAACCGCTCGTCTGTTGGAGTACGCCTCCTATCGTGAGATCATCCGACTGCTTGGGTACCGGGGCCTCGTTGAACGCTGGCCCCTCGTGCGTAAACGGGTTCGCTCGCCGGGCCGTCGCCGTGGGTTCGACTTCTTGGTCGAGTGGCTGACGGCGCACCACCCCGAAAAGCTGTAGATGGATCGGGCCTTCTACTTCGACACCCTCTATCCGCTGCAGGATCGGGTCTTGAAGGCCATCAACACCGTCGAGACCGACTTCTACCTCACGGGGGGAGCTGCCTCGTCCCGCGGCTATCTTCACCATCGCTTCTCGGATGACTTGGATCTGTTCGTCAACGACGACCCACGATTCGGCCTGTGGACCGATCGAATCGTCCACGCCCTCGCCGACTCGTCGAGCTGGCGGATCGAGGTCATCCAGAGAGACGCCCGGTTCGCCCGCCTGTCCCTCCTCGCGACTGACGTCGTCCTCAAGATCGAATTGATCAACGACGTCCCATCGCATCTCGGCGCGATCCGTACGCATCCGGTCCTGGGGCGGATGGACAGCCCGGAGAATATTCTCGCGAGCAAGGTGACGGCGGTCATCGATCGTCAAGAGCCGAAGGACTTGGCCGACATCTGGGGATTCTGCCGCCTGATGGGCTTGCTTCTCGACCGCGCGCTGACCGATGCGCACAGCAAGGCCGCAGGGCTGTTCCCGGCCGATCTGGCGAGAGTGCTGTGCGCCGCCACACGTGCCGACTGGGAGGCGGTTCGCTGGATCGAGCCACCCAAGCCCGAGGACTTCGTACGCGACCTCCGGGAATTGGGTGAGCGGCTGATCTTGTAAGTCGACCGGCTCTGCATCAACCTCCGGGAGAGGGAGGCGAGCGGCGGCTACTTCTTCGCGCGCTGGGTGGGCACCGGAACAAGCCGTTGCTTCAGAAGCCTCCGGGCGAGCGCATAGATGTCGGCCGCGTCCCCGTGCTTTCGGCGGCCCACCGCGACAACTACCACGATGACATCCTGCCGCTGGACCCGGTAGACAATGCGGTACTTCTGACCTGCGGCGCGAACGCTGCGGAATCCAGCCAGCTCGGAAACCAGGGGTTTACCCTGGTCTTCGGGGGAATGCGCGAGCTGGCCGGCGCGAGCGTAGATTCCGCGCTGAACCCTCTTGTCGGAGATCGCTTCCAGAAGCCCGGTCGCCGTCTCGGTCCACTTGACGGCGTAGATCGAGTCGGTCACGGCCCGAGACGCGCCCCAACCTCCTCGTGGTTGAGCAGACGGCCACGCTCGATGTCCTCGAGGCTCTCACGAAGCGCCGCCACGAGCTCGGGCTCGCTGAGCACGTCGAGCGTCTCGACGAGGCTCTCGTAGAACTCCCACGGCAAGACGGC
>MGBV01000191.1 GCA_001788415.1 Candidatus Rokubacteria bacterium GWC2_70_16 | reverse complement strand
CTCGAGGCACTCACCCCAGGCCGGCCCGGGGGCCACGGCTTCGAGCTTCTTGCGGAGCGCCTCGCGGGCCGCTGTGCTGGCCAGCGCGAGCGAGCCCCAGGAGACGCGGCGCGCCCCGTGGCGCACGGTCAGCTCGCCGCGCACGCCGTCGCGGCCGTCGCGGCCGTCGCGGTGAGGTCCATGCCCACGCCGTCCGGCCAGGTGAGCGTGAGGTCGAAGCCCTCGCGCCGCAGCGCGGGCTCTGCCTGGGCGCTCTCGTCGCGCGCGGCCACGGGATCGCCCTCGGTCCCGGGCGCGTCGTCGAAGAGGGGGGCCGCGGCAGCGAGCGCCGCCAGCTCCTCCGGCATGTGGCCGGCGTCGAGCCAGTCGGAGACATCGCCCTTCGGGGGCAGGCCCGGCAACGCGAGGATGCGGGCTTGCAGCGCGTGGCGCCGGCAGGCACGGGCCACGGCGGAGGCGTACTGGCGGCCGGGGGCGTCGTTGTCCGGGAGGATCACCAGCTCCTGCGCCCCGAGGCGCGCGAGCTGCTCCACGTACTCATCGCGGAAGGCCTGCGCCCCGCCGGGTGACGTGGTGGCCGCGATGCCAAGTCCTCCGAGCCGGTCGGCGTCCTTCTCGCCCTCCGTCCAGTAGACGCACGCTTGCTCGACAAGCTCGGGGAGGCGGTACGGGACACGCGGCACGCCGTCGAGGTTCCACGTCCAGCCGCCCCGCCCGTCTGGCCGGCGCTGGCGGAAGTCCTTGGGCGCGAAGCGCACCACCTGGGACAGGAGCGCCCCGGCGCCGTCCGTGTAGTCGTAGGTCGCGAGGATTCGCCCGGCCCCGTCGCGACCCTGGCCGTCGGCCTTCGTGTTGGGCGGCGCGAGGTCGGCGAGCGTCATGTTGACGGCGGCGGTGATCTTCTCCACGGGGCACGCGAGCGCGTGACAGTTCAGGAGCGTCCTGCCGTCGCCGCCGACGCCGACCGAAAGACTCCGCTTGTGCCGATCCTCGTGGGCGGGGCAGAACGCCAGCCACCCGTTGCCCGCCCGCTGGACGCCTTTGAGGCGGTCGAGGATCGCCGGCTTCATCGACATGCCGGGCACTCCTGCACCGGGACGGTCGGCTCCCCCTGGCAGAAAACTTCGACGATCTGGGCGACGCCGGTCCGCGCGACCGCGGCAGGCTTCACGCCGTAGTGAACGCCCAGACGGCACCCGCTCTCATCCATGACCGCGTCGCATGCCGGGCAGATACCGCCGAGCGGTCGGGGGTCGCGCAGAAGCGCGACGAAGCGAGTCACCGGCCCATCTCCTCAAGGATCAGCGCCTGGTCGAGCAGGAGGGAAAGCGATTGACTCCAGCCCCACCCGAACTCGTCAAGGAGGGCCTCGATCATCGAGCGGCTCATGCGGCCCCCGCGGGCCGAAAGCGCTCCCGGCGAAGCGCCGCGGCGACGTCCTGGGCGCGCACGCCGATGATCTTGCCGCCGAGCTTTATCGCCGGCAGCCCGACACGCCGCCGCCACTGGACGTCATAGACCGTCCGCGGCGCCAGGCCGTACCGTTTGGCCAGCACGAGCAGCGGGATGATCTCCTCCGTGTCCAACATCAGCCCCTCCTTATCGGGTTCGGCCCAGGCCCCGCCATGGCTCTCGGGTGCAGTATGAGTGGCTCGGCGCGCAGATTCAAGTATTTTCCGCGCCGCGCTTATTATCTTGACATCTGTAGAATTCCGCGCATACTGACCCACATGAAGAAGATCAGGACGAAGACGAAGCCGGCGAAGGGCCAGTCCACGAAGGCACCAGACATCCCGACGACAGCCCGGCAGGTCGCAGCGTTCGCCGACGATGTCCGCCGCCACCGAGACGTCGCGGTCGCCGACGATGCCCGCTACCGCCGAGACGTCGCGCTCGCGCGCGAGCGCATCGGGACGACGATTGACGACCGTTGCCGGTGGCTCCTCGACGACTTCGCGGTGCGCGATCCCGACGCGCTGTCAACGGGCGAGCGCGCGGTGCTGCGCGATAACCTGCACGCGCTGGCCGAAGGAATGAAGCCGCGCGGCATACCTGAATGGGCGTTCCCGATAGACGCGACGGGCTGTTCGCTTCCCGACCCGCCGGATGCTGACCTGCGCGGTGTCTGGGAGCGGGCCGTGGCGCTCACCCGCGCGCACGTCCAGCCCGCGGACTTGCCGGGAGTACCCGAAGAGCTATGGACGCGGTGGCGCCCGACCAGCGGCAAGCGGAGCATCCGTCTTGAGCGTCATCGGGACTGGCCTGACTTGACTACCGCTCTCCTACACCAGGTCGCCGACCTGCTCGCCGCCTGCGAACGGCTGCGCGAGTGCCCGGAGTGTCATCGGCTCTTCGTCGCCCGCCGGCGGCAGGAGCGGCACCCCAAGTGTGCACGGCAGGCCCGCGACAGTCGGCGCCCCAGCCGCCAGAAGAAAGGAGCCTGATGATGGGCAGTCTCTATCGACCGAAGTATCGGGGCTCGGACGGGACGCAGAAGGAGTCGGCGATCATCTGGCTGAAGTACCGCGACGCGCTCGGCGTCCTGCAGCGAGAGTCGAGCGGCACGGAGAAGGAGCAGGAGGCCCGGCGGCTGCTCAAGCAGCGCGAGGGTGCCGCTGTCGAGGGCCGGGTCATCGTCCCCCGCGCCGACAAGATCACCGTCGCCGCGCTGGCCGAGGATCTCCGGGCCGATTACCAGGCGAATGGCCGGCGGTCCGCCGATCGCCTCGAGTACAGTCTCGCCCACCTCCTGCCCGTGTTCGGCCCGCGCCCGGCCATGCAGGTGACCAGCGCGGACGTCACCCGCTACCGGGCGCAGCGTCTCGCCGAGACGGTGCCGCACGACTGCGCCGCCGAGCCGCACCGCTGCCCCGTGACGGCGCCGGCCACCGTGAACCGCGAGCTGGCCGCGCTCAAACGCATGTTCTCCCTCGCGGTGAAGGGTGAGCGCCTCCAGCGGCTGCCGTACATCGAGATGCTGAAGGAGAACAACGCGCGCCGCGGATTCTTCGAGCGCGAGCAGTTCGAGGCGGTGCGCGCCCACCTGCCCGAGTACGCGCGGCCGGCGGAGACGTTCGCCTATCTCACCGGCTGGCGGCTCAAGAGTGAAATCCTCACGCTCCAGTGGCGGCAGGTGGACTTCCGGGCCGGCGTGGTGACGTTGGACGTGGGCACGACGAAGAACCGCGACGGCCGCACGTTCCCCATGGTGCCGGAGCTGCGGGCCCTCCTCGAGGTCCAGCGGACGACGACGGACACGCTCCAGAAGAAGATCGGCGCCATCGTCCCGTGGGTCTTCCACCGCACCAAGCGCGGGCGCTCGCTCAAGGGCTTCACGAAGTCCTGGCGCGCGGCCTGTCTGGCGGCTGGCTTGCCGGGCCGCATCCCCCACGACTTCCGTCGCACGGCGGTCCGCAATCTCGAGCGCGCCGGCGTCCCGCGGTCCACGGCGATGGCGATGGTGGGCCACCGGACCGAGAGCATCTACCGCCGTTACGCGATCGTGGACGAGGTGATGCTCAAGGAGGGTGGTGCGAAGCTCGCGGCCTACGCGGAGGGCAAGGCGAAGCCGCTCGCGCACTCGGAGAGCGGTCAATGACGGGGACGGCGAGCGTGCCTACGCGAGACTCAATTTCCCCGAGCTGGGCACGGTCCTGGGCAAAGTGAGGGGCGACGACCGAAGCCGCCGCCCCTAACTCTACGATTTCATGGCGGGCTCGACGGGAATTGAACCCGCGACCTCTGGATTGACAGTCCAGTGTGCTAACCAGGCTGCACCACGAGCCCGAGGAGAACGTCGATTTATACCACGCGCGGTGGCGGAAGTCCACGCGAACGGAGCGCCGAACAGGGCCCCGTCATAGTTGGCTGCTCGGGTGGGGAGGCTGGGTAGCAAAGCGGAGCCAGGCGCCCGATCGATGGGGTGACGCGAGGTGATGACGCCAGGCACGAGGCGGTGCGCGGTGCGCGAGCGCTCCGGCCAGGGTCGGTGAGGGCAGACGTCTGCCGTGGCATCGCGCGAAGGCGGCGCCGCGGGCAGCGCCGAACAGCTCGCGCGCAGCCTAGAGGCCGATGAGCCGCCGCGTCTCGCGGCCGTGGCGGCTGCAATGGCGCAGCGCCGCCGCGATGTTGGTGGCTCCGGCCAGGCGCAGCAGGCTGATCGCCAGATTGCGCAGGCTCGCCATGAGCTGCGGCGCGGCGCGCTTGCGGACCTGGGAGCGGTCTTCATCGAAGGTGCGATCGCGGACGTAGTGCACGCGGTTTTCGATCGCCCAGTGGCCGCGGACCAGTTCGAGCAACCGGGCCGGCGACGCGGTGTGGGCCGGGAGGCTGCTCACGGCATAGCTCACCTCAGAGCGCAGGGGCGTGCCCGTGAGGGTGCTGACGACGCGTTCGATGCGGATCGCTTGCCGCAGGAAGGGGAAGTCGCTGTAGCCGGCGAGCTCTCCGCTCGTCCAGATCCGCCGCTCCTCGAGCCGCCCGTGGCCCTTGTCCAGCGTGATGTGCTGAGGGGGGGAATGCGTCCAGCTGGAGGTCTTCGATGTCTTGGCGCAGAGTCGGCTGGTTGTCTTTGACGGTGAACAGGTAGTCGGCCTTTTTCTCGTCGACGACGTGGCGGGCGATGGCGGTCTGGGTGAACATCGCGTCCCCGGTCACCACCGCGCCCTGGATGTTGAGATCGGCGAACAGCGGGTCGACGCTCGTGATCTCGTTCGTCTTGTCCGGCACGCGGTGCTGGGCCACCACCGCCCCGGCGCCATGGAGCACGGCGCCGACCAGGTGCACCGCTTTCGTGGCGCCGTCGGCGCTGCCCCGCAGCGACTTCCCATCAATGGCCAGCCCCTGGCCTGCCACCGAGGTCTGTTGGACCAGCCACGCCCCGACCCGGTGGTCCAGCGCCGCCACGTCGATCTGGCCGAGGACGCGCCGCAGGGTCGGTTCGCTGGGCGCGCGCCCCGTGTGGCAGCGCAGGCGCCGGAGCGTGCGGGGCCTCTGGTCCTGCGCCCAATGGGCGATGGCCATGAGACTCTGGGCCCCGGCCAGCGTGGCGCACACGGCGATGGCCATGATCGACACCAGCGAGTGTCGGATGCCGCGGCGATGGCGCGGATCCGCGAGGCCCTGCAGCACGTCGATGAGCCCGCCCCGACCCTCGAGGGGGAGGCGGGAGAGCGCGAGCGTGACCATGGGGGGACCCTCCGGGGTCGGGTGCGGCAGGGGCTGGTCGGGGGCGCGCAAGCGCTCACCCGCGCGGCGCGCGAGTGGGTAGACGAACACCCGCTTCGGATGCCCATGGTGCTCGTAGCGGGCGCCCCGGCGCGCGAAGCCGTGCGTGTCGCCGAGGTAGAGCCAGTTGCTGGCGCGATAGCAGGTGCCGCGAAAGCGGGCCCGATCGACGAAGGTTTCGGCCAGCAGCACTGGGTGGCCAAAGCGGGCGCTCCAGTCGCGGCCGAGCCGGCACAGGGTGGCGGCCAGGACGCGGGAGGCGAGGTGGGGGGGCTGACTCCCCGGCAGGATCAGAAAGCGGACGTTGTTGACCACCCACGGCAGCCGGCGTTGCCGCGTGGCCGCGTCCCAACCGAGCCAGCGATCGCGTGGGGGATTATGCAGTGCCGCCGCGCCCCACAGCAGCAGCGCGACGAGCGTGTTGCCGACGAACGCGGCGTAGCGGATGGACTCGCCGACGAGGTGGGGGCACCCCAGATAGTGGTAGCGCGCCATGGCGGAGCGCCAGGCCGCGGCCTCCGCCGGCACGATCGGCCGCACGACCAGCGCCCCCGGCACGCCAGGGTCCGCCCCCGGCCCCCAGGCGCGCGGCCCCGCGGCGGGCTCGGCCCCGGGCGGCGTCGCGACGGGGCGCCGTCGCGGCAGGGTCGCGGGCAGCCGGATGAAGCCCCGCTGGCCCAGCCGCTGCAGCAACAGGCGGCAGGAGGTGACGGCGAGATCCCCTGTGGGGCGTGTCCACCGAAACCGTTCGGCCACCTCCCGTGCCAGCGCTTCGCGCGTCAGCCCCGGTCGGCCCGCGATGGCCCGCTGAATCCGGGCGAACTCCCTCGACCCCAGGCGCTGCCCGCGATAGAACACGGTGCGGGGGCCCGTGTCGCCGCCGCTCTGCGAGGTCTCCGTGGCTGCCATCGGCCCTCACGGTGGCACACACGGGCGGCGGAGTCCAGTTTTCCTGTTATTCCTCCGCAGACTTCAATGGGTTCGCGACGACTACGACGTGGCCCTGGAGCGCCGAACCCGCCGCGCCTCAGCCATCCCTCCAGATGCGCCGCAGGTAGGCGAGGCTCTCGCGCGCGATCCGGTCGGCGCCCACCGAGAAGTCGAAGGCCTCCACCGACAGGTAGCCGTCGTAGCCCACCTCGTCGAGCGCCTCGCGGATCGGCATGAAGTCGAGGGCGCCCATGCCGGGGCCGAGCAGGTTCGGGTCATTGACCTGGATGTGGCGGACGGCCTCCGGGGCCGCGCGCCACACCTGGCGGATGGTCGCGGCCGGGGGGCGCGGCTCGTCGGACAGCGCGATGGCGTCGAGATTCAGCCGGAAATGCGCGTGGCCCACGGCGCGCATGAGGGCCAGGGCCTCGGCGGCGGTACGGATGAAGGTCGTCGTCTGGCGCGCGAGGGGCTCGAAGCAGATGACGACGCCGCGCGCGGCCGCATCGGGCATGACGTCGGCGAAGAAGTCCCGGGTGCGCGCGAAGGCATCGGTCGGGCTCTGGCCGGGCAGAAGCCCGCGCGCCGGCGGGGAGCCGAACACCATGATGTCGCCGCCCAGCGCGCGGCAGAAGTCCATGAGCCGCACGAGGTGCTCGCGCGTGGCCCGGCGCACGGCGGCCTCAGGGTGGTGGATGTGCAGCCCCTGGGTGCGCGCGAACAGCCAGTGCAGCCCGAGCACCCGAAGCCCCATGGCCTCGGCCGCTTGCCTCACCTCGGGCGCCATCTGGAGCGCCCGGGGGAAGACGGGGTCGCCGAAGGTGTACGGGGCGACCTCGACGGCGTCGTAGCCG
>MGBV01000190.1 GCA_001788415.1 Candidatus Rokubacteria bacterium GWC2_70_16 | reverse complement strand
CGACACGCACGGAGGCAGACGCAGTCGCCGACACGCAGGAGAACAAGGGGCTTGACAGCGGACCCCTCATAGAAGGTCTTGCATTACGACATTCGTGATCGAACGAGCGCGTGGTCGCCTGTGCCCATCTGCCCCGGTGCCCCCCTGGGGCAGGGGGGGGGCCTGGGAGGCGCGCGTTGCGAGCAATTCCCGGAGAGGCTCCATCACGTGACGGCCCCGCTCAGCGAGCGTGCTGGATTGCAAGACCTCACCGCGGGGGCTGACCTCGGGCGCCACGGGTGTATCCAAACCGCGTCATTGCTGTCGTTCGCGCGCGGTGGTACATCACGCCCCGAGGGTGCCGGCGCGGGTCGTCCTCCCGCCCCGCGAGGCGCCCGCCGGACGAGCGGCGCCGGCGCCATCGCGGAGGCGGCTACCTTGACAGAGTTACCACACAAGGTATCATGGATGAGGGAAGGACCCGGGCCGTGACGCCGGCATGGGCCGTGGAGTTTCACGAGGACAGCGACGCCGACTGCCCGGTCCGGGACTTCCTGGACGCGCTCGACCGGCGGCGGGCCAAGATCGTGGCCGTGATCGGTTTGCTGGCCGAGCGGGGGCCGACGCTCCCGTTCCCGTACTCCAGCCATGTCAGGGGAAAGGTCCGGGAGCTGCGGGCTCACTACGGGAAGGAGCGCTACCGGGTGCTGTACTTCGCGGCGCCGGACGGGGTGTTTGTCCTGCTCCACGCGCTGAGGAAGAGTTCGAGCGAGATCCCCGAAGGGGACGTGCGAATCGCCGAGGGGCGGATGAAGAGGTACCTCGAACAGCGAGAGGGTGGCTGAGGAGCCGACAGGGTGGGGGGACGAGAGGTGAGGAAGGCGACCAACTGGGACCGGTACTTCCAGAAGCAGATGGGCGATCCCGAGATGAAGGCGCTCGTCGAGGAAGAGCTGAAGGCGCTCCGCGTGGGTGTCCAGCTCGCCACGCTCCGCCAGCAGAAGGGCTTGAGCCAGACCCAACTCGCCGCCAAGGTCGGCATGAGTGCGCCGAACATCTCGCGCATCGAGGGCAACCCAGGGCACAACCTGACCCTCGAGACCATGGTGAAGCTCTTCAGGGCGCTGGATTACGAGGTATCCCTCACGTGTCGGCCTCGCCGCGCCCCAGGCAAGAGCCGTCGGGCCCGCCCCTCGCCGACGCCCCGCTGACGCCTGCCCCCCGCCAGTGGGGTCAGGTCTTGCAACACAACATTCCTTCTCAGCGAGCGTGCTGGCTTTCAAGACCTGACCCCGCGGAGCGCATGCTGGATTGCAAGACCTGACCCCGGGGCGGTCATTCCGGTAGGTGCTCCCCGAGCCGCGGGTACACGGCCTGCACGTACTGGACGAGGCGCTCCGTCGTCTCGGCCGCGCTGCCGTAGATCGGGCTCGACACGCGCACCAGCGCCCCGTCCGTGCGGTTCCGGAGCATCGCATTGCGCACCATGTCCACCTTGGCCTCCACCTCGCGGGCCACCGCCTTGCCCTGCGCCTGGTACCAGTACAGCACGAGCTGCATGTCGCGGTCCTTCTGGATCAGGTAGCGGTTCACCGTGATCGGCGCATGCGGCGCGGGCAGGGGGATCGTGACGAAGGAGGCCTCCACGGGCTCCCAGCCGCCGCCCGGTAGGCAGTTCCGCGGCGAGTGGATCTGGGCGCCCTTGCGCTGCGAGGCCCAGTAGCCGATGTAGAGCCACAGGCTTCGCCCCGAGGGGTCCGTGTAGCGCCGCATCAGGTAGTCGCTCACCTTGAGGACGTTGAGCACGTCCAGCTCGAACACGGTCGCCTCGCGGCCGCGCCAGTCGCCGATCATCTCGGGGAAGGTGTCGAAGGGCTTGCGGATGGGCACGGCCTCGCCCTCGGTGCGGAGCTGGACGACCAGCAGCGCCCCGAGCAGGAGCGCCGAGGACAGCGCCGCGCGGGTCCAGATCCTCACGCCCGCCTCCTCGCGAGGCGCCCTCGCGCCCACCGCAGCAGCCCGTGGACGGCGAAGAGGCAGATGAACGCGAAGACGAACACGGCCCAGCCCGAGAAGGTGTGGAAGAAGCCTGAGGCGTACTCCACGCCGAACCACTGGCCGATGAGCCCCGTCGAGATGACGCGCCCCGCGTTGGCGAGGATCGTGATGGGCACCGTGGAGGCCACGAAGAGGACCATCATCCAGCCCGCAGGCAGGGCCAGGTAGGCCCAGGCCACGGCGCCGCCGAGGAGGGAGATCAGCGAGCGGATCCCGCTGCAGGCCTCCGTCACGCCGAGCGTGAGCTGGCTCAGGTGGATCACGTTGCCGTCTAGGATCACGGGCACGCCCAGGAGGTCGAGCGCCCAGGCCGCCTGCTGGGCGGCCAGCGACTGCAGCGGGAAGGTGATCGCGTAGAAGAGGATCGCCGGCAGCGGCACCATGAAGAGGAGGAAGGCGAGCGGGAAGAGCACCACCCGGAACACCGCGCACCCCAGGTGGAAGAGGACGAGGCCCGCCAGCACGACGATCAGGGAGGCGCGCATCAGGAAGAGCTCGGCCGCGACGTCGCCCAGGAGCAGCGCGGCGATCCCCGCCAGCAGCACCGGCAGCCCCAGCGCGCTCCCCCGCGGCGCGAGCGCCACTAGCCGCGCCCGCTGCCGCCACACGAGATAGCCCGAGAAGAGCGGCACCAGGAAGCCATGCGTGTAGTTCGAGTCGTCCCACCACTGCCGCCCGAGAAGTACGAGCGTCGGCCCGTAGAGGGCGCTCAGGAGCAGCGACACGAGCGGCGCGAGCCAGGCCACGCGCACCCAGGACGAGGCGCCCGGAGCGAGGGCGTCGGGGTCCAGCACGGCAGCGGCATTGCCAGTGGTGGTGGCCATCACGAGCGTAGGGCGATCCGAGGTCGTGGAGACGCAATGGTCGCGCCAGGCAGCACTCGGGCCCCGGCGCCCGCATCGCCCAGGTGCGCTGGGGCACCGCCGGTCGTGGGGCTGGCTGCCGACCGCCGCTGGCGCAACGCCCGCGCTGTCAGGTCGGCACCTCCGGGCGGGAGCCGGCGGGTGTTTGCGCTCGCTCCCGCGGGAGGCCGGCAGTGCCCACGCCTCCACCACGGTCCCTGTGAAGCGGCGTGCGTATATCCACTACCGGGTTGCACATAGCTTGATCTGCGGTTCACACCCCTCGGCCGGCCCGATGGGGCGCGTTCAGGGCCGGGGCGATCGTCGAGGATTGGCGGGATAAGGGCCAGAGACACGCGGCCCGGGGGCGACCGGGGGCCGCTGCCCGCAGGTGCGGGGAGGCCGCTATGCCGAGCGACGGCGGCTCAGCCGGCGAGCGGCGGCGAGACCCACCGCCGTCGTGCCCCGGAGCAGCAGCGTCGTAGGCTCGGGGACGGGGGCCGCGTCCACCGAGAACTCGGAGAGGACGAAGTTGCCGTTGGAGTCCTGGAGCCCCGGGCCGTCGCTCGGGAGGCTCGGGTCCTCCATGACCTCCAGCCTGAAGCCGGTGAGGCCCGTGAGCGCGGTGTAGGCCAGCACCGTATAGACGTCGTGCGGGGTATCGTTCTCGGTGACGAGGAGCGACTTATCGGCGAGCTTGGTGATCGTGATGCTGTTGGCCGACGAGTAGGCCGCGGGGTCGAGGACAGTCCAGATGGCGGGGAGGCCCACGTTGCCCCCCGTCGTCATCCCGTCGGCGAAGGTCGAGCGGTCGGCGGTCGTGACCGACAGCCGGAACCGGCCCAGGGCGTGCTCGAACGGGCCGAGGTCGTTGTAGTACGTGTGGTTGAGCGTGAAGGTCAGCGCCGTCCCGCCCGCGAAGGCCGGCGTGTCCGCCACGCTCTCGAAGGCTGCCGTCTGGTCGACAATCAGGGGATGGATGGCCCAGCCGTTGGTGGTGGAGGTCGTGTCCAGGAGCCCGTCGATCGCCAAGCTCACGGGGAGGCCGGCCTGGGAGAACGTGGCGGTGGCCTGCTGGAGCCCGATCGGGGCGGCGCTGGCCGTCCCTGATGCAGGTCCGAAAGGAGTGACTCGACGAGCGGGCGAGTGTATCACCCCGGCCCTCTGTGTCAACGATAGTGAGAGTGTGCCGTGCAAGGTCAGTCAACGCAGCCGGTGAAAGTCCGGTCCAAGGAGGTGTCGGTACACCTTGGTAGCTACCCGGGAGACGGCGAGGGCGACCGACCCGTCGAAGCCTCGGGGACAGAGATCCGCCTTGGGCGGGTCAGCGAGCGTACGGGCCGCAACGCGAGTGAAGCCTGAGCAGGCCCCGAAAGGTTGAATGCGAGCGCCGAGTCTCCTCTCATTGGACGAAGGCCGCCGGGGGCGATCGGATTTACCGACGCAGGAAGATCGCTCCGCTCGCCGGGGTAGTGGGCGCAGCACGTACGCACGCGGTGACTGGCAACACGGGAGGCCTGTCGCGCGGCCGGGGCGACCCGGTACCGGTCCCTTCGGGGGATGGGCGCGGCAGGCGTCGGAGGGGCCCATAGTACCGATGAAGCTGGGTAACGCCAGTGGAGGGAAGGGGCCCTGGTTCGGGGCGCGTTCGGACGAGCCGAGGGGAGGGGGATTGGCGTGAGCCTGGCAACCCCCGCGAACCTCCGGAGGCTCCAACGGGCGCTGTACGTGACGGCCAAGCGGGATCCAGCCCGGCGGTTCCATGTCCTATACGACAAGGTGTGGCGTGAAGACATTCTCGCTCACGCATTCGCGCTCAGCCGGAAGAACGGTGGGGCGCCGGGCGTGGACGGGGTGACCTTCGCCCAGATCGAGACGTACGGTGTGGCCCGCTGGCTGGGCGAGTTGAGGGAGGAGGTTCGAACGGGACGCTACACCCCCCAGCCCGTGAGACGGGTGATGATCCCAAAGTCCGGCGGCGTGGGCCAGCGACCCCTCGGTATCCCCACCATCCGGGATCGGGTGGTGCAAACCGCGGCGAAGCTGGTGATCGAACCGATCTTCGAAGCGGACTTCGACGAGGCGGCGTATGGATACCGCCCACGCCGGAGCGCGCACGAGGCGATTCGCATCGTCCACAAAGCCCTGGATGACGGGAGAACTGAAGTGGTGGACGCCGATCTGTCGCAGTATTTCGACACGATTCCGCACGCGGCGCTGATGACGTGCCTGGCGCGGCGCATCAGCGACGGCCGGATGCTGCATCTGCTCAAGATGTGGCTGAAGGCGCCGGTCTCGGAGCCGGACGAGCGGGGAGTGCAGCGGATGAGTGGCGGGAAGAGGGCGACTCGGGGAACCCCGCAGGGCGGAGTGGTGTCGCCGCTGTTGGCGAACATCTACATGCATCGGTACATCAAGGCGTTTCGCCGGTACGGTCTGGACCGGAAGTACGGCGCGCAGCTCGTCACCTATGCCGACGATCTGGTGGTGCTGTGTCGGCATGGGGCCCACGAGGTCCTCGCGAAGACGCGGGGCTGGATGGGCAGCATCGGGCTCGCGCTGAACGAGGGGAAGACCTGCGTGCGGGACGCTCGATGCGAGTCCTTCGATTTCCTGGGCTACACCTTCGGACCGATGTACTCGCCGCGCACCGGCGGACGCTACAACGGAGCACGGCCTTCGAAGAAGGCCATCGCCTCCATCAAGGGGGCGATCCGGCAAGGGCTGCGGCCCGGGAACCATGCGCCGTGGGCGGAGGTGGTCAGTCGTCTGAACCGCACCGTGCGGGGCTGGGCGGCGTACTTCTGCTACGGATCGTTGGCGAAGGCGCGGCACGATGTGCAGCTGCATCTGTATCATGCGGTGCGGCGCTTTCTCAGACGACGGCACAAGCTGGCCGGGCCTGGGTATCGGCAGTTCCCCGTCGCGGCCGTATTCGGGGAACTGGGCGTTCTGGCTCTTGACCGACTTCCGCGGCTCGCGCCTGCGAATGCCGCCCGTGAACCCCGTCCGAGAGCCGGATGACCGAAATGGTCACGTCCGGTTCGATGAGCGGGGACGCGAGACGGAGCGATGGACTTCTCGGCGAGAGTGGCCACGAAAGACGCCGCTCGCAGCAGGCGCCGCCGGTCCTGTACGCCACCGCGCGCGTCCTCGACTCTACCACGGACCTCCCCTGGAATTACTGTAGAGGGCGGAGCGAGGTGTCTCAGCCATGGCAACCCGGAAGAAGGCGAGTGGTCCCCGGCGGCCGGCCCGTCCCGGCACGGAGGTGCCTGATGCCCCGAGTGCAGCGAACGTGAGCGGCAGCGCGGCCGCCCTGCGCGTCATCGCCCCATCCCCGCCGCCGGACCCGGAGGTAGCCGAGCGCGCCGCTCGGCGCCGGTTTACGGCCGAGTACAAGCGGCGCGTCCTGCAGGAGGCCGACGCCTGCGCGGGCGCGGGCGCGGGCGAGCTGGGCGGGTTCCTGCGGCGCGAGGGCCTGTACTCGTCCCACCTGACGACCTGGCGGCGGCAGC
>MGBV01000189.1:5412-5884 GCA_001788415.1 Candidatus Rokubacteria bacterium GWC2_70_16 | reverse complement strand
GGGCTCGGTGTCCCCGATCCCCGCCAGCGCCTGCCTTCTCGCAACGGCGACCCATGCCCCGCGGGCCCGCCTCATCCTGCTCGGCAGCCCGGAGCATTTCCCGTTCAACGGCGGGATGCAGGAGTTCTACAACTTCGCCATGCGGGGGCGCATCGATGTCTTCTTCGGCAGCGGCGCCCAGATCGACCAGTCCGGGGCCTTCAACCTCTGCGTCATCGGCGATCCCGCCCGGCCCGCGGTGCGACTCCCCGGCGGGCGGGCCCAGGGCGTCCTGCCCTTCGTCATCCCGCGCACCATCCTGTTCCGCACCGACCACAGCCGCCGCGTCTTCGTGCCGCGGGTGGACTTCGTGACGGCGCCGGGCTCCTCCCCGCCTGGTGTCTACCGCCGCGGCGGCGTGAGCGAGGTGGTGAGCGATCTCGCGGTGCTGACCTTCCACCCGGAATGGAAGCGGCTCGAGCTGACGAGCGTG
>MGBV01000189.1:0-5400 GCA_001788415.1 Candidatus Rokubacteria bacterium GWC2_70_16 | reverse complement strand
GCCGCGTCCGGCGCCGGTCACCCCGCCGCCGACGCCAGGCGAGCTCGCGCTGCTCCGGGGCCCCGTGCGCGAGCAGCTGGCCGCCATCTACCCGGAGTTCGTCAGACAGCAACCGACGTAGGGGTCCGTCTCAGGCATCCGGAGACGGAGCGCCGGCCGGGGGAGCGGGCCCTCCCCGCGGAACACGCTGAGTCGCTACCCGCGCCCGCGTGTAGAAACGCGCCACGAGATGGAGGTCTTCGGCCCCGGCAGCGCGCAGAAACCACGGTTCCGCGGGGAGGGCCCGCTCCCCCGTCCGGCGCCGCGAGTCGACGGTCTTCCGAGGCAGGAGCCTCGCCGGCGTTCGGGGGGTGTCAACCAAGCGCCGCAGCCTCCGCCTCGGCCTGCTCGAGCCAGAAGCGCATGTCCATCTCGCGGTACATCGCCACGGCCGTCGCCAGGTGCTCGGCCGCTCCCTCCCCCGCGCCCGTTCCCCGGTAGAGCCGGCCGAGGCCGAGGTGGCAGTGGGCGACGAGCGGGCGCATGCCGCGCGGCTCGGCGAGGGCCAGCGCCTGGCGGTAATGCGTCTCGGCGCGCTCCGCGTCGAACCGGTCGGGATGGGTCGCGACGTCGCCGAGCAGGTGCAGCGCGTGGGCCCCGAAGCCGGGGTGAGCAGGATCGGCCTGGACCGAGCGCTCGCCCCAGGCGCGCGCCTCGTCGAGCCGGCCGAGCAGCCAGCACGCCCGACCCATCCCGTGGTAGCCCCAGGCGGCATAGCCCGCATGTCCGCTCGCCGCGAACCGCTCGGCGACCTGCTCGCCTTCCAGGAGCCGGTCCAGCGCCTCACCCCTCTCGCCCAGCTGCGCCAGCACCCAGGCCGAGCAGGAGATCGTCGCGCGAGGGAGGGCGACGTTCCCCGCCCGGAACACGGCAAGCCCGTGCTCAAGCAGCGAGCGCGCCTTCGCCCAGTCGCCCTTGAGGAGGTGGAGCGTGCCCGCGGAGTAGTGGGCCCAGCCGACGGTGTACGCATGACGCGTCAGCTCGGCCAGCCGGATGGCCTCGGCGGCGGGCTCCTCGGCCTCGGCGAACCGGCCGAGCTGAGCGAGGCTCCTGACCAGCAAGCAGCGATCGGAGACCGATGCCGTGACCGCCGCGGCGAATCCGAACACCTTGTGGACCCAGTCGGCGGGCAACGCCGCGAGGTTGTCGGTGGCCAGCTCGACGGCCTGCTCGAGCTCGGCCCGCTGGTAATGCAGCCCCCCGACAATGCTCGTCGTGAGGATGCGGAGCTCCATGTCCCCCAGCCGTTCCGCGATCGCCACCGCCTGGGTCCCGGACGCCAGCGCCCCGTCCAGGTCGCCGAGGATGAAGCGGATGCTCGCGAGGAATGCACCGACACGGCCTCGCCGGCGGTCGTCGTTCAAGCGCTCCGCGAGGGCCTGGGCCTCGCGCAGGCGCTCACGCCCCCCCCGAAGCTCGTCCAGCTGGTACAGCACCGAGTACAGCTCGAGGCGGATCTCGAAGCCCTGCTCGAGGGTGGCCTGGTTTTCCGGCAGCGCGTCGAGGACTCCGAGCGCCTGCTCGAACCAGGCCCGGGCGTCCTGGAGCGCCGACCGCGCGGCTGCCTTGAGCGCGGCCTGCCGGAGATAGGCGACGGCCTTCTCCCGCAGCTCGCCCCGGAGCGCATGGTGGGCCAGGCGTTCCACGTGCTCGGCGAGGCGATCGGGATAGAGCGCCTCGATGGCGCCGACGATCCGGGCGTGCAGGGCCCGCCGGCGCTCGGCCAGGAGGCTCCCGTAGGCGACCTCGTGCGTGAGGGCGTGCTTGAACGAGTACTCGATCTCCGGGAAGAGCCGCGTCTCGTAGAGGAACTCCGTCGCCTGGAGCTGGCCCAGCCCCCGGCGCAACCGGTCCTCGGGCTCCTCCGCCACGGCCTGGAGCAGCGCCAGGGGGACGTCGGTGCCGATGACGGCGGCGGCCTGGAGCAGGCGCTTGTCCTCCGGGCCGAGCCGGTCGATGCGCGCCGCCACCATCGCCCGGGCCGTGGCCGGGACCTGGAGATCCTGGACGACCCGGGTCAGGCGATACGCGCCCCGCTCGCCCCCGAGGACTCCGGTCTCGACCAGCGCCCGGACGCTCTCCTCGATGAAGAAGGGGTTGCCCTCGGTCCGCTTGATCACCAGGCGCTTGAGGGGAGCGAGCGCGGGGTCCCGCCCCAGGAGAGCGTCGAGCAAGGCCTCGGCGCTCTCGAGCGGGAGCGGATCGATCTGGAGCTGCCGGTAATAGGTCTTGCTGCCCCAGCCGTGGGCGTACTCGGGGCGGTAGTTCACGAGGAGGAGCAGCCGGGCGGTGGGGAGGCTCTCCACGAGGCTGTCCAGGAGGGCCTGGGTCTCGGCGTCGATCCAGTGGAGATCCTCGAAAAGGACCATGAGGGGCTGCACCTGGCTCTCGCGGAGGAGCAGGCGCTTGACGGCGTCGAGGATCCTCTGACGGCGCCAGGACGGGTCGAGGCGGGCCCAGCTCTCGTCGTCGACCGGGACGTCGAGGAGCCACAGGATCGGCGCGATGCACGGCTCGAGCTGGCGGTCGAGGGAGAGGAGCTTGCCGGTGACCTTCTCGCGGATCTTGCGGGGATCGTCGGCGCTCTCGATGGCGAAGTAGGCGCGGAGCAGCTCGAGGAGGGGCAGGTAGTTGGTGGCCTTGCCGTAGGAGACGGAGGCGGACTCGAGGACGAGCCAGCCCTGGGCGCGGTGGGAGTGAGTGAACTCCCAGTAGAGTCGGGACTTGCCGACGCCGGGCTCGCCGACGACGGCCACCACCTGGCCATGAGCAGCCTGCGCGCGCTCGAGCGCCTGGCGGAGCTGATCGAGCTGGCTCTCGCGGCCGACGAACCGCGTCAGTCCACGGGCGGCGGTGGCCTGGAAGCGGGAGCGGACCGTGGTCGCCCCGGTGAGCTCGAAGACCTCGAGGGGAGCCTCGAGGCCCTTGACCGGGAGCGGGCCCAGAGCCCGGACCTCGACGTGGCCTTCGGCCAGCGCCAGGGTGTCGGCGGGGAGCAGGATGGAGCCGGGCAGGGCCATCTGCTCCATGCGGGCGGCGATGTGGGTGGCCTGGCCGAGGGCGGTGTAGTCCATGTGGAGGTCGCTGCCGATCGAGCGGACGACGACCTCGCCGGAGTTCAGGCCGACGCGGATCTGCAGGGGCAGGCCCAGGGTGCGCCGGACCTCTTCGGCGTGGCGCCGGACCGTCTCCTGCATGCGGAGGGCGGCGTAGCAGGCGCGGACGGCGTGGTCCTCGCAGGCTAGGGGCGCGCCGAACAGCGCCATGATGCCGTCGCCCAGGACCTGGTTGACGGTGCCCTCGTAGCGGTGGACGGCGTCCATCATGAGCTGGAGGACTGGGTCGAGGAGCGTGCGCGCCTCCTCGGGGTCGCGCTCGGCGAGCAGCTCCATCGAGCCCTTCAGATCGGCGAAGAGCACGGTGACCTGCTTGCGCTCGCCCTCGAGGGCCGCGCGGGAGGTGAGGACCCGCTCGGCCAGGTGCGCGGGGATGTAGCTCCCCGGCGAAGCGAACTTGGCTGCCGGCGCGCCCTGGGCGAGGGCCGCCCCGCACTCGCCGCAGAACTTCTGGGCGGGGGCATTCGACGCCCCGCAGCTCGCGCAGACCGACGCGAGTCGAGCGCCGCATTCGCCGCAGAACTTCAGGCCCGGAGGGTTCTGGTGGCGACAGCGGGGGCATGTCATGTCGGAGCCTCCCCGCGGCCACTCACGCACCAGGCCCGCTCCGGGTCCAGGCCCCGCCGCTTCGCCGGATGGATCGGGTCTGGTAGGATGAGTCCTGCCCATGGGTGTGTCGGCAACCGTCCACTACCACGTGGTCTTCGCGCGGGATCCCGAGACTGCCAGCGTGGTGGCAGAGATCCCGGCGCTTCAGATCGCCGACTACGGGGCCGATGTCCCGGAGGCGCTGGAGCGTCTCCAGGCCATGGCGATCTTCCACCTGGACTGCCTGGTCCAGGAGCGGAAGCCGATCCCCACCGAGGAGCGGGAGGAGGAGGGGTTCTACCTGCGGGTGACGCTTCCTCCCCATGCCGCTTAGGCCGCTCCGGGCAAGGGAGATCGTCCGAAAGCTCGAGCGGGCCGGGTTCACCCTCAGGCGGCAAGTCGGAAGCCACGCCCGGTACGCGCACGCCGACGGTCGCGGTGTCACGGTCCCGATGCACCCCGGCGATGTTCCCGTCCCCGTCGTGCGCGCCATCCTGCGTCAATCCGGCCTCAGCGCGGAGGAGTGGGACGCCTTGTGACGGCGGGCGCGAGGCGGGATTTCCGACGGCGACGATCATCCGAGAACTCCCGACTCCACCTCGGCCTGCGGGAGCCAGAAGCGCATGTCCATCTCGCGGTACATCGCCGTCGCCGTGGCCAGGTGCTCGGCCGCGCGCTCCCGTGCGCCCGTGCGCCGGTGGAGCCGGCCGAGGCCGAGGTGGCAGTGGGCGACGAGCGGGCGCATGCCGAGCTCGCTCGCCAGGGCCAGGGCCTGGCCGTAATGGTCCGCCGCCTGCTCGACCTCCGGAGGCTCGCGGCGCGAGGCGATCTCGGCGACGAGGCGGAGGGCGTAGGCCTCGTTTCCGCGTAGCCCACGCTCGCGCGCCAGGGTCAGCGCTTGCCCTGCGTTGGCGGCCGCGTCTTCACGCCGGTCGGCGAGCAGCAGCGCTTCCCCCAGATGCACCAGGGCGAGGGGTTGAGCGGCCAGCCGTCCCTGCGTCGTGAACAACTCGACCGCCTCGCGCAGCAACTCGAGTCCTCTCGCCATGGCGCCGGACAGCGCATGCACGTAGCCCAGCATGTCCGCGACGAGCGGGGACAGGAGGCCCAGCTTCCAGTCGCGGCAGAGAGTGAACGCTCGCTCGAGGACAGGGATGGCCTCGGCGAACTCCCCCTTGACGGTATGGAGCTCGGCGAGCGCCCAGGAGGCGAGGACCACGCTGTACGGGTGGTCGAGCGCCGCGGCGATCCGCGTCGCCTCTCGCGCGTGGGACATCCCCTCGTCGAAGGCTCCACGCTCGGCAAGGGAACGAGCCAGCTGGTAACGCGAAAGCACGGCAGGAGGCCCTGACAGGCCCAGGAAGTCCCGGCCGGAAACGCCTTCGAGCGCCTCGACGACCCTTCGAAGCGAGTCCTCGGCCTCCCGGTAATCCCCCAGGCGATGGCAGGAGAAGCCGTGGTACAGGTTCGCCGCGGTTGCCAGCGGACCATCCCCGAGAGCCTGGGCGATGGCTTGAGCCTCCTGGCTGCACGAACGAGCCTCCGCCGGACGGCCCGCGATCCAGAGATAGTGGCTGATGTAGCCGAACACCCAGCCGAGACGGCGTCGATCGTCGAGCGCCCTGGCCAGACGCTCGGCGTCCCGGAGGTGCTCAAG
>MGBV01000188.1 GCA_001788415.1 Candidatus Rokubacteria bacterium GWC2_70_16 | reverse complement strand
GCCCAGGCTTCCCACACGCCCTCCATGGAGGCCTGGAGCTTCGCGCGGTCCTCCACCGACCACTCGTAGAAGCGGACGCCCTTGCCTTCCATCTCCTTCACGGCCTCCTGGACCTCCTTGTCATAGAGGTCGGCGAGGCGCTCGGTGAACTCGCGGCCCACCTCCCGCATCGCCGTCTGCGCCTCCGCGGGCAGGCGATCCCAGGCCTGCCTGTTCATGATCGCCAGCGGGCCCGCGGGCGCGCCCAGCCGGATGCGCGTGTGGTGCTTGGCCACCTCGTAGAGCTTGGAATCGCGATTGGCCGTGACGAAGCCCACGTTGGCGTCCAGCGTGCCGCGGGAGAGCGCCTCGTAGACCTCGGGCCACGGCATGGCCACGGGCGTGCCGCCATGGGCGCTGACGAGCTTCGGCCACTCGCGCCCGATCACCCGTACCTTCAGCCCCTTGAGCGCCGCGAGGCTCGCGAGGGGCTTGGTCGAGATCAGCTCCTGGTCCGCGACCCCCCAGGAGTAGATCGGTTCCACGCCGAGCTTCCTCAGCTCGTCGCGGAAGTGGGAGAAGTCCCCCGTGTAGACCAGTTCGTTGACGGCGCGGATGGCCGGCCTGAAGGTCGGGCTGATCCCCGGCAGCGTGAAGAGCGCCGAGATCGGCGACACCGCCGGATTGTAGGCCTGCACCCAGACGCCGATATCGGCCACGCCGCTCCGCGTGCCCTCGAAGATGTCGGCGGCCTTGAGCAGGGTCTCGGCGGGAAAGTACTCGATCTTCACCTTCCCGCCAGTCCGCTTCTCGACCTCCTCCGCCCACCACTTCGACACCCTGGCGCGGCTGTTGGTGAGCGGCGTGTAGTCCGCCTTCTTGAGCGTCACCGGCGCTTGCTGGGCGCCCGCCTGCCCGGGCATCGCCAGAGCGAGCCCCGCCACGACCATTCCGAGAACCCCGCACAACGCTTTTCTCATCAGTGACATGCTCATCTCCTCCTGCGGTTGTGGTTGAAGCCACTCCGCCTCCTGTGGCTGGCACCGCGCCGTCATTCGCGGCCTCGCCGGCCTCGGGCCGGCAGCCTCCGCTGGCCTCGCCCGGCGTAGCGGGCGCCCAGGGCCTCGGGAATGATCCTGAGCGGCACGCCCTCGCGGATCTCCTCCACCGTGTGAGCGATGAGCGAGGGCATGTAGCTCATCACCGCGAGCCCCACCATCTCCAGCGGCGCGAACCCGATCTCGAGCAGCACCGCGGCGATGGCGCCAGCGAGGTTCACCGGCAGCGGACGGCCGTGATGCCGGCGGGCCTGGCGCGCGATGGCCTCGAGCAGGCGTCCGTGGGCGCCCCACGCGCCGAGCGCCGCCGCCACCTCCCGGAGGGCCCGCGCGCGGGGCTCGATGCGCTTGTGCATGGGGTGGCCGATGCCGGGAATCCTCGCCCCGCGTCCGGCATGCTCCTCCACGACCCGCCGGGCCATCGCCGGCAGGGCGACACCGTCTCGGATCATCGCGCCGCGCGTCTCGAGGAGCAGCTCCGCGCACTGACGGGCGGGCGACTCAGGAGCGGCCGAGGCGGCGAAGCGCGCCGGCGGGACGGCGGAGTTGATGAAGGCCTGGTCGAGCCCCGAGCGGAGCACGGCATCGAGGGCGGCGGCCTGGCGCCGCGTCGGCAGCTCTCCGCGGATGACGAGGTACGCGGCCTCGGCGAAGTGGAGGTGCCGGATCAGCTCCTCGGCCCTGTAGCCCCGGACGATGATCTTGCCCTCGGCCGCCCAGCCGACCTTCGTGGTCCAGTAGCCGTCCCAGGCGCGCCGCCGCGCGGTCACGGCGCACCTCCGGCGCCATGGATCATCCGCCCCTGCCCCGCCCAGTAGCGCGCCTTGACCTCCCGTCTTGAGATCTTCCCCACGGGCGTCTTGGGCAGGGCCGGGAGCAGCTCGACGGCCTTCGGGACCTTGAACGGGGCCAGCCGCTCCCTGGCGAAGGCGAGCAAGGTCTCGGGCGCCACCGCCATCCCCTCGCGGAGCGCCACGACGGCCCTCACCGCCTCTCCCCACTTCTCGTCCGGGACGCCCACCACGGCGGCCTCGAGCACGGCCGGATGCTGGTAGAGCACCTCCTCCACCTCGCGCGGGTAGACGTTGAAGCCGCCCGTGATGATCATGTCGCCCTTGCGGTCCACGAGATAGACGTAGCCGTCGGCGTCCCTGCGCGCCAGGTCGCCGAAGTGAAGCCATCCGTCCCGGATCGTCTCCAGCGTGAGCTCGGGCAGGTTCCAGTAGCGCGCCATCATCCACGGCGCCCTCACACAGGCCTCCCCGACCTCGCCCACCGGGACGTCCCGGCCCTCGTCGTCGAGGATCCGCACCCGCCCGCCGAAGATGCTCTCGCGCCCGCAGGAGAGGAGCCGCTCCTCCTGCCCCTCCACGGCCGCCTGGTGCTCGGCGGGCATCATGTGGGTGTTGAGGCCATAGGCCTCGGTGCCTCCCCAGCCGGTGTGGAGAATGGGGCCGAAGCGCTCGATGGCCCGCTTGACGAGCGGCGCCGAGGCGGGCGCCGCGGCGTAGCAGATGAAGGCGAGGCTGGCGAGGTCGCGACGCTCGATCTCCGGGTGACCGAGGAAGACCTGGAGCAGGGTGGGGATGGCCAGCAGATGCGTGACCCGGTGCTCCTCGATGGCGGCGAAGGTCTGGGCGGGATCGGGCGCCGGCAGGATGACGGCGGTGCTGCCGACGACCCAGCCCGAGTCCATGAGCCGCGCGGCAAAGTGGCTCATGGGCGTGTAGAGGAGCCCCACATCTCCGGGCCGGCGGGAGGCGATGGCGACCCAGGCGATCATGGCGGCCTGGGTGGAGGCATAGGTGTGGACGACCCCCTTGGGCTTCCCCGTGGTGCCCGAGGTGTACAGGATCTGGGCGATGTCGCCCTCCTGGCCCCGCACCACGGGGGCCGGCCCCGCGTGCTCGCGCAGGAGGCGCTCGTAGTCGAGGCTCTTCTCGCCGCCATCCGCGCAGATCAGGCGCCTGAGCGAGGGCACGCGGTGGGCCAGCGCGCGGGCGCGCGCCCCGAGCGCCGCCGTGGGCGCGATGAGCACCCGCGCCCCCGAGTCCTCGACCATGTGGGCGTGCTCCGCCTCGGTGAGGATGCCCAGCATGGGCACGAAGGCGGCCCCCGCGTGCGCCGCCCCCACCAGCGCCTCCATGAAGCCGTGGGTGTTGGCCTGGAGCACCGCGACCCGATCGCCCTGCCCCACCCCGAGCGCCATCAGCGCCCGCCCGAGCGCGCTCGCCCGCTCGTCCAGCTCCCGGTAGGACAGACGCGTGCCGCCCTCGATGACGGCGACCCGCTCCGGGTGCCAGGCGGCGGCTCGCCCGAGGTAGTAGGCGTAGGGATGGATCATGGGGGGCTTCTCAGCGCGTCATCCTGAGGGCCCGGAGGAAATTGTCCCGGAGGAGTTTCTTCCTGATCTCGAGGGGCAGCCCTACCGAGTCCACGTCCTCGCGCGCCCGCTTGAAGGAGACCAGCGGGTAGTCCGTCGCCCAGATCACCTTGTCCTGCCCCCAGCCCTTGACGAACTCCATGAACTCGGGAGGCCAGAACTTGGCCGGCCGGGCCGAGGTCTCGACGTAGACGTTCGGGTGCTTCCAGGCCAGGATCATCATCTCCTCGTGCCAGGGCTGTCCCAGATGACAGCCGAAGATCACCAGCTCCGGGAAGGCCAGCGCCACCTCGTCGAGGTAGATGGGCCGCCCGCACTCAGAGGGCATGAGCGGCCCCGTGTGCCCGACCTGGATCGCCACGGGAACCCCCAGCTCCACGCACTTCATGTAGACAGGCCAGTAGCGCTTGTCATTGGGCGCAAGCCCCGTGTACTGGTCCGGCCCGTAGGCGTAGGGCTCGAGCCGCACGATGCGGATGCCGAGGTCGCGCACCATGCGCTCGATCTCGCGCGCCACCTCCATGGGCCGCTTCCGCGGGTCCACCGTCCCCGCGCCGATGAACCGCTTCGGGTGCTTCGCAACCACCTCCCCCACGGTCTCGTTGGTGACGACGTGCAGGTCGCCATAGCCGAAGGCGGAGAAGACGGCGATGTCCACATCCGCCTCGTCCATCTCGCCGAGCATGGTCTCCAGCGTCATCCCCTCCACCATCCGACGGTCCACCTTGTAGCGGCGGAAGATGTGGAGGAACTCCTCCGGCCACTGCGTGGCGCCCTCGGGCGTGATGAGCGACGCCCAGGCGTCGATCGCTCCGATCTTCTCCATCGAGTCCCCCTTTCGCGCGCCCCGCGCAGGACGTCAGGGCGCGGCTTGGCTCACCTGTCTGTCGCCAGCCTGTCGTGGGCCCCTCCGGGCCCCTCGGCCTGCTCCCGCCTGAGGATCTCCTTCCTCACCCGGTGAGACGCCGTCCGCGGCAGCTCGGCCCGGTACTCGAGAAAGCGCGGCACCTTGAAGGCGGCGAGCCGCTCGGCGCAGTGCTCGAAGAGGCTCTTGGGCGGGGCCGAGGCCTCGCTCTCGCCCTCCTTCAGCACCACGTAGGCCTTGACCTCCTCGCCCCAGATCGGGTCGGGCACGCCGATCACCGCCGCGTCCGCCACGCCCGGGTGCGCGCGGAGCACGTGCTCGACCTCCTGAGAGGCGATGTTCTCGCCCCCGCGGCGCACCATGTCCTTCTTCCTGTCCACGAAGAAGTGGTGGCCCCGCTCGTCGCGCCGCGCGAGGTCTCCCGTGTGGAACCAGCCGCCGCGCATGGCCTGGGCCGTGGCCCCGGGATCGCGCCAGTACTCCTTCACCAGCAGCGGGCCGCGCATGACGATCTCGCCGACGACGCCCGGCGGCACCTCCCGGTCCTCCTCGTCCACAAGGCGGAGCTCATTGGGGCCCACCGGAACGCCGATGGAGCCCGCGGGGCTCGGGCCCTCGAGCGAGGTCGCCGTCATGCCGCCCTCGGTCATCCCCCAGTTCTGGACGATGGAGATGCCCAGGCGCTCTGACATGGCGGCCACCAGCTCCGGGTGGCCCGCGCTCCACATCGCTCGCAGGGTGTGCGCCCGCTCCTCTGGAGAGACCGGCAGGCGGTCGAGGATGGCAAGGATGGTCCCCACGCCGTGGAACACCGTGGCGCGGTAGCGAAGGGCCTCGGCCCAGAAGGTGCTCGCCTGGAATCCCGGCAGCAGGATCAGCGCGGCGCCGGCGGCGAGCGTGGCCATCACCATCCCCATCTGCCCCGAGACGTGGAAGAGCGGAACCACGCAGAGGTAGCGATCGCCCGCGGTGGCGCGGAGCATGTCCCGCAGCATCCGGCCCGCCAGCACGTAGTGGCGATGGGTGAGGCAGCAGCCCTTGGGGAAGCCCGTCGTGCCCGAAGTATAGAGGATGGCCGCCGTGTCCTCCTCCGCCACCGCGGGCGGTCCTTCCATCGGCTTCGACTCGAGAAGACGCGAGAAGAGCATGGAGCCCGCGATCTCGCCCTCGAGGGTGATCACATGAGTCAGCTCCGGGCAGCGCGACCTGATCGGCGCCACGGCGGCGGCATAAGAGGCATCCGTGGTCACGAGCGCCGCGGCCCCGGCATGCTCGAGCACGAAGGCCACCTCGTC
>MGBV01000187.1:4080-7631 GCA_001788415.1 Candidatus Rokubacteria bacterium GWC2_70_16 | reverse complement strand
AGGGGAGAGGATTTGAACCCCCGAGGGACTCACGCCCCTATCCGATTTCGAGTCGGACGCCTTCAACCGGGCTCGGCCACCCCTCCGGACCAACTCGATGTCGTCCGGCGTCATCTTCTCGCGTGAAAGAACTCGCGCAGCAGGCCTGCGCATTCCTGGCTTCTCACGGCCCCCGTCACCGCCACCTCGTGATTCAGCCGGCTGTCTTCCAGCAGCCGGTACAGGCTTCGCACCGCGCCCGCCTTGGGATCGGGCGCGCCGTAGACCACGCGCCCGAGGCGGGCCAGGAGCGCCGCCCCGCAGCACATGGGGCACGGCTCCACCGTCGCATAGAGCGTCGCGCCGGGGAGCCGGTAATTGCCCAGCGCGCGGCTCGCCGCCCTGAGCGCCAGCACCTCGGCATGGGCCGTGGGGTCCCGCGTGGCGATGGGCTGGTTCCGTCCCCGCCCGATGATCCGGCCGTCCAGCACCACCACGGCGCCCACCGGCACCTCGCCGGATGCTCCGGCCTGTCGCGCTTGCTCGAGCGCCAGGCCCATGAACCGCTCGTCCTCCTCGGCTCCGGCCGAGGGCTCGGGCCCCAGGCGCGTCATCGGGGTGCCGCTGAGGGCGGGGGGGCCGACTCGCCGACTCCCCCGCCCTCGATCTGGTGCGCCCAAGAGGAATCGAACCTCTGACCTTCGGATTCGTAGTCCGACGCTCTATCCATCTGAGCTATGGGCGCGTGGCGGAGAGGCCGGGATTCGAACCCGGGACAGAGGTTTTGCCCCTGTAACCGCTTAGCAGGCGGCTGCCTTCGGCCGACTCGGCCACCTCTCCAAACCCTGAAGCCTCCCGAGTATAAAGGATTTCGGCCGGCGCGACTACCGGGAGCCTAGCCGGCCCCTACCAGTGGACCATGGGCAGGCCGGCGACGGGGGCGCGGAAACAGGGGATCCGGGTCCCGCGCAGGCTGCCGACATACACCGTCCGGAGATCCGGCCCCCCGAAGGTCACGCTGGCGAACCAGGGCGCCAGCCTGCCCCCGCAGGCCAGCATGTGCTCCGGCGTGACCGCATCCTGCTGGAAGGCCTCCTCCAGCGCCCGGCTGGCCTCGGGGTTGCCGTCGTCGAGGAGGATGCGCAGGTCCCCCGCCGGGGTGAGGGCGAAGATCTGGTCGGCCATGACAAGCGTGCCCCAGAGATTGCCGTGGGCGTCGAAGGCGATGCCGTCGGGGAAGCCCGCGGTCCCGAGCTTGCTCGGGCCGAAGACTTCCCGCTGGCTCAGGCGGCCGTCGGGGTGCACGCGCATGCGCGAGATGCAGGGGCCGCAGGTCTCGACGATGTACATCCACTCCTCGCGAGCGTCCAGGCGGATCTCGTTGGTGAAGCGGAAGCCGTCGGCCACGATGCGCAGGCCGCGGCCGTCCACCAGCGCGATGTAGCCGTCGGCGATCCTCGGGCTCACCGCCTGCATCCAGTTCTTGATGCGCGTGGAGATGGTGAGCCAGACCCGGTCTCTGGAGTCCCGCAGCACGAAGTTCACCTTGCCGATGGGCTGGCCGTCGATCTCGTCGTAGAGGACCCGCGTGTGGCCGTCGCGTGACATCACCTCGAGGCAGTCGGTGCCGAAGTTCGAGATCAGGAGGTCCCCGTTGCGCGCGAAGGCCAGCCCGTTGGGAAGGGTGCCCTTGGTGAAGCGCTCGGCCTCGCTCGTCGCTTGCGCGAAGGCCCGGGCATAGGACTGGGTGATGATGCGCTGGCTGCCGTCGGGGGCGATCCGGACCACGCCGCCGCGGGCATCGGCGGCCCAGAGCGTGCCGTCGCGCTCGGCGAGGATGCATTCTGGCCGCTGCAGATCCTCACCGACATAGCGGATCTCGCTGCGGGCCACCGTGAAGCCGTCGAGCGGGTTGGCGGCCATGTCCTCGGGCTCCTCTGCGGGCGATGGGAATTGGCGGAGGGGGAGGGATTCGAACCCCCGACCCCTTGCGGGGCTCCGGTTTTCAAGACCGGCGCCTTCAACCGGACTCGGCCACCCCTCCGGCACCCCGAGCCTACCCGCCGGCGGCGATCCTGTCGAGGCCCCCCATGTAGGGGCGGAGGGCCTCGGGGATGGTCACGGAGCCGTCCACCTCCTGGTAGTTCTCGAAGACGGCGATGAGCGTGCGCCCCACGGCGAGCCCCGAGCCATTGAGCGTGTGGCAGTACTCCACCTTGCCGCCTCCCGCCGGGCGGTACTTGAGCTCCAGGCGGCGGGCCTGGAAGGCCTCGCAGTTCGAGCAGGAGGAGATCTCCCGGTATCGGGCCTGGCCGGGCAGCCACACCTCGAGGTCATAGGTCTTCGCCGACTGAAATCCCATGTCCCCCGTGCAGAGGGCCACGACGCGGTAGGGCAGCTCGAGCCGCTGGAGCACGGTCTCGGCCGCGCGCACCAGGGACTCCAGCTCGTCATAGGACTGCGCGGGCGTGGTCACCTTGACCAGCTCCACCTTGTCGAACTGGTGGTGGCGGATCATCCCCTTGGTGTCCTGGCCGTAGGTGCCCGCCTCGCGGCGGTAGCAGGGCGTGAAGGCGCAGTAGCGTTTCGGCAACGCGCTCTCGGCGAGGATCTCGCCGCCGTGCAGCGCCGTCACCGACACCTCCGCCGTGGGGATCAGGTAGAGGGCACGGCCGGCCTCGGGCTCGATGGTCTTGAAGAGCTGCTCCTCGAACTTGGGCAGGAGCCCCACCCCCGTCACGGTCTCGGCGTTGACGAGATGGGGGACCCAGACCTCGGTGAAGCCGTGCTCGCGGGTGTGCAGGTCCAGCATGAACTGCGCCAGGGCCCGCGACAGCCGCGCGGCGGCGCCCCAGAGGACCACGAAGCGCGACTTCGCGATCTTGCTCGCGCGGTCGAAGTCCAGGAGGCCAAGGGCCTCCCCCAGCTCGAAGTGCTGCCTGGGCTCGAAGCCAAAGCGCCGCAGCGTGCCCCAGCGGCGGACCTCCACGTTGTCCTCGGCCGTGACGCCCACCGGCACACTCGCGTGCGGGAGGTTCGGGAGCTCGAGCGCCAGGGCCTGGAGCCGCGCGTCGGCCTCCTTCACCCGCGCGTCCAGGGCTCGGATCCGCTCGCTCACCTCGCGCATGCGCGCCAGCTCAGCCTCGGGGGTCTCCCCGCGCCGCTTGGCCTGCCCGATGGCCTCGGAGGCGCGGTTGCGCTGGGCCTTGAGCTCCTCGGCCTCCTGGAGCAGGGCGCGCCGATCGGCGTCGGCGGCGAGGACCTCGCGCAGCGAGACGGTGCCGCCGCGAGCCGCGAGGGCGCGCTCCACCATCTCGGTCTGCTCGCGCACCAGCCTCACATCGAGCACCCGTCACCTCGAAAAAAAGAGGCCGCTCGCTTGCGGCCCCGCTGTGCCCCCCGCGGGGGCGGCCCCACCCGAGGGGCGCGGGCTATTGCCTCTGGCCGAACACGGTGACGCGAACGGGCCGGGGGCCAGCAGGCGGGGGCGCTGCCTGGACCCGTGGTTTAACGCGTCTCGAAGCCGGCCGGCGCCCCTCTCGGTTGCACCATATCCGCGGATCGGCGGTAAC
>MGBV01000187.1:0-4072 GCA_001788415.1 Candidatus Rokubacteria bacterium GWC2_70_16 | reverse complement strand
CGGGCTCCGGCGTCACGGTGATCCGCGCGAGTCATCAGCCCGCCGGGGCGGGCGCCTGCTCGGCTTCCACGCGCGCCAGGCTTCCCACCTGGTCGTCGGGGTCGAGGTCGATGATTCGCACCCCCATGGTGTTTCGCCCCTGGGAGGTGACATCCGCGGCGTGCATCCGGATCATCTTCCCCTTGGTCGTCACCAGGAGGAGGTCGTCGCCCTCGCGGACCTGGAGCATGCCCACCACGTTGCCGTTGCGCCCGCCCGTCTTGATGTCGATGATCCCCTTGCCGGCGCGCCCCTGGAGGCGGTACTCGTCCAGCGGCGTCCGCTTGCCGTAGCCGCGCTCGGTGACGGTGAGGACGGTCATGCCCTCCTGGGCCACCTCGGCGGCGATCACCTGGTCCCCGTCCTCCACGTCGATGCCCCGGACCCCGGCGGCGGTGCGCCCCATGGGCCGCACCTCCTCCTCGGAGAAGCGGATGATCATCCCGCTCTTCGTGGACAGGAGCGCCTCCCGCTGGCCGTCGGTCCGGCGCGCGGCCATCACCTCGTCGCCGTCCTCCAGCGTGATGGCCAGGATGCCGCCGGCCCGCGGGTGCGAGAAGGCGGAGAGCTCCGTCTTCTTCACCTTGCCCTGCTTCGTGGCGAAGAGCACGGAGCCGCCCGACTCGAAGTCGCGCACCGGCACGCACGTGGCCACGCTCTCGCCCTCGGCGAGCGAGAGCACGTTGCTCATGGCGCGGCCCTTGGCCTGGCGGCTCCCCTCGGGGATCTCGTGGACCTTCAGCCAGTGGACCTTGCCCTTGTTCGTGAAGAAGAGGAGGTAGGAGTGCGTCGAGGCGACGAACAGGTCCTCGACGATGTCCTCCTCCTTGGTCTCCATGCCCGTCACGCCCTTGCCGCCCCGCTTCTGGCTCCGGTAGGCCTCCACGTGGGTGCGCTTGATGTACCCGGAGCGCGTGATCGTGACGACCATGTCCTCGTCGGCCAGGAGGTCCTCGATGGTGAGGTCGGCGGTCTCGGCCAGGATCTCGGTGCGGCGGGCGTCCCCGAACTCCTCCTTGAGGGCCAGCAGCTCGCCCTTGATGATGTCCATCAGGCGCCGGTCCGAGCCGAGGATCCCCTGGAGGTCGGCGATGAGCGCCAGCGTCTGCTCGTGCTCCTCGACGATCTTGTGCCGCTCCAGCCGGGTCAGCCGCTGCAGCTGCAGCTGCAGGATGTGGCGCGCCTGGATCTCCGACAGCTCCAGCCGCCGCATCAGCGTGTCCCGGGCCGCGTCCGGGCTCTCCGCGGCGCGGATGATGGCGATGACGAGGTCGATGCCGTCGAGTGCCTTGCGCAGCCCCTCGAGGATGTGCGCGCGCTCCTCCGCCCGCGCCAGGTCGTAGCGGGTCCGCCGCGTCACCACCTCCCGCCGGAAGGCGACGAACTCCTGGAGCATCTGCTTGAGGTTCACCACCTGCGGCCGCCGCCCCACCAGCGCCAGCATGATGACACCGAAGGTGGACTGCATCTGCGTGTGCTTGTAGAGCTGGTTGATCACGATCTGCGGGATCTCGCCTCGCCCCAGCTCCAGCACGATCCGGATGCCCTCGCGGCTCGACTCGTCGCGCCGCTCGGAGATCCCCTCGATCTTCTTGTCCCGGATGAGCTCGCCGATCTTCTCGATGAGCGAGGCCTTGTTGACCTGGTACGGGAGCTCCGTCACGATGATGGCCTCGCGCCCGCCCCGCAGCTTCTCCACGTGGGCCTTCGCCCGCAGCGTGATGATCCCGCGCCCCGTCGTGTAGGCCTCGAGGATGCCCGCGCGCCCGTAGATGTAGCCGGCCGTGGGGAAGTCGGGCCCGGGGATGGCCTGCATCAGCCGCTCGATGGAGACGTCCGGGTCGTCGATGAGCATCACGAGGCCGTCGACGATCTCCGACAGATTGTGGGGCGGGATGTTGGTCGCCATGCCCACCGCGATGCCCGAGGAGCCGTTGACAAGCAGGTTCGGCACCTTCGTCGGCAGCACCGTCGGCTCCTCCAGCGACTCGTCGAAGTTCGGCGCGTGGTACACCGTCGCCTTCTCGATGTCCGCCAGCAGCTCGTGGGCGATCTTCGCCAGCCGCGTCTCGGTGTAGCGCATGGCCGCCGGGGGATCGCCGTCGATGGAGCCGAAGTTCCCCTGCCCGTCCACCAGTGGGTAGCGGAGGGAGAACTCCTGCACCATCCGCACCAGGGCCTCGTAGACGGGGGCGTCGCCGTGCGGGTGGTACTTGCCGAGCACTTCCCCGACGACGCGCGCGGACTTCTTGTAGGCGCGGTTCCAGCTGAGCCCCAGCTCAGACATGGCGAACAGCACGCGGCGGTGGACGGGCTTGAGCCCGTCGCGGATGTCGGGGAGCGCCCGCCCGACGATGACGGACATGGCGTAGTCGAGGTACGACCGCCGCATCTCCTCCTCGATGGGGACCGGCGTCTGGCGCTCCGGGCTCATGGGGGCGCCGGCCTAGATGTCCAGGTTGACCACGTACAGCGCGTTCTTCTCGATGAACTCCCGGCGGGGCTCCACGGCATCCCCCATGAGCACCGTGAACATCTCGTCCGCGCCCACGGCGTCCTCCATGGTCACCTTGAGCAGCGTGCGCGTCTCCGGGTTCATGGTCGTCTCCCAGAGCTGCTCGGGGTTCATCTCGCCGAGCCCCTTGTAGCGCTGCAGCGTCGCGCCCTCCTTGGCGAACGCCATGACGACGCGCACTAATTCTTCGCGGCTGTGAACCGTGACTTCCTTCCCGCTACCGTCTACGACAAGACACGGCCCCTTGTACAAAGGCGGGATCTTCTCGTGTAGCTCGTAGAGCGTCTGGTAGTCAGGAGACTTCAGCGCTTCGACGCTGATATCCGCAGGCATATCGCCAGTGATCCTGATCGTCGTGCCCTCGCCGTTTTCCTCATGCACATCAACTGAGACGTTGCGCAGCTTCAACTGTCCCACAACCTCTTGAATTGCCGTCCCGATCTCCTCGAGGCCAACTCCTCTCTTGGTCGCTCTAAACCTCCCGCGCAACAGGCCGTCCACGATCTGTGCGGGAATCCCCCGCCTAACAAATCTGTTGAAGAGATGTCTAAACTCAAAGACGCCCTTGAGCGCCTCCACAAGCGCGCCTTCTCGCAGTGGCGCCGCCTTGCCAGGAACCTTGAGGCTCGCCTTCTCGGCCCAATGAACGAGCAGGAACTCCTCCATCTCGCGCTCGCTCATCAGGTATTTCTCCGCGCGCCCCTTCTTGACCTTGAAGAGCGGCGGCTGGGCGATGAAGAGGTGGCCGGCTTCGATCACCGGCATCATGTGGCGGAAGAAGAACGTGAGAAGGAGCGTGCGGATGTGCGCGCCGTCCACGTCCGCGTCCGTCATCAGGATGACCTTGTGGTACCGGAGCTTCGCGACGTCGAACTCCTCCGGGCCGATCCCGGTCCCGAGCGCCGAGATCAGCAGCCGGATCTCCTGATGCGAGAGCACCTTGTCGTAGCGCGCCTTCTCGGCATTGATGATCTTGCCGCGCAGGGGCAGCACGGCCTGTGTCTTCCGGTCCCGCCCCTGCTTGGCCGAGCCGCCCGCGGAGTCGCCCTCGACCAGGAAGATCTCGCGGAACTGTGGCTCACGCTCCGAGCAGTCCGCCAGCTTCGCCGACAGCCCCTCGTCGTCTCGCCCCCCGCGGCGCGTCAGCTCGCGGGCCTTCCGGGCGGCCTCCCGCGCCTGCGCGGCCCGGACGCATTTATCGGCGATCTTCCGCGCGGTGGTCGGATCTTCCTCGAAGGCCTCCGCCAGCCGGTCGTTGACGATCTGCTGCACGAGCCCCTTGACTTCGGAGTTGCCGAGCTTGGCCTTGGTCTGGCCCTCGAACTGCGGATCGGGGATCCGCAGCGAGACCACGGCTGTCAGCCCCTCCCGCACGTCGTCCCCCGTCACCGCGCCCTTGAAGCCCTTCAGATAGCCGTTGGCCTGGGCGTAGCTCGAGAGCGTGCCGGTGAGCGCCGCCCGGAACCCTGTCAGGTGCGTCCCGCCCTCGCGCGTGTTGATGTTGTTGGCGAAGGAGAA
>MGBV01000186.1 GCA_001788415.1 Candidatus Rokubacteria bacterium GWC2_70_16 | reverse complement strand
AGGCGCGCGCCCGGCCAACCAGGGCGGCGCCGGCTCCACCTGGAGGTGCCCATGAGACTCCGGCCGGCGCCTTTCGTGATCGCGCTGGCGCTCGCCCTTCTCGCCCTGCCTCCGGCTCCCGCCGCCCAGCAGGCCGGGGCCCCGGGCGCCGCCCCGCCCCTGCCTCCAGCCACGCCGATCCAGGATCTGAAGAGCCTCGCCGGGAAGTGGGAAGGCCGGATCATGCCCCGGCGGGGGGGGTCCGAACCCGGGGCCTGGATCATCCGCGCCGACGGATCCTTCGATCTGGAGCCCTTCGGGCATCGGGGGGTGCTCGAGCTCAGCGAGGGGAAGCTCCGGTACAGGAACCTGACGACCGGGCGCGGCGGCACGGTCACCCTCCACGAGGGAGGCGGCCGGCGTGTCCTCCGCGCCGCCTCGGCCTCTGGCGACTTCACCTTCGAGTTCACAGCGGTCCCCGCCGGAGCGCCCCGGGCGGCGGGCCCCCGCCCCGCGATCAGGATCGGCATCCTGACGAGCTCCCCTGTGAAGCAGGAGTACCAGCGGGTTCTCGAGGAGCTGGGGTACGTGGACGGAAAGACCATCGCCCTGGAGTACCGCCTGGGCCCGCCCGGGCGGAAACCTCACGGGTCTCAGCGCAGTCTCTCCCGAGACGAGCGCCAAGCGCCTGCAGCTCCTCACCGAGGCGGTTCCGGGCCTCAGGCGGGTCGGCGTCCTGGCGAACCCGACCCACCCGGCCGCGGCAGCTCAGCTGGGTGAGCTCGACGCGGCCGCAGGCGCGTTGAAGGTGCAGCTCCGGACCTTCGAGGTCCGCGCTCCGGCCGACGTGGAGCTGGCCTTCGCCGCCATGGGGCAGGAGGCCATCGGGGCGGTGGTCGTGCTGACCGATCCCGTGCTGCTGCTCACCGATCTCGCCGTCGTGAGGCTCACGGCTCAGCATCGCCTGCCGCTCATCGCCGAGTCGCGGCAGTACGCGATGGCCGGAGGGCTCATGTCCTACGGTCCGAGCTATCCGGACCTCCCCCGGCGCGCGGCGCGGTACGTGGACAGGATCCTCAAGGGCGCCCGGCCCGCCGACCTCCCCGTGGAGCAGCCGACGACATTCGAGCTTGTCGTGAACGCGCGAGCCGCGAAGGCCCTCGGGCTCACGATCCCGCCGTCGCTGCTCCTGCGCGCCAACCGCGTGATCGAGTGACGGGGGTCAGGTCTTGCATTGCGACAAGCGCTACGACGAGATGTTGGATTGCAAGACCTGACCCCGCCAATGCCGCCAAGGCGATGAGGACAGAGCTCGCACGCGTCGCTGTCGCGCTGGTCGCTCTGGTCCCTCTGTGGGGGGCCGCCGCCCCCGCTGGGGCGCAGCAGGCGCCGAGGGTGTACCGCGTCGGCATCCTGTCCGAGATCTCCCCCCTGCCGCAAGGAGCCGATGCCTACGGGGAGGCATTCTCCCGCGCCCTGCGGGAGAGGGGCTGGAGCATCGATCAGACCGTGCGCGTCGAGTCCCTGTACGCCGAGGGGCGGGTGGAGCGGCTTCCCGATCTCGCCGCGGAGTTCGTGCGCCGGCCCGTGGATGTGATCGTCGTGGGCGGGGGCGCTCGGGCGGCGCTGGCGGCGGCGGCCGCGACCTCGACGATCCCCATCGTCCTCATCGCCGTGTCGGATCCCGTTCGGTACGGGCTGGCGAAGAGCGTCGCGCGGCCCGGACGCAACATCACGGGGCTCTCGGACGTCGTCGACGCGCAGATCTCGCCGAAACGGCTGCAGCTGCTCAAGGAGCTGTCCCCGCGCATCTCCCGCGTCGCCGTGATCCATCGCACGCAGCCGGCCCCGTTCGCCGAGTTCTACCATCCGCTGACGGTGGCCGCCGGGCGTCTCGGCCTTACCCTGCTCCCGACCGTCCTCGACCGGAAGGAGCACCTCGAGGACGCCTTCGCGGCTATCGTGCGCGAGCGGGCCGACGCGGTCCTGGTTCAACCGTCGCCGCTCATCTGGTCCCTTGGCGGTCCGATCGCGGAGCTCGCGGCCAGGCGGCGGCTTCCGACAGTGTTTCCCTTCCGCGAGGCCGTCGTGGCGGGCGGTCTGATGGCGTACGCCGTGGACTACATCGACATGTGGCGGCGCGCAGCGGGCTTTGTCGACCGCGTGCTCCGCGGCGCGAACCCGGCTGACCTGCCGATCGAGCAGCCGACGAAGTTCGGGCTCACGGTCAACATGAGGACGGCCAGGGCCCTGGGCCTCACGATGCCCCCCGCGCTGCTGGTGCGCGCCGATGAGGTGATCGAGTGACGGACCGGCGTACGTTCCTCGCCGGTTCGATGGCGGCGCTCGCGAGGCCGCTCGCGGCCTGGGCGCAGCAAGCCCGCCAGATTCCGACGGTGGGCATCCTCTTTCACAGCTCCCCCGTCGCGGACATGACGGGGGCGGAGCCGCGCCACCCCTATCTCAGGGGGTTCATGCAGGGCCTGCGCGAGCTGGGGTACGTGGAAGGCAACGGCATCCGCATCGAGCGCCGCACCGCCGAGGGACACCCCGAACGGCTGCCGGCGCTCGCCGCGGAACTGGTCGGGCTGAAGGTCGCGGTGATCGTCAGGACCACGCTGGCCACGATCGAGGCGGCCCGGCGAGCCACGAGCACCATCCCCATCGTCATGGCGAGCGGGCCCCCCGACCCCGCCCAGTCAGGGCTCGTCGCGAGCCTCGCGCGCCCGTCCGGGAACCTCACCGGCCTGAGCCTCTCCACCGGCTATGCCATCGCGGGGAAGCGACTGGACCTGCTCAAGGAGGCCGCGCCCCGGATCTCCCGCGTCGGCGTCCTCTCCAGCCAGACGGACCCCCAGTGGCCAGCGCTCTGGGAGCCAGCCCGGGCGGCCGCCACGGCTCTCGGGCTGACGCTGCTGTTCGCGAAGATCGACGAGCCCGATGACTTCCCGCGCGCCTTCGCGGCCATCACGGGGGCGCGAGCCGACGCGCTGCTGGTCAGCGAGACGGCGGAGACGTTCGTCCGCCAGCACCTGATCATCGACTTCGCCGCAAAGCACCGCATGCCGGCGGTCTACGCCTACACGGATTCCGTCAAGGCCGGCGGCTTGATGGGCTACGGAACCGACTACGTGGACCTCTTCCGGCGCGCCGCCACGTACGTCGCCAGGATCCTCAAGGGCGCCCGGCCTGGAGAGCTGCCCATCGAGCAGCCGACGAAGTTCCTCCTGGCCGTCAACATGCGGACGGCCAGGGCGCTCGGTCTCACCATCCCCCCGTCGCTGCTGCTGCGCGCGGAGCAGGTGGTGGACTGACGGGGGTCAGGTCTTGAATTGCGACACGATGTTGGATTGCAAGACCTGACCCCACGACGCCGATGGGCGCCTGAGTTCGCCCGATTCGCTCGGGAGCTTGCCGGTCATCTCCCGGAGCGGAGGCGCCTCGACCCTGCCAGCGCCACGAGCACACCCCCGCCCACGAGACAGAGCGCGCCGACCGCGAGCCGTGTCGACCACGTCGCGGCCTGACTGCCGACGAGATACGCGCTCAGGAGCCGTTCCAGGCCGATCGCCATCAGCAGGAGGCCGGCGGGCAGGAGCGCCTTCAGCGTGGCGGCGGTTGGCGTGGCTGAGCCCCTATTCCGGCGCGACTTTGGGCAGCTCGACGCGGGTGGCGTCAATCACGCCCGAAGGAGCCGTTGTCCCGATCACGACCACGAAGGTGCCGGCGGGCCAGCGGTGAATCCTGGTCGGCCGTTCCCGCCACTGCCACGGTTCGGCGGGGTCCCGCCAGACGCGCACGACGTCGGCGCGGCGTATCCGGACCTGGAGGAGATCCGTTGTCCCGTTGACCCCAACCTCTTCAATCGTCAGCACGCCTTCCGCGGGATCGATGGACTGCAGAAGGCCCGCATGGCGGACCAGGCCACCCGCTTCGGTACCGCTGGTGGCGACCACCACCATGAGGAGAGTCCCAGCGATCGCCAGCCGTCCCATAGGTCCATTAGTAATCGATCGGGGCGAGGGCTTGTCAAGGGCCAACCCGAGGCCAGTGCACGGGACGCGGGGTGCGGGCGTTCAGGCCCGCAGCCGCCCGCGTGGATCGGCGAGCTCGGCTGGGGTAAGGTGACTCCATGCTGGCGTCCCCCGGCGCGATTGCCCTTCGGCTGCGCCCGCTCACCGTGCGCAGGCACGGGGCGGCGTGCCCCTCATGAGACTCGGGCTCGGTCCCGGCCTTGCGCTCCTCTCGGCTGTCTTGTTCGGTGCCAGCACGCCGCTTGCGAAGCTGCTGCTGGATCAGATCGACCCGTGGATGCTCGCGGGCCTCCTGTACCTCGGGTCGGGCGTGGGCCTGACGATCGTGCGCGTCGTGAGCCGCTGGGTCAGGCGCAGTGCGCCGAGAGAGGCCACGCTTCGTGGTGGAGAGTGGGGCTGGCTCGCTCTCGCGGTCGTGGCCGGCGGGGGCATCGGGCCGGTGCTCCTCATGGTCGGCCTCGCGCGCAGCGTCGCGAGCACCGCCGCGCTGCTGCTGAACCTCGAAGGCGTCTTCACTGCCGTGCTGGCCTGGTTCGTGTTCCGCGAGAACTTCGACCGGCGCATCGCTCTCGGCATGGCGGTGATCTCGGCCGGCGCCCTGGTGCTGTCCTGGCACGGCGGCGCGGCGCTCGACGACGCCCTCGGCCCCCTCGCCATAGCCGGCGCCTGCCTGGCGTGGGCCGTCGACAACAACCTGACGCGCAAGATCTCCCTGAGCGATCCGGTGCAGATCGCGCTGGTGAAGGGAGGCGCCGCGGGCATGGTGAACATCGCGATCGCCCTGGCGCTGGGCTCTCGCTGGCCCGGCCCCGCGCCGCTGGTGGCCGCCGCCGTGGTGGGGCTGGCCGGCTACGGCATCAGCCTGGTGCTGTTCGTGGTGGCGCTCCGGCACATCGGAACCGCCCGGACCGGCGCGTACTTCTCGCTCGCCCCGTTCTTCGGCGCGATCATCGCGGTACTCGTCGTGAGAGACCCCGTCACTCCCCAACTCCTCGTGGCGGGCGCGCTGATGGGCGTCGGCGTCTGGCTGCATCTGACGGAACGACACGAGCACGAGCATGCCCATGACGCCGTGATGCACGCGCATCGCCACGTTCACGACGAGCACCACGGGCACGCGCACGAGGGAAGCGAGCCCCCGGGGGAGCCGCACGTCCACCCCCACACGCATGCGGGCCTGCGACATGGCCATGCGCACTTCCCTGACATCCACCACCGGCACGATCACTGACAGAGAGGCGGCGGTGAAGGCCAGGCTCGAGATGACGGTGGCGGAGCTCGACTGCGCCGATGAGGCGCAGCAGATCCAGGGGGCGCTGAGCCGGCTGGACGGCGTGG
>MGBV01000185.1:2177-25790 GCA_001788415.1 Candidatus Rokubacteria bacterium GWC2_70_16 | reverse complement strand
GTCACCATAGTCACTCACAAACGGCGTAACCTGCTGACATATCAGCACTCCGGTCTCGGGACCGTGGAAGTTGGGCTAACCCGTTTCCCCCGGACCCCGCCGGCACCGCATCACCGGCCTCCGGCCCCCAGGGCGCTCAGAAGGGTCCAGATGCGAGGCGGCGCCCGATGGCCGCACGCGAGGCGTACTTCCTGTACGTCGAGCGTGCGGCCGAGAGCGCCAACGAAGCAGATGGGCCCTTATGGGCGCCCTGGGGCTAGAAGCGGCGGCGGCCGCCGAGCTGCTTCTTGCGGAGGCGGAGCGACTTCGGGGTGACCTCGAGCAATTCGTCCTCGCGGATCCACTCCAGGCACTGCTCGAGGCTCATCGTCCGTGGCGGCGTGAGGCGCACGGCCTCGTCCGAGGTGGACGACCGGATATTGGTGAGCTTCTTCTCCTTGGTGATGTTCACGTCGAGGTCATTGTCGCGGGAGTTCTCGCCGACGACCTGTCCCTCGTAGACGGGCTCGCCCGGCCCGAGGAAGAGGACGCCCCGCGGCTGGAGATGGTCGATGGCGTAGGCGGTGGTCCGGCCGGCGCGGTCGGACACCATGGCGCCGCTGGACCGGTGGGGGATGTCCCCCTGCCAGGGCGCATGCCCGTCGAAGAGGTGGTTCAGGAGCCCGGTGCCGCGGGTGTCGGTGAGGAACTCGGTGCGGTAGCCGATGAGCCCGCGCGAGGGGATGCGGTACTCGAGGCGCACGCGCCCGGTGCCGTGGTTCACCATCTTGGTCATCTGGCCCTTCCGGGGCCCCAGCTTCTGGGTGACGGCGCCGATGAACTCCTCGGGGATGTCCACCACCAGGGCCTCCATGGGCTCCAGCGTCTGGCCGTCCCCCTGCTTCGTGATGATCTGGGGCTTGCCCACCTCCATCTCGAAGCCTTCGCGCCGCATCATCTCCATGAGGATGGCCAGCTGCAGCTCGCCGCGGCCGGAGACGCGGAAGGTGTCCGGTGAGTCGGTGTCCTCGACGTGGATGCCCACGTTGGTGCGCCGCTCCTTCCAGAGCCGCTCGCGGAGCTGCGTCGAGGTGACGAAGCGGCCCTCGCGTCCCGCGAAGGGCGAGACGTTGGCGGAGAAGAGCATGGACACCGTGGGCTCGTCGATGTGCATCACCGGCAGGGCCACCGGCTTCTCGGCGTCCGCGATGGTCTCCCCGATCTCCATGGCCTCGATGCCCGCGACGGCCACGAGGTCGCCGGCCCACGCCTCTGGCACCTCCACACGCTTGAGCCCCTCGTAGCCGTAGAGCACGGTGACCTTGGCGTGCTCCACGCCGCCGTCCCGGTGCACGACGGCCACCCGGTCGTACTGGCGGATGCGGCCGTTGACGATCCGGCCGATGACGAGCCGGCCCACGTAGTCGTCCCAGTCCAGCGAGGCCGCGCGGAGCTGGAGCCCGTGGTCCTCCTCGAAGCGCGGCGGCGGGACATGGGTGAGGAGCGCGTCGAAGAGCGGGGCGAGGGTCTTCCCCTCCTCCGCGAGGGCGGTGGTGGCGGTGCCCTTCCGCGCGTCCGTGTAGAGGACGGGGAAGTCCAGCTGCCCCTCGGAGGCGTCCAGGTCGATGAAGAGGTCGTAGACCTCGTCGAGCACCTGGGCGGGGCGCGCGTCCTGGCGATCGATCTTGTTGATGACCACGATGGGCGGGAGCCCCGCCTCCAGCGCCTTCTTGAGCACGAAGCGCGTCTGAGGGAGCGGCCCCTCGGCGGCGTCCACCAGCAGGAGCACGCCGTCCACCAGCGTCAGCGTCCGCTCCACCTCGCCGCCGAAGTCGGCATGCCCCGGGGTGTCCACGACGTTGATCTTCACGTCCCGGTAGTGGATGGAGGTGTTCTTCGCCATGATCGTGATGCCCTTCTCGCGCTCCAGGTCAATGGAGTCCATGACGCGCTCCACCACGTGCTCGTTGGCGCGGAAGATGCCGGACTGCCAGAGCATGGCGTCCACCAGCGTGGTCTTGCCGTGGTCCACATGGGCGATGATGGCGACGTTGCGGATGTCGGGGCGCTGCGGCATGTCCTCACTGTAGCACGGCTTGTGGCGCCCGCGCGGCCTCTGGCATAATGGCGCATCCCAATTCAAGGAGGCCCACCGATGCGGTTCCGACTCCTCGCCCTCGTCACGGGCTCGGCTCTGTTGCTGGCGGTGCAGGGGCTCGCGTTCCCCGCAGCCGAGGCCCAACAAGGAGGCAAGAGGGTGAAGCAGTCCGCGGTCATCACCATGGAGAAGGGAGGGGAGATCAGGCTGGACTTCTTCCCGAAGGACGCGCCGAAGACGGTGGAGAACTTCGTCACGCTGGCGAAGAAGGGCTTCTACGACGGGCTCGCCTTCCACCGCGTGGAGCCGGGCTTCGTCGTCCAGGGGGGCGACCCCAAGGGGGACGGCACCGGCGGTCCCGGCTACATGATCAAGGCGGAGTTCAACAAGCAGCCCCACGTGCGCGGCACCGTGGCCATGGCGCGCTCGCAGCTCGTGGACTCGGCGGGCAGCCAGTTCTACATCTGCTTCGCCCCGCAGCCCTTCCTCGACGGCAAGTACACCGTGTTCGGCCTCGTCACCTCGGGCATGGAGGTCGTGGACAAGATCCGGAAGGGGGACAAGATGAAGACCGTGAAGATCATCGAGACGGCCCAGTAGCCATGGCCTGGTCGCTCCTGATCCGCGGCGGCACGGTGGTGGACGGCAGCGGCGCCCCCGGCGAGAGCAAAGACGTGGCGGTGGAGGGCGAGCGCATCGCCGCGGTTGGCGCCGGGCTCGCCGGCGAGGCGGCGCGGGTCATCGACGCCACCGGCCTCATGGTGGCGCCCGGCTTCATCGACATCCACTCGCACTCCGACCTCTTCTACCACGCCTGCCCCGCGGCCGAGTCCAAGGTGCGCCAGGGCGTCACCACCGAGGTGGTGGGGATGTGCTCCTTCTCGCCGGCCCCGGTGGCGCCCGGGCGGGCCGAGCTGGTGCGCGCGTGGGCGGGGGGCACGGGCTCCCAGCTGCCCATCGCCTGGGAGAGCTTCGGCGAGTACCTCGACCACCTGAGGCGGCTGGGGCCCTCGGTGAACATCGTCCAGTTCGCGGGGCAGGGCGCGCTGCGACTGGCCACCGTGGGTCCCGACAACCGCCCGCCCACCCCGGCCGAGGAGGCGGCCATGGAGCGGCACCTGGCCGAGGCGCTGGAGGCCGGGGCCTTCGGCTTCTCCACGGGGCTGGTGTACCCGCCGAGCCTCTACGCCTCCACCGAGGAGCTGATCAGGCTGGCGCGGAGCATGGCCCGGCGCGGGGGGCTCTACTTCTCCCACATCCGGGGCGAGGCGGCGATGCTTGAGGACTCCATCGCCGAGGCGATCCGGATCGGCGAGGAGGGCGGGGTGCCCGTGCAGATCGCCCACATCAAGGCGGCCGGCCGCGAGAACTGGGGCCTCATGGATCGGGCGCTCGGCCTCATCGAGGCCGCGCGGGCCCGCGGCGTGGAGGTGACGGCCGACGTCTATCCCTACACCGCCGGCAGCACGAAGATGGACAACCTCCTGCCCGCCTGGATGCACGACGGCGGCGTCGCGCGCCTCCTCGAGCGGCTGGCCGATCCCGCAGCGCGCCGGCGCGCCGTGGCGGAGTGCCTGGTGGACGGCGAGCGCTGGCTCACGTTCTCCGGCGCCACGGGCTGGGACGAGATCGTCATCGCCACCTGCCCGCGCGCGGAGCTCGAGGGGATGAGCCTCGCCGCGCTGGCGCGGCAGGCCGGCACGCCTCCGGCCGAGGCGATGCTCGACCTGCTCCTGGCCGAGCGGGCCAGCGTCTCCATGGTGATCTTCAGCCAGAGCGAGGACAATGTGAAGAAGGCCCTGGCCCATCCCCACGTCATGGTGGGTTCGGACTCCATCGGGCTCTCGGCGGGACCGGGGCCGCATCCCGGCAAGCCTCACCCGCGCATGTACGGCACCTTCCCGCGGGTGCTGGGCCGCTACTGCCGCGAGGAGCCTGTCGTCTCGCTGGAGACGGCCGTCCACAAGATGACCGGCATGCCGGCCGCCAAGCTCAGGTTCAAGGACCGCGGCCTCGTGCGCCGGGGCTTCGCCGCCGACCTGGCGCTCTTCGACGCGGCGACAGTCAGGGACGAGGCGACCTATGCCGACCCCCACCGCCATCCGACCGGCATCCCCTACGTCGTGGTGAACGGCCAGGTGGTGGTGGACGGGCCCCGCTTCAACGCCGTCCCGGCCGGCCGCGTTCTCACCCCGGCCTGAGGCTCGTGGCCGCGCTGGCCTGGGGGGTGCGGGCGCTCGCGGGTGGCATCCTCCTGGCTGCCGCTCTGCTGCCCGGGCTCGTGGGACAGGGGGCGGCGGGCGCCACCACCGTCATCCTGGCCACCACCACGAGCCTCCAGGACTCGGGGCTCCTGGACGTCCTCGTGCCGCTCTTCGAGAAGCGGAGCGGCCACACGGTGAAGAGCATCGCGGTGGGGACGGGACAGGCGCTGGCGCTGGCCTCTCGCGGTGAGGCCGATGTGGTGCTGGCGCATGCCCCCGCCCTCGAGAAGAAGTACGAGGCCGAGGGGCTGCTCCTCCGCCGGCGTCTCGTCATGGCCAACGACTTCGTGCTCGTCGGCCCGGAGGGCGATCCGGCCGGGATCCGGGGCCTCGCCAGCGCGATCGAGGCCATGAAGCGGATCGCGGCGGCCCGCGCGCGCTTCGTCTCCCGGGGCGACCGTTCGGGCACCCACGCCCTCGAGATCGCGCTGTGGAAGGAGGCGGGGGTGGAGCCCCGGGGGCCGTGGTACATCGAATCCGGCCAGGGCATGGCGCAGACGCTCGGCATCGCCCGGGAGCGCGGTGCCTACACGCTCGCCGACCGCGCCACCCATGTCGCCCTGCGCCAGCGCGTCGCGCCGCCCGTGCTGGTGGAAGGGGATCGGCGGCTCCTGAACCTCTACTCGGTGCTGGAGGTGAGCCCCGGGGCCGGTCCGCGCGTCAACGCCGCCGGCGGGCGCGCCTTCGCCGACTTCATGCTGGCTCCCGAGGCGCAGGCGGTGATCCGCGCCTTCGGCGCCGACCGGCACGGTCACCCGCTCTTCATGCCCGCCGCCGGCAAGCCCGAGGCCGAGGCGCGACCGTGAGCCTGTTCTTCCAGGGCGCGCTCGAGGCGCTGCGCCTCCTCGCGACGGGCGATCCGGAGGTGTGGCAGATCACGCTGCTCTCGCTCCAGATCTCCGGGAGCGCGACCCTGCTGTCGCTCGTGATCGGCATCCCGCTGGGGACGCTCCTGGCGCTGGCGCGCTTCCCGGGACGCGCGCTTGCCGTGAGCCTCGTGAACACGGGCATGGGGCTGCCGCCTGTGGTCGTCGGCCTCGTGGTGACGATCCTCCTCTGGCGGGGAGGGGCGCTGGGGTTCCTCGAGATGCTCTACACGCCACCGGCCATGGTGCTGGCCCAGATGGTGATCGCCGCGCCCATCGTGACGGGCCTGACGCTGGCCGCCGTCCAGCAGGTGCCCGCGCAGTTCCGGCTGCAAATGCTGGCGCTCGGCGCCTCGCGCCCGCAGATGGTCGGGGCGCTGCTCCGGGAGGCGCGGCTGCCCATGCTGGCGGCCGTGATGGCCGGCTTCGGCGGCGTGATCTCGGAGGTGGGGGCCTCCCTCATGGTGGGCGGCAACATCAGGGGCTCCACACGCGTGCTCACCACCGCCACGGTGCTCGAGACCTCCAAGGGGTCCTTCGACGTCGCCATCGCACTGTCCGTGATCCTGCTCCTCCTCACGTTCCTCGTGAACTGGGCGCTGACCTGGGTCCAGCAGCGCACGCGCGGTTGACGCGGCCGGTGCCGCCCCGCACAATCGAGACCAGCATGTGGAGAGTGTGGGCCCTCGCCGCCGCAGCCGTGCTGTGCGCCCTGCCCTGGCTCCCGGACGCGGCGGCGGCCCAGCCGGCCAGGCCAGCGATCACCGTGTTCGCGGCCGCCGATCTGGTGTTCGCCTTCGGGGAGCTGGTGCCGCTCTTCGAGCAGCGGAGCGGGGCGCGGGTGACGCTGGTCCTCGGGTCCAGCGGCACGCTCGCCCGTCAGATCGAGCACGGGGCGCCGGCCGACGTCTTCTTCTCCGCCGACCGCGCGCTGGTAGACGACCTCGCCCGGGCAGGCGCGATCATTCCCGAGACGCGGTCGCTCTATGCCCAGGGGCGCCTGGCGCTCGCCGTGTCGAAGCGGGCGGGGCTCGCCCTCAGGGATCTCCGCGACCTCGAGCGGCCCGAGGTGCGGCGCATCGCCATCGCCAATCCGGAGCATGCCCCGTACGGGCGCGCCGCGAAGGAGGCGCTCCAGGCGCTCGCGCTCTGGGAGCGGCTGCGGCCCCGGCTCGTCTACGGTGAGAACATCCGCCACACGCTCCAGTTCGTGCAGGCGGGCGCTGTGGAGGCGGCCATCGTCGCGCTGTCCATCGCCTCCGTCGCCGAGGTGGCGGCGGTGGCTGTGGATCCGCGGCTCCACCGGCCCCTCGACCAGATGGCCGCCGTCCTCCGGCGCAGCGGGCGGCCGGAGCTGGGACTGGCCCTCCTCCAGCTCGTCCAGGGGGCCGAGGGCCGGCCCATCATGAAGCGCTACGGCTTCCTCGTCCCGGGAGAGTTCTGAGCCGTGCCCGAGTTGTTCCCGGTCTGGCTGTCGCTGCGCGTGGCGCTGCTGGCAACGCTCCTCACGCTCGCCGGCGGGCTGCCGCTGGCCTGGCTCTTGGCGCGGCAGCGCTTCCCGGGGCGGGATCTGGTGGAGGCGGCCGTGGTGCTGCCGCTGGTGTTGCCGCCCACGGTGCTGGGCTACTACCTCCTGCTCCTCATCGCGAGCCAGGGGCCGGTGGGCCGCGCGCTGGGCGCTCTCGGCGTCGAGCTGGCCTTCACCTGGCGCGCCGCCGTGCTGGCCGCCTGCGTGGGCTCCGTCGCGCTCCTCGTCAAGGCCGCGCAGGCCGGCTTCGAGTCGGTGGACGCCAGGCTCGAGCAGGCGGCGCGCACGCTCGGCCGCTCCGAGTGGGGGATCTTCTGGTCCATCACCCTGCCGCTGGCCTGGCGCTCGGTGGTGGCCGGCACGGTGCTCGCCTTCTGCCGGGCGCTGGGAGACTTCGGCATCACCTTGATGGTGGCGGGAAACATCCCGGGGCTCACCCAGACGCTGCCGCTCGCCATCTACGACCATGTCCAGTCCAACCGCATGGCCGAGGCCAATGCGCTCGCGCTGCTGGCGGTGGCCGGCGTCACGGCGCTCCTGATGGGCCTCGGTCGCCTCGCCCGGCTGCGCTTCTAGGAGACCATGCTGTCGCTGGCGATCAGGAAGGCGCTTCCCGGCTTCTCGCTCGATGTCGCGTGGGAGGCGCACGAGAAGGTCGTGGCCCTCTTCGGCCCCTCGGGCGCGGGCAAGACGCTCACGCTCCAGGCGCTGGCCGGGCTGGTGCGCCCGGATGCAGGGCGCATCGTGGTCGGCGGCCGAGTCTTCTTCGACGGCGCGCGCGGCGTCAACGTGCGCCCGCAGGAGCGCCATCTCGGCTACGTCTTCCAGGGCTACGCGCTCTTCCCCCATCTCAGCGTGGAGGACAACGTGGGCTATGGCCTGCGCACGCTGGCGCAGGAGGCGCGGCGCCGCCGCGTCGCCGAGGTGATGGAGCGCCTCGGTCTCGGCGGCCAGGCGCGGCGGCATCCGCGCGAGCTGTCCGGCGGCCAGCAGCAGCGCGTGGCACTGGCACGCGCGCTGGCGGGGGACCCGGGGCTCCTCCTCCTCGACGAGCCCCTCTCGGCGCTGGACGCTCCCCTGAGGCGCCAGCTGAGAGAAGACCTCATGCAGATCGTGGGCGAGTGGGGCGTGCCCACGGTGCTCGTCACCCACGACCTCGCCGAGGCCTTCCAGCTCGCCGACCGTATCGTCATCTACGACCAGGGGCGCGTGGTGCAGGCGGCGCCCAAGTCCGATCTGCTCTCGCGCCCAGCCTCGGAACAGGTGGCGAGGCTCCTGGGCGTGCGCAACATCCTCGAGGGGACCGTGCTCAAGGCCACGCCCGAGATCATCCAGCTCCGCTGGCGTGGCCACGATCTCGAGGCCATCAACTCGCCCGCGCGCGGCTGGCTGCCGCCCCCCGGCACGCGCGTGGTCTTCTTCATCCGGCCCGAGTACGTGCGCCTCATCAGGAAGGACCGCCAGGCGCCGGACCCCACCCACTACATGAACCGGATGGAGGGGCGCGTCGTCGCGCAGGTGGATCAGGGGACCACGTGGACCCTCTACTTCGCGGTGGACGGGGCCGCGCCCCACGCGCGCGAGAGCCACGATCTCGAGATCGAGGTGCCGCGGCTCGTGCACGAGATGCTCGAGATCGGGCGCGACCACCGCTGGGCGATCTCCATGCACCGCGGTTCGATCCACGTGCTGCCGCAGGCATGACCGCCGTCATCGAGTGCTCGGGGGTGATGGTGGCGCACGGCGGGCGCACGGTGCTGGAGGTGCCCTCCCTGGCGGTGGCGCCCGGCGAGATCCTGGTGGCGATCGGTCCCAACGGCGCGGGCAAGTCCACGCTGCTCCGCGTGATCGGGCTGCTGCAGGCGCCGACCGCCGGGGAGGTGCGTTTCCGGGGCGAGCCGGTGACGGCGCAGCGCGGGCTCGCGGTGAGGCGCCGGATGGCGAGCGTCTTCCAGGAGCCGCTCCTCGTGGACGCCAGCGTCCGGGACAACGTGGAGGTGGGCTTGCGCTTCCGCGGGGTCGAGGCGACGGCGGCGCGCCCGCGAGTGGCGCGCTGGCTCCAGCGCTTCGGCATCGCCCCTCTGGCGGCGCGGCGGGCCAGGACGCTCTCGGGCGGCGAGGCCCAGCGCGTGGCGCTGGCCCGGGCGCTCGTGCTGGACCCGGAGCTGCTCCTCCTGGACGAGCCGTTCGCGGCGCTCGACCAGCCGACGCGCGAGGGGCTCATGGAGGACCTGGGCGCGATCCTCCGCGCCGAGGGGATCACCACGGTGCTCGTGACCCATGATCGGGGGGAGGCCCTCGCCCTGGGCGACCGCGTGGCCGTCCTCATGGGCGGCCGGCTGCTCCAGGTGGACGAGACGGCCCAGGTCTTCCGCGCCCCGGCCTCCGAGGAGGTGGCGCGCTTCGTCGGCGTGGAGACGATCCTGCACTGCCCCGTGATCGGGCGCGATGGCGAGCTGTCGCTGCTGGAGGCGGGTCCCCGGACCATCGAGGTGGCGCAGCCTGCGGAGCCCGGCGAGTGGGTAAGGCTCTGCCTGCGCCCCGAGGACGTGACCCTGGCCGCCGGCGCGCCTGCCGCGGGGTCATCGAGCGCCAGGAACCGGCTGCCCGGGACCGTGACGCGGCTGATCCCCGCCGGTCCCCATGTGCGCGTCATCATTGACTGCGGTTTCCCGCTGGCGGCGCTCGTGACCCACCGCTCCGTGGAGGACTTGCGTCTCGTCGAGGGCGTGGCGGTCACCGCACAGTTCAAGGCCACGGCCCCGCATCTGCTCCGCTCGCGCAAGGCCTGACGCCGCCTCAGCCAAGCCTTGACGCCCCGGAATCTCCGGGGGTATAAGCGTAGCTAGAAAGGTCGCTTGGTCGTCTCGAACCCCGTTCCAAGGAGGTTCCCGCATGGCTGACTCGGAGCCCCTGATCGAGCGTCTGGCCGCCGAGAATCACGAGTTCCGGAAGCTGCGCGAGGAGCACAGGAAATACGAAGAGGAGCTGGCGACGCTCAACAGCCGCGGGTTCCTCTCGGCGGACCAGCAGTGGCGGGTCAGCGAGCTGAAGAAGCTCAAGTTGATCGCGAAGGACAGGATGGAGGTCATCGTGCGCCAGGCGCGGGCCGGCGCGCACGCCTGACGGGACCCGCCGAGCAACCCCTTCCATGCGCTCCTCCCGGGCGAGGCCCGGCTTTCGCGGCCTCTCCCACCTCACCCCGGCGGGGGAGGCGCGGATGGTGGACGTCTCGGCCAAGGCCGAGACCGTCCGCGAGGCCGTCGCCCGGGTCACCCTCAAGGTGCGCCCTGCCACGCTGGCCGCCGTCCGCGCCGGGCAGATGGCGAAGGGCGACGTCCTGGGCGTGGCGCGCACCGCCGGGATCCTGGCCGCCAAGCGCACGCCCGACCTCATCCCTCTCTGCCACCCCCTCAGGATCACCGGCGCGGAGGTGAGCTTCACCCTCGACGCCCGGCGATCCTCCATCACCATCGAGGCGCGGGTGCGCACGGTGGACAAGACCGGCGTCGAGATGGAGGCGCTCACCGCGGCCGCCGTGGCCGGCCTCACCGTGTACGACATGGTCAAGGCCGTGGACCGCGGGGTGGTGCTCACCGACCTGTGCCTCGTGGAGAAGTCGGGCGGCAGGTCCGGACACTGGACGAGGCGCGCCAAGCCATGAAGACCGCGGTGATCTACTCGGACGAGTGGCGCCGCTTCGACTACGGGCCCGAGCACCCGCTGCGCATGGAGCGCCTCGGCCTCACCTGGCGCCTCATGGAGGGCTACGGCCTCACCGCGCTTCAACGCGCGAAGGTCCTCGCCCCCGAACCCGCCGGCGTCGAGGCCGTGGGGCGCTTCCACGGGCGCGAGTACATCGAGACCCTCCGCGCCGCGAGCGCGGGCGACTGGGTGCCGCATGCGGCGCGCTTCGGGCTGGGCCCCGGCGACAACCCGATCTTCCCGGGGCTCTGGGAGGCCGCTCAGCTCGTGGCGGGCGGGTCGCTGCTGGCCGCGACGCTCGTGGGCGAGGGCGAGGTGGACCGCGCCTTTCACTTCGCGGGCGGGCTCCACCACGCCATGCCCGACCGGGCCAGCGGCTTCTGCTACGTCAACGACGCCGTGCTGGCCATTCTGGCGCTCCGCCAGCGCGGCCTGCGGGTGGCCTACGTGGACATCGACGCCCACCACGGCGACGGCGTGCAGTTCGCCTTCTACGCCGACCCGAACGTGCTGACCATCTCCACCCACGAGCGCGGCGACCGGCTCTTCCCCGGCACGGGATTCGTGGAGGAGCTGGGCGAGGGGCCAGGGCTCGGCTTCTCGGTGAACCTGCCGCTGCAGCCCTTCACCGACGACCAGGTCTACGAGCCCGCCTTCGAGGCGGTGGTGCCGCCGCTGCTCGCCGCCTTCCGGCCCGACGTGCTGGTGCTCCAGCTCGGCATCGACTCCCACCGGACCGACCCCCTCACCCACCTGAGCCTGTCCATCCAGGGCTTCACGCGCGCCGTCACGCGGCTCCTCGAGCTGGGGCCGCGCGTGGTCGCCCTCGGCGGAGGCGGCTATGACCTGGTCAACGTGGCGCGGGCCTGGACGGCCGCCTGGGCGGCGATGAACGGAGTCACGCTCCCGCCGGAGCTGCCCGCGCCGTCGCATGCGGAGATGACGCGTCTCGGGCTCGAGACGCTGGCGCTCTGGGATCCTCCCGCGGAGCTGCCGGCGGAGACGCGGCGCTGGGCCGAGGAGTACGCCAGGCGCCAGGTGCGGGCGATCCACGAGAAGATCTTCCCGCTCCACGGCCTCTGAGGCCCCGGGGAGGGCCTCGCCGCCCCGCTCGAGGCCTTCGACTTCTCGCAGACCCCCCGGCCGCCGGTCCCGCTGCCGTAGCGCGCGGGAGGCTCCGTCTCCCGAGGTCCACGGTGCGTTTGCGCTAGTGCGCGCCGCGCTCGCCAGAGCAGGCCCGGCGCGGCGTCTGCTCTATTGCGCGGGATATGACGGGGGTCATATGGTGTGCGTGACGCGCGGGCGATGGTGGCAGCGCGGAGAACGGAGGGACTGATGGCGCGATTCCTGGTCGTGGTGCCGCCCGACCTGCCCGAGGTGTACGACGAGCTCACTCACGAGCTCTCGGGCGAGGATGTGGGCGTGATCGTTGATCGCCGGCTCGGCCAGCGGCGCGAGCGCTGGGTCGTCACGAGGCCGCTGGAACGCCGCTGCGTCGAGCGGCGCGGCCGGCCGGGCCATTTCCCAGGGGCCTCCCGTCCAGCCGAAGGCAGTCTGCCCGAAGCTCCCCGGTAGTCCGTCGCGGCTCGTCGCAGTTCCCGGCCGCCTGCCGCTCCCTGGCGCTCCTCGCTCCTCCCGATGCCCGTTCCTCCGCGTGTTAGAGTGAGGCCATGCGCGGCGCGCTCATCACCTTCGAGGGGGTCGAGGGATCGGGCAAGACCACCCAGTGCGCAAGGCTCGCCGAGCATCTCCAGCGCCTGGGCCGGCACGTGGTGCCGACCAGCGAGCCCGACGGCACCGCGCTCGGCATGGCCATCCGCGCCCTCTTCGAGGAGGAGGGCACCCCGCCGACCCCGCTCGCCCAGGTCTTCCTCTTCATGGCGGCCCGACAGCAGCACGTGGCCCAGGTCATCCGCCCGGCGCTGGCCCAGGGCGCCGTGGTCCTCTCCGACCGCTACGCCGACGCCACGCTGGCCTACCAGGGCTACGCGCAGGGGCTGGATCTGCAGACCATCCGCGACCTGAACGCGCTGGCCACGGGCGGCGTGCTCCCGGACCTCACCCTGGTGCTGGATCTGGAGCCCGGCGCCGGCATGCGCCGGCTCAGCGGCCGGCGGCTCGACGCCTTCGAGCGGATGGACCTCGGCTTCCACCAGCGCGTGCGCGAGGGGTATCTGGAGATCGCGCGGGCCGAGAAGAATCGCGTGATGGTGTTCACCGCCGACCGGGGCCCGGAGGCGCTGCACGCCGAGATCGCGCGGGTCGTGGAGGCCCGTCTGGGTCGGCTCGAGGGCAGCCGGCCCCGCTGAGGGTCCCATGCGCGATGCCTTCGCGGACATCACGGGCCAGGACGCCGCCGTCGCGCTGCTCCGTCGGGCGCTCGCCACGGGGCACGTGGCCCACGCCTATGCCTTCGTGGGCCCCGCGGGCTCCGGGCGCAGGACGACGGCGCTCGCCCTGGCCCGGGCGCTCGTCGCTCCCGCGGGCGGGCGCGCCGCCGAGCGCGTCGGGCGGGGCGCGCACCCCGACGTGCGGCTTGTCGCTCCGACCCCGCCCGAGGACAAGCCGAAGGGGCCGCTGGCGGTGAGGATCGAGAGCATCCGTGAGCTGGAGCGACTGGCGGCGCTCCATCCCGCCGAGGCGCCGGTGAAGGTCTTCATCGTGGACGAGGCCGATCGGATGACCGCGGCGACACCGCAGGCCTTCCTCAAGACGCTCGAGGAGCCGCCCGCGCACACGGTGATCATCCTGATCCTGGCCCAGCTCCGGGCGCTGCCGGCCACGGTGCTGTCGCGCTGCCAGGTGTTGCGCTTCCTCCCCGCCATTCCCGAGGGGAGCCTCGCGTTGCTCCCCGGCGGCGCCGGCGAGGCGCGCACGCAGGCGCTCGGCTGGCTCCAGGACGCCCGGGCCCGCGGGGGCGAGGCCATCCTCAAGAGCGGCGAGGCGGTGGGTCGCGACCGCGACATGGCCGAGTCCGTGGTGGAGACCTGGTGGCTCTGGTACCGGGACCTCCTCTGCACCCGGGCTGGCGCCGGAGAGGATCTCACCGTGTTCCGCCACCGGGCGGAGCTCTTGGCCGAGCGCGCCGCCGCGCTCTCGCTCGAGGAGATCGTCGAGGGGCTTCGCGCCTGCCGGGAGGCCTGGCAGGCGCTTCAGGGTCACGTGTCGCCGCGGCTCACGGTGGAGGTGCTCCTGAGCCGGCTGGCGCCGGGGACCGCATAGGTGACGCATGAGCGAGTTGACTGAGACGGCGCCGCCCGCCGAGCGGGAGGCCGCCTATCTGATCGGCGTCAGGCTGCGCGAGCCGCTCCAGGCCGAGGACTACCTCACCGCGGACCCGGACCTCCACGTGGGCGACTTCTGCGTGGTGGAAGGGGCCAACGGCACCACCGTGGGCGAGATCCGCCGCTCGCGGCGCCCGCTGCCGGAATTCCGGCGCGACCGGCTCTACCGCAAGGTGGTGAGGCGCGCCACCGAGGCCGAGGTGAGCGAGTGGCGCGCGCGGCGCGGGCGCGAGGTCGGAGCCGTCGAAACCTGCCAGCGCATGGCCCGCGTCAAGGGGCTCCACATGAAGGTGGTGGACGTGGCCATCGAGGCCTCGGGCCGGCGCGTCACGGTGTCCTTCGCCTCCGAGGAGCGCGTGGACTTCCGCGATCTCGTGCGCGACCTCGCCCACGAGTTCCACGCGCGGATCGAGATGAAGCAGATCGGGGCCCGCGACACCACCAAGCTCATGGACGGCATCGGCCCCTGCGGCCGCCAGCTCTGCTGCGCCTCGCACCTCAGGAAGTTCGATCCAATCTCGGTGAAGATGGCCAAGACCCAGGACATGCCGCTCACCGACGGGCGGCTGCTGGGCAACTGCGGCCGGCTCAAGTGCTGCCTCCTCTACGAGTTCTCCACCTACGACGAGCTCCGCCACCGCCTGCCCAAGGCCGGCACCACGTGCCAGGCCGAGTGCGGGGGCGGCGGCTGCATGACGGGCAAGGTCAAGTCGCTGCGCGTCCTCAAGCAGTCGGTGGTGGTGGGCTTCCAGGACGGCACCGAGGCCGAGGTCCCGATCGAGCAGATCAGCTGGCAGGGGCGGCCGCACATCAAGCCGTAGCCCGCCCTCCTCCATGTGCAGGGTGCACACGGCTCTGTGCACGTCCGCGCATCCTGGGAAACCCGACTCCGCGGCAAAGCACGAAAGATCAAGCCCTTACGATATTCTACGGAACGCTGGCGCAACGGCTGCAAGATTGCTATCTTACTGGCGATCTGGAGAGCCAGATCCATGAGGGGGATGCTGGGGGGCCAGGCGCACCCAGAATGCCCCTACAAACATCAACCTAGGTACGGGCAAGCCCCGATTGCTCTCCGAGGAGGACGCCCGTGGCGAAGATACGGATCCTGCTCGCTGACGATCACGCCGTGCTGAGAGCGGGGCTCAGGGCGCTCATCCACTCGCAGCCCGGCATGGAAGTCGTGGCCGAGGCCGCCGACGGCCCCGAGGCGATCCGCCAGGCCGGCGAGACCTTGCCCGAGCTGGCCCTCCTCGATCTGAGCATGCCGGGCATGAGCGGCATCGCCGCCATCCAGCAGGTGCGCGAGGCGAGCCCGGGGACGCGGGTGCTGGTCCTCACGGTGCACGACGATGCCACCTACGCGCGCGCGGCGCTCGATGCCGGCGCCGCGGGCTCTGTCACGAAAGACATGGAGGGCCCCGAGCTGCTCGCCGCGATCCGCGCGGTGGCGCGGGGGCGCACCTTCGTCGCGCATGCGCTGGCGGCTGGCCCGAGCGGGGCCGCGGCGGCGGGCGAGAGGGCCGCCGAGCGGCTGAGCGAGCGCGAGCGCCAGGTGCTGGAGCTGGTGGCGCGGGGCCACACCAACCGGGAGGTGGCCCAGCGACTGGCGCTCAGCATCAAGACCGTGGAGACCTACCGCGCCCGGCTGTCCGACAAGCTCGGGCTCAGGACGCGTGCCGAGCTGGTTCGCTTCGCCGCCGACACCGGCCTTCTCGTCCTCACGAGGAACCCGCCCCCGCCGCCCGGCTCGTAGCCTGTCGGGGGAACCCGTCAGTCTGGCCGAGCACCTCCCGGAAGCGCTCGTCCATGTGCTCGTTCAGCCCATCGAGGCGCCGGGTGAGGGCAGTGAGGTGCCTGGTGATCGCGGCGAACTGCTCGTCGTGGCGCGCCCGGCCCCGGCGCTTGACGGGCGTGCGGCAACTGTGTAACTTTCGAGGCGCTGACCCTCCCATGACCCAGCGCACGTTCTACCTCACGACGCCCATCTACTACGTGAACGCGCGCCCGCACCTGGGGCACGCGTGCACGACGATCATGGCTGATGCCATGTGCCGCTACCGCCGGCTGCGCGGGGACCGCGTGTACTTCCTCACCGGCACCGACGAGCACGGCGACAAGATCGCGCAAGCCGCCGCGCGGGCGGGCGTGTCGCCCCAGGCCTACGCCGACGAGATCTCGGCGGCCTTCCGCGACACCTGGCGGCGCCTGGGCATCAGCAACGACGACTTCATCCGCACGACGGAGGGCCGCCACCGCGCGGTGGTGCAGCGCATCCTCCAGACGCTGTACGACGCGGGAGAGATCTACTTCGGCGAGTACGGCGGCAACTACTGCTTCGGCTGCGAGCGCTTCTACACCGACAAGGAGATCGTCCAGGGCACGTGCCCGGATCACCAGACGCCGCTGACGTTCATCAAGGAGCAGAACTACTTCTTCCGCATGTCGAAGTACCAGGCCTGGCTGATCCGGCACCTCGAGGAGCATCCCGACTTCATCCGGCCCGAGCGCTACCGCAACGAGGTGCTGGGCTTCCTCCGCGAGCCGCTGCAGGACCTGTCCATCAGCCGGCCGCGGTCGCGGCTCGAGTGGGGAATCCCGCTGCCCTTCGACGACCGGTACGTGACCTACGTGTGGTTCGACGCGCTGATCAACTACTGCTCGGCGCTGGGCTACCCGGAGGGCGATCGCTACCGGGAGCTCTGGCCGCACTGCGAGCACCTCATCGGCAAGGACATCCTCAAGCCCCACGGCGTCTACTGGCCCACTATGCTCAAGGCCGCGGGCATGCCGCTCTACCGGCGGCTCAACGTGCACGGCTACTGGTCGCTGGGCGGCGGGAAGATGTCCAAGTCCGTCGGCAACGTGGTGGAGGCCTTCGCCCTCACCGACAAGTACGGCCACGACGCCTTCCGCTACTTCCTGCTGCGGGAGATGGCCTTCGGACTGGACGCCTCCTTCAGCGAGGAGGCGCTGGTGGGACGGCTCAACGCCGATCTTGCCAACGACCTCGGCAACCTCGTGAGCCGGGCCACCACGCTCATCGTCAACTTCGGCGGGGGCGCCGTGCCCGCGCCGGGGCCGGAGGGCGCCGAGGAGGCCTCCCTGCGCGAGACGCTCGAGCGCGTGAGGCTGGAGGTGGACGAGGCCATGGAGGAGTTCGCCTTCCAGCGGGCGCTGGGGGCCATCTGGGAGTTCATCGGGCGCGTCAACCGCTACGTGGACGCGGCAGCCCCGTGGACACTCGCGAAGGAGGCCGGCCAGGCCCAGCGGCTCGGCACCGTGCTCCACGCGCTGGGCGAGTCGCTCCGCTGCCTCGGGATCCTGCTGGACCCCTTCCTGCCCGCCGCGGCCGGGAAGATCCGCGCTGCGCTGGGCGCCCCGGCGCCCCGCCTCGACGATCTCCAGTGGGGGCGGCTCGCCGCCGGCACCCGGGTGCAGAAGGCTCCGGGGCTGTTCCCGCGCGTCGAGGTGAAGACGAGCGTGGCGCCGCCGGCCGGCGGCGCGGCCGGCGCCGGCACCTCTCCCCAGAGGATCACGCTCGACGACTTCAAGAAGGTGGACCTGCGCGTGGCGGAGGTGGTGGCGGCGGAGAAGGTCGCCAGGTCGAGGAAGCTGCTCAAGCTCACGGTGAAGCTGGGCGAGGAGACGCGGACGCTGGTGGCCGGCATCGCCGAGCACTACGCGCCCGAGGGCCTCGTGGGCCGCAAAGTCGTCGTCGTCGCCAACCTCGAGCCGGCGACGCTCATGGGGGTCGAGTCCAACGGCATGGTCCTCGCCGGCTCCACGGAGGCCACCGTGTCGCTCCTGATGCCGGACCAGGATCTGCCCCCGGGCTCCCGGGTCAAGTAGCCTCCCCCAATCTCCCTCGCCCCCGCAGGGGGAGGGGGTAGGGGTGAGGGGGGGTCTCTTCGTCATCGTGCTCGCCGTGATCCCGTCGTGGCTCGGGCGGTCGTGGCTCGGGCGCTGGGGCGTCTCCCTGGCCTCGCTCCTCCTGGGGCTTGCCACGCTCCTCGTCTTCCGGCGCGGCCTGCCGCACGTGGGCTGGATCGTCGGCTACCTGCTCCTCCTCTGCGTCCTCATCGCCGTGGTCGCCGAGGTGCGGGTCTCGGCCGAGACCCGCCGCCGCCAGCTCGCGCTGGAGGCGCTCGAGTACACGATCCAGACGCTCTGCCACAACCTGCTCCTTTTCGTCCTGCCGGCCTACTATGCCAGCGCCACGCTCACCTCGGCCAACGGCGCGTTCCTGGCGGCCGTGGCCGCGGGGGCGCTGCTGACGGCGGTGGACCCGTGGTACCGCGCCTGCGTGGCGCCGCGCGCGTGGGCGAAGCACGCGCTGCTGGGCCTGGCGGTCTTCGCCGCGCTCAACGTGGCGCTGCCGCTGGTGCGCGTCCGCCCCATCCTGGCCCTCGAGGGCGCCGCCGCCTTGGCGGCCCTGGCGCTGGCGCCGGTGTTCCGGCGGGGCGGCGAGATTCCGTGGCGGCGCGCGCATGCCCGCGCCGCGGCGCTGGCGGTGGTGGCGCTCCTGGCGGCGTGGGCCGGGCGCGCGCTGGTGCCGCCGGCCCCGCTCTTCCTGGCACGCGCGGCGATGGCCCGCGAGGTGTCGCGGCTCGAGCCCGTGGACGAGCGGCGGGGCCCGGTGCCGGCAGCCACCGTCGCGGACTGGGGCGGCGTCGCGGCCTACACGGCCGTGCATGCCCCGGCCGGGCTCAGCCAGGCCATCGAGCACGTGTGGAGGCGCGATGGACAGGTGGTGGCGCGCATCCCGCTGTCGCCGGTGCAGGGCGGCCGCGCCGAGGGCTTCAGGACATGGTCGCGGCGGACGGACCTCACGCCGCCGCTCGCTGGCCGCTACACGGTGGACGTCATCACGGCCTCGGGCCAGCTCATCGGCCGCCTCCGCTTCACCGTCACGCCATGAGTCGGGGTCAGGTCTTGCATTCCGACATCGGAGGGGTGCGGGCTTGCATTGGGATACGGGTCGGGTCACTGGCCATCGTGTGCCGCTCGGAGCGCAACAGCAGTGGGACCAGGGCTCCGTGTGGGATTGCAAGACCTGACCCCTCGCGCGCTATGATGGATAGCCCATGGCGCTCGTGGACACGCACGCTCACCTGCACTTCCCCGAGTTCGCGCAAGACCTGGACGCGGTCCTGGCCCGGGCCCGCGCGGCCGGCGTCCGGGCCATGGTCAGCATCGGGACCGATCGCGACACCAACCCTGCGGTGGTGGCGCTGGCCGCGCGGGAGCCGGACGTGTACGCCACGGTGGGCATCCACCCCCACGACGCTGGCGAGGCCACCGAGGCCGACTTCGACGCGCTGGAGCGTCTCGCGCGGGAATCCGCCAAGGTGGTGGCGCTCGGCGAGATGGGGCTGGACTTCTTCCGCGATCTCTCGCCCCGCGACGCGCAGGAGCGCGTGTTCCGCAGGCAGATCGCGCTCGCCCGGCGGCTGGGCAAGCCCGTGGTCGTCCACTGCCGGGAGGCCCACGCCGAGGTGCTGGCGATCCTGGCCGAGGAGCGCGCGGGCGACATCGGCGGCGTGATGCACTGCTTCTCGGGCGACGTGGCGATCGCCAGGCGCTGCCTCGACCTGGGCCTGCTGATCTCGCTGGCCGGCCCCGTGACCTACAAGAACGCGCGCGCCCTGCCGGAGGTCGCCCGCTTCGTGCCGGAGGACGGGCTCGTGGTGGAGACCGACTGCCCGTACCTGCCGCCGCACCCGCACCGCGGCCGGCGGAACGAGCCGGCCTGGGTCGCGCTCACCGCCGAGCACATCGCCCGGCTCCGGGGCGCCGACCCCGCAGCCCTGGGCGAGGCGCTCACGCAGAATGCCGCACGGCTGTACCACCTCTCACTCTCCTAGGGGGTCTCATCATGGCGTACGCCGACGTGCTGTACGAGGTGAAGAGCAACATCGCCTGGCTCACCATCAACCGGCCCGACAAGGGCAACACCTTCCGGCGGCAGACGGTGATCGAGCTGATCCAGGCGCTCAACGAGGCGCGTCACGACACGCAGGTGCGCGTCGTGGTCCTGACGGGCGCCGGCGACCGCTTCTTCTGCATCGGCGGCGAGAAGGAGCCCAACGACGGCAGGCTCCACTACCACAACGTGCCGCCCGTGGTGGACCTCTACACCCTCATCGACATGATGCCGGTGCCGGTGATCGCCATGGTCAATGGCTTCGCGGTGGGCGGCGGCAACGTGCTCGCGAACATGTGCGACCTCACGGTGGCCAGCGAGCAGGCGAGCTTCCGCCAGGTGGGCCCCATGATGGGCTCCTACGACGCGGGCTTCGGCACCTGGTACCTGGAGGACGCCGTGGGGCGCAAGCGGGCCCGGGAGATCTGGTACCTGAACAGGAAGTACAGCGCGAAGGAGGCGCAGGTGCTGGGCCTGGTCAACGAGGTGGTGCCGCACGCCGAGTTGCGGTCCCGCACCGAGGCGCTGTGCGAGGAGCTGAAGCAGCGCGGGCCGCAGGCGCTGGCCGCGCTCAAGGCCGCCTTCCACGCCCGCCACAACGGCGTCACGGGCCTGAGCCGCATGACCATCGACCACCTCGTGGCGAACTACTACCACACGGACGAAGCGAAGGAGATGGGGCGCGCCTTCAACGCCAAGGACAAGCCCAACCCCGACACGTTCTACCGCTGACGCGCGTCCGGGCTGCCTCGTCACGCGATGCGCCCGCTCTGAACGGGCCACGAGATGGCGGTGTCCGGCTCCGGCGACACGCAGAAGCCACGGTTCCGGGGAGAGTGCCCCCTCCCCCGCCGCGCGCGCCCGCCCTTCTCGTTTGCACCACGTCCGCGGATCGGCCGTGACGAGGGTGCGAGGTCCAGGCAGCGCCCCCGCCTGCCGGGCCCCGGCGTAACGGTAATCCGCAGGAGTCCTTAGAGCTTGCCGAGGGCGCGGAGGACGTCGCCCGGCGTGATGGGCTGAGCGGTGAGCCGAGCGCCGAAGGGGGCGAGGGCGTCGTTGACGGCATTGAGCACCGCCCCGGGCGCCCCCGCCGTGCCGGCCTCGCCGGCTCCCTTGAAGCCGCCCTCGGCGTAGGCCGTCGGCGTCTCCACGTGGCCCACCACGATGTCGGGGATCTCGGGGGCCATGGGGACGAGGTAGTCCATCAGGGTGCCGGTGAGGAGCTGCCCCTGGTCGTCGTACACGCAGTGCTCCCAGAGCGCGGCGCCGATGCCCTGGACGATGGCGCCGCGCAGCTGCTCGTCCACCAGCCGCGGGTTGATGATGCGGCCGCAGTCCTCCACCACCCAGTGCTTGAGGAGGCGCACGAAGCCCGTCTCCACGTCCACCTCGACGTGGGAGAGCTGGATCCCGTTGGTGAAGGCGAAGCCCTGGTGGCGCGGCACGTAGTGCCGGGTCACGGTGAGCTCGGACTGGAAGTCCTTGGGCAGGGTGTCGGGCCGGAAGTAGGCGATGCGCCCCAGCTCGGCCAGCGGCAGGCGCACCTCGCCCGTGTCGGCGTCCACAACGGCCCCGCGGCGCACGTCGAGATCCATGGGCTCCCCGCCCAGGATGGCGGCGGCCACCTTGAGGATGTTCTCCTTGAGCGCCTTGCCGGACTGCAGTGCCGCTTCCCCGCCGATGCCGGCTCCCCGGGAGGCCCAGGTCCCGCCGCCATAGGGGGTGACCATGGTGTCGCCGGTGAGGACGCGCACGTGCTCCATGGGGACCCCTACAGCCGTCGCGACCACCTGGGCGATCATCGTGTCGGTGCCCTGCCCCTGCTCGGTGACGCCCGTCATGCAGGTCACGGTCCCCGAGGGCTCCAGCCTGATGGTGCAGCCGTCCTGGGAGGAGATCCTGGCGCCGCCGACGCCATAGAAGGCCGGCCCCGGGGTGGTGAGCTCCACGAAGCCGCAGAGGCCGAGCCCGCGGTAGATCCCCCGCGCCCGCAGTAGGTCGCGCTCGGCGCAGAGCCGCCTATAGTCGGCCAGCTCCAGGAGCTTGTCCAGGCACTCCTCGAGGGAGAGCCGCTCGAAGAAGTACCCCGTCTGCGTCGTGTGGGGGTACATGTCCTGGGTCACGAGATTCCGCCGCCTCACCTCCACGGGGTCGAGCGAGAGCTCGCGGGCCACGCGATCCACCATCCCCTCCATGATCGCGAAGGCGACGGGGTGGCCCACGGCGCGGTACTGGCACATGGGGGTCTTGTTCTGCAGCACCACGCTGAGCCGGGCCGCGTAGTGGCGGAAGCGGTAGAGCGACGGCGTGAGCCGCACCGTCTGGTTGCCCTCGACGGCGCTGGTGCGCGGGTACACGGAGTAGGGGCCGATGCCCGTGAGATCGTCCACGCGCATGCCCAGGATGGTGCCGTCGCGCTTCACGGCGATCTCGGCCCGCACCCGATGGTCGCGCGCGTGGATGTCGCTCACGAAGGACTCCACCCGGTCGGCGGTGAACTTCACGGGGCGCCCCAGCAGGACGGCCAGCGCGCAGGCGGCGACCTCGTCGGGATAGATGTGGACCTTGAGCCCGAAGCTCCCGCCCACGTCCCGGCAGATCACCCGCACGTGGTGCTCGGGCAGGCGCAGGTGCCGCGCCAGGATGTCCTGCATCATGTGGGGCGCCTGGAAGGAGTGATAGACCGTCAGCTGCTGCTCCGTCGGGTCGAAGTCGGCGAGGATGGTCCGGGGCTCGAGCGTCACGGCCGTGTGCCGGCCCATGCGGAAGGTGTCGGCGTAGACGCAGTCGGCCTCACGGAAGGCCTCCTCCACGTCACCGGCCTTGAGCTCGAGGCTGAAGACGAGGTTGTCGCCCAGCTCGGGGTGGATGAGGGGCGTGGCCGGGTCCAGCGCCGTTTCCGGGTCCGTCACGGCGGGCAGGGGCTCCCACTCGACGGCCACGCGCGCGACGCCGTCCTCGGCGATGGCGCGGCTCTCGGCGACCACCGCCACCACGGGCTCGCCCTGCCACGAGGCCTTCCCGATGGCGAGCGCGCGCTGCGTCGCCGACTTCATGCCCTGGAAGTGCGCGAGGGTGCCCACCCAGCCGTCGCACACCCGCGCCAGCTCCTCGCCGGTCACGACGGCGATGACCCCCGGCAGCGCGCGCGCGGCGGCGGCGTCGATGGCGCCGATGCGGGCATGCGCATGCGGGCTCCGCGCGAAGGCCACATGCGTCATGCGCGGCAGTGTCACGTCGTCGGTGAAGACGCCGCGCCCGGCCAGGAGCCGCGCGGTCTGGGGACGGATGACGCTCCGGCCGATATAGCTCTCCCCCTCGGTGATGCGGGCAGGCTCCGCGCTCATGGCTGTCCCTTCCCCCGGTCGCCCCCCGCTCTCAGGACGGCCTGGACGATGGCGTGATAGCCGGTGCACCGGCAGTAGTTCCCCGACAGGCCCTCGCGGATCTCGACATCATCGGCCCGCGGGTTCCGGCGCAGGATCTCCTGCGCCGTGAGGAGCATCCCCGGGGTGCAGAACCCGCATTGCAGCGCATTCTCCTCGGCGAAGGCGCGCTGGAGATCGCCGAGCTCCCCGCTCGCCGCGATCCCCTCGATGGTGTCCACGCGGCTGCCGTCGGCCTGGACGGCGAGCATGAGGCAACCGCGGACCGGCGTCCCGTCGACCCGCACGGTGCAGGCGCCGCAGGCGCCGTGCTCGCAGCCCAGATGCGAGCCCGTCAGTTCCAGCTCGTAGCGCAGGAAGTCCGCGAGGCTCTGCCGGGGCTCCACCCGGCGCCGCACCGGGAGCCCGTTGACGGTCAATGCGATCTCGACCGAGAAGTCCATGTCAGCGCTCCATGAGGCCGCGGAGACCGCGGGCGAGGAGGACGCGGGCCAGCTGGCGCCGGAGCGCGGCCGAGGCATGCACATCCGCGGGCGGGTCCAGGTCGGCATCGAGGGCCCGGCTCGCCTCGGCGATG
>MGBV01000185.1:1809-2140 GCA_001788415.1 Candidatus Rokubacteria bacterium GWC2_70_16 | reverse complement strand
CTCGAGCAGCACCTCTCCCTCGACCCGGCCGTGAGCAGCCAGCCCCACCAGGGCATAGTCGCCCATCCGCCGGGCCAACTCCCCGAAATGGGAGCGCCAGCGCTCCGGAGGCTGGGGGATGACCACCTCGGTGACGATCTCGCCGGGCTCGAGCGCCGTCGTGTAGACGCCGCGGAAGAACGCCGCGGCGCCGATGTCGCGCGCGCCGCGCCGGCTGGCCGCGCGCACGGTGGCGTCGAGAGCCACCAGGCATGCCGGCAGCTCCGCGGCGGGGTCCGCGAGGGCGACGCTCCCGCCCAGCGTGCCCCGGGCGCGGATCGCCAGATGCCCG
>MGBV01000185.1:0-1803 GCA_001788415.1 Candidatus Rokubacteria bacterium GWC2_70_16 | reverse complement strand
GGCATGGCCTGCGCCACCAGCGGGGCATGCCGCGCGACGACAGCCGAGCGCTCCACCGCCACGTGACGGCAGAGGGCGCCGATGACGAGGCCCTCGGGGGTGAGCCGGATCCCGTCCAGCCCGGGCAGGCGGTTGATGTCGATGACGGCGGCCGGAGTGGCCAGCCGCATGTTCAGCGCGGGGACCAGGCTCTGGCCTCCCGCCAGCAGGCGGCCCTCCGGCCCGTAGCGATCGATGAGGTCGAAGGCCTCGTCCAGAGAGGTCGGCCGGTGGTACGCGAACGGTGCGGGTTTCACGGATGCCCTCCCCTGTGAGGTGACGGGATCATGCGGCGCGGTGCGGCTGAGTCCCTGCGGGCCGGGGTCGTCGGCTGGCGGTCAGGGGCGTGATCGGGGGTGAGGGATGCGGCGCCCCTCCGGGCGCCCCCGCGGGGGGCCGAGGATGTCCCGCGCCCGGGGCCCCTCCGGCGCCGGGACGAGCACGGTCACCTCGGCTTGGTCGCCGACGCTGAACGGGTGGAGCGACTGGACGAGGTGGCCACGCAGGACGGAGGCGATGCCCTCGCTGTCCAGCAGCGCGCGGACGACGAGCGCCTCGCCCTGATCGCGGCAGCGGCACACCTCGACGAGCCCGCTCACCGCCGGCGCATCATGCGCCGGCGGGGGCGTCGGTGGCCGCGGGCCCACCGGGAGGCGGATGACCTTCGCGCGGCGCCCCATGACGGGCATGCTAGCATGACCGGCCCTGATGCGGGTCCGTCTCGGCCCCGCCAGGGGCGAGGACTTCGTCCCCTCCATGCGGGTCGCGCTCAGGATAGTATGATCGAGCACCGGGCGAACGCCGCCGACCAGCGACGAGGAGGAGGCCGTGGGCGAGGGGGCCGATCCGATCACCGTGTCCGTCGTGCAGCACCGGCTCCAGGCCATCGTCGAGGAGATGGGCGAGGCCATGCTGCGGACCTCGTACTCGCAGATCCTCAACTCGAGCCGGGACTTCTCCACGGCCATCTTGGACCCCGACGGGCGGCTCATCGCCCAGGCCGAGCACGTCCCCATCCACGTGGGGGCGCTGCCCTGGGCGGTGCGCGCGGTGCGCGACTTCTTCGGGGACACGGTGGGGCCCGGCGACGTCTATCTCCTCAACGACCCCTATCACGGCAACAACCACCTGCCCGACCTCACCGCGTTCGTCCCCGTCTTCGCCGGCCCGCGGCACCGCTTCTGGGCCGTCAACCGCTCGCATCAGAGCGATATCGGCGGCGCCACCCACGGGGCCTACAATCCCGGCGCCACCGAGATCTGGCAGGAGGGTGTCCGCATCCCTCCGCTCAAGCTCTACGACCGGGGCCAGGTGCGGGAGGACGTGCTCCAGATGATCGCCACCAACGTGCGCCACCCCCGCGACTTCCGCGGGGACCTCGCGGCCATGATCGGCTCGGCCCGCGTGGGCGAGCGACGGATGCAGGCGCTCCTGGCGGAGTACGGCGAGGCCCTGGCGCTGGCCGCGGTGGAGGGCGTGCTCGACGGCGCCGAGCGGCAGGCGCGGGCCTGCTTCGCCGCCTGGAAGGATGGCGTGTATCGCGGCGAGGCGATCATCGACGACGACGGGCACGGCGCCGAGGACATCTGGATCCGCGCCCGGGTGACCAAGCGCGGCAGCGATCTCACCGTGGACCTCTCCGACTCGCATCCCCAGGTCACCGGGTTCATCAACTCGTCGTATCCGAACATGCGCGCGGCGGTGTGCATGGCGCTGGCCTATCTCATGGACCCGGAGACGCCGAAGAACGACGGCGCCTTCCGC
>MGBV01000184.1 GCA_001788415.1 Candidatus Rokubacteria bacterium GWC2_70_16 | reverse complement strand
GGTTCACGTCCTTCGGGAGCACCCGGAACGAGGTGTCGTTGTCCACGAAGGGCTCCTGGCCCGGGAGGTAGAAGCCGCCGGAGGTGATGACGGCCAGTCGGCAGTCCCTGAGCGGTTTGGCCAGCGGCGTCCAGGGCGCCTCCGTGTTGATCGCCCACTTGTAGGGCGCGTAGGCGGCGTAGCGCTCCTGGGTTCGCTGAATATAGGCGATGGGCATGGGATCCTCCTTCAGACCGGCGCGGAACAGCGTGCAGCCTGGCCGGTCCTCTCCTCTTCGTTATCAGATGCGGCCCGGCGGAGCAAGCCCTACCCCACATACACCTCGCATCCCGGAATGCCGCACGAGATGAGGTGATCGCTCGGGAAGTTGGTGATGAGCTCGCAGCCGTCCTTGGTCACCACGATCTCTTCCTCGATCCTGGCGGCGCCGGACCCGTCGGCAGCTCCGCACCACGTCTCCACGGCGAAGACCATCCCCTCCTTGATCGTCTGGGGATGGTCGAGGGAGAACCGGCGCGAGATGATCGGGCGCTCCCAGGACCCCAGCCCGAGCCCATGCGCGTATTGCAGCAGGAACGCCTCGGCTTCATTCCTGTAGCCGAACTCCTCCGCCTTGGGCCAGACGGCCGCCACGTCCGCCGTCGTGATCCCGGGCTTGAAGATATCCAGGGCCCGGCTCAGCCAGACAGACGCCGTCTCATAGGCCTCTTCCTGGTACCGGTTGGGCTTCCCGCAGATGAACGTGCGGTAGTAGCAGGTCTTGTAGCCCATGAACTGGACCACGGGATCGTAGAACACCATGTCTCCCGCCTGGATCAGCCGATCCGAGGGCAGATGCGGATGGGGCCGTCCCCGAGGTCCCGTGACCGCCTGGATGAGCGGCACGCGATCCGCCCCCAGCCTGAGGAACTCGAAGGTCGCCATGGCGACGAGGTCGCTCTCCTTGACCCCGGGGCGGATGGCCCGGACACAGCGGTCGTGCACCGCATCGCCCAGGGAGGCGGCCTGCTTCATGAGCTCGATCTCATCGGCCGTCTTGATCTCCCGGGCGTCCAGCATCGCCTGCGTGCCGTCCACGACCGTGATCCCCTCCTTCTCGAGGGCCCGGAGCATGGGGATCTCGCAGATGTCGATCCCCAGCGGCTCCTTCGCCACACCGTAGTCCGTCAGCACCCGCTTGATCTGTCGGGCGAACTCCTGCGGCAGATGGGCGTCGGGGGGCAGCGCGCCCTTCAGGGCGCTGATCGGGGCCTCCATCCGGTCTTCCATCCAGGGACAGGAGATCCGCTTCGCCGGCACGGCCGGGTCGAAGAGATAGGGCTTGCCCTCCCTGGCGCAGAGGCAGTAGTGGTCCAGGAAATCCCGGAACGCCTCGCCGATGTTCGTGCTCGTGATGTACCGGATATTGTCCATGTCGAAGCACAGGACGGCCCCCAGCCCCGCCGCCTTCACGGCCGCCTGGGCCCGCTGGAAGCGCTCCTGCCGGAGGCGATGGAAATCGATCCCGAGCTCGTAATCCTTCGCCATCGTTCCCCATCGAGATCGCGCTTCCTTGACGTTGTATTTCATCTCGCCCTCCCTGGTTGTCGTAGGACTCGAAGCAGGTTCCCCACTCGGGCTCGACGAACTCGCCGCGATTGTCCGCGGCGCCGCCGCTGGGCGTCAAGGGGTTTCTGGCGCGGGAGCGCCGGGACGCGCTGGCGGCGCGCGCCGCCGCGGGCCCGAGGATACGGCGGTGATGCGTTGACGGGACGAAAATGATGCATCGGGGGCATGGCCGCCTGCGGCCCCCTCGCCGCATACTACTTCATGAACTCGAAGTTCAACATGTTGAACATCCCGAGACGCGCGGAGATCCGGAGGCCGTGAAGAGCCGTGCTCGCGTTCCGGGGCGTGGCTACATGCGAACCGCGTCTCTGCTGGCCGCGCTCGTCGACCAGCCCCAGGGGATCACGGCAGCCGCCCTGGCGCAGCGGCTGGACATCCCGAAGAGCACGCTGTCGTTGATCCTCCGGCACTTCCTGGAGCTGGGGATCGTGGAGCGGGCTCACGACCGCGCGGGCATCGTGATCGGGCCGGAGCTCGTCAAGCTCGCGTTCCGCATCGTCTCGAACCTGCAGGTGCCCCGGGTCGCCCGGCCGCATCTGGAATGGCTCGCGCGCGAGACCCATGAGAACGTCTATCTCGGCGTGCAGAACGGGCTCAAGGCCATCTACATCGACCGGGTCGATGGAACCGAATCCGTGCGCGTCAACGTCGAGCTCGGCGCGCCGCGCCCGCTTCATGCCACGGCCATCGGGAAGCTGATCCTGGCCTGCTCCCCGCCGTCGCTGCTGGATGCCGTCCTGCGGATTGACGGGCTCCCGGCGATGACGCCACACACCATCACGGACCCGACCCGGCTGAGGCGCGAGTTGGAGGAGGTCCGGAGACGGGGGTTCTCCACCAGCGACGGCGAGAACATCGACGGGCTCTACGCGATCGCCGTTCCCGTGATCGTGCGTGGCCGGATCGTCGCCGGGATCTGCATTTCTGTGCCCGGATCGCCGGGGCTGCAGACCCGGCCTCGCTGGGCTCCGAAGATGCTCAAGGCTGCCCAGCGCATCAGTCGGGATCTCACGGCTCATCCCCAGCCCGACGGCTCGGCCCCGAGCCCTGGCGACTTCCGCCCGGCGAGGCCGAGAGCGACCACGCGGGGCCCCGCCCGGCGGCGGGCATCGGCGAGGTCGGAGTCGCGGCGCGGCTGACTCGCCGCGAGCGACGGGGGCGCCACCGATGTCGCGGTCCGCCATGCCCGCCTCGGGATCCGACCCGCGGCCGCGCCCGCCCGTCCAGGGAGTCGTCGTCGCCGACCTGACCCAGAACGTCGCCGGGCCCTTCTGCACGCAGATCCTCGGCGACATGGGCGCCGAGGTCGTCAAGGTAGAGCGGGCGGACACGGCCGGTAGCCGGCGAGGAGCGACGATGACTGCCAGCGGGCTGTCCCTGACCGTCGAGCAGCGGGCCCTCACGGAGGGCGTGGCCGCGATCTGCACCGGGAAGGCGACGTGAAGGCGGCGGTATACCACGACACGGCGGATATCCGGATCGAACCCGTGCCCGATCCCGCCCTCGCGCCGGGGGAGCTGATCCTCGAGGTCCATGCGACCGGGATCTGCGGCACGGACGTCACCGAGTACCTGCGCGGGCCGATCCAGTACCCGATCCACGCCCGCCACCCTGTCACCGGGCACCTCGGCCCGCTGATTCCGGGTCACGAGGTCGCGGGGCGCATCGTCGCCATCGGGCATGGCGTGGAGGGGTTCGAGATCGGACAGGTCGTGGCGAGCGGCGCCGGGATCTCGTGCGGCGCCTGCGCGCAGTGCGCGGCCGGCCGGACGAACCTCTGCCTCCACTACGCGACGGTGGGCCTGGAGAGACACGGCGGGCTCGCTCAGCTCTGCGCAGTCCCGGCGCGCACCTGCTTGCGCGTCGAGCCGTTCGGGCTGGACGAGGAGACCGCCGCGCTGGCGCAGCCCATGGCGATCGCCGTGCACTCCATGCGCCGGGGCCGGCGGCCTCCCGGTACGCCTGCCGGATATTAATGGTGCATCTGGCGCATTGCACGGGGCGGCACAGACGCCCTAGAGTCTTTCTGCACCAGATGTTCAATATATTGAACACGTCCCGGCGCCCGCAGGCGCTGACGCCGTGAAGCGCCGCGCTCGCATCCGGGGGCGTGGCCGCACGCCGTCGCGGCGAACCACCGGCGACCAGGTTGGAGGGACCCGATGGGGGAGCTGACCCAGGACCGGCTCGTCGGCTTCTACCGCACGATGCGGACGATCCGGCGCTTCGAGCAGCGGGTGGTGGAGCTGGTGAACCGCAACGAGATCCCCGGGGCCGCGCATGAGTACGTCGGCGAGGAGGCGGTGGCCACCGGCGTCTGCCACGCGCTGCGCCCCGACGACGTCATCACCTCGACCCACCGCGGCCACGGCCACATCCTCGCGAAGGGCGGCGACCCCCGCCGGATGATGGCCGAGCTCATGGGCAAGAGCACGGGCTACAACCGCGGGCGCGGCGGCTCGATGCACATCGCCGATCTCCAGCTCGGGATCTTCGGCGCCAACGGCATCGTGGGCGCCGGCGCGCCCATCGCCTGCGGCGCCGCCATGGCCGCCACGCTCAAGGGGCGCGACGGCGTGGCCGTCGCCTTCTTCGGGGATGGCGCCACGAACCAGGGCGTCCTGCTCGAGGCCCTCAACCTCGCCGCCATCTGGAAGCTCCCGGTGGTCTTCGTCTGCGAGAACAACGGCTACGCCATCAGCGCCTCGATCCGGGAGATGTCGCCGCTCCAGCGCCTGGCCGACCGGGCCGCGGCCTTCGGCATGCCCGGCGACACCGTGGATGGCATGGACGTCCTGGCCGTCCACGAGGGGGCCTCCCGCGCCGTGGCCCGGGCCCGCTCGGGCGGCGGCCCGAGCTTCCTCGAGTGCCAGACCTACCGCTTCGTCGGCCACTTCACTGCGGAGAAGGCGCTCGGCATCAAGTACCGGTCCGACGAGGAGATCGAGGAGTGGCGGCAGCGGGATCCGCTCGTGACCTACCCCGCCTGGTTGCGCGAACGGGGGATCTGCGACCCGGCGGAGGTGGACGAGGCGGTCGAGGCGGTGCTCGAGGACGCCGTCGCCTTCGCGCGGCAGAGCCCCCTGCCCGCCGCCGACGAGGCGCTCCACGGCATGTACGCGACGACCTACCCGGGCCTGCCCGCCCGGGGCTGGTGAAGGGAGCGCGAGGACACCCCCATGCGCGAGCTGCGGTATCTCGAGGCGATGCGAGAAGGCCTCTTCGAGGAGATGCGGCGCGACCCCTCGGTGATCGTCATCGGCGAGGACGTGCGCCACAGCGTCCGCGGCCTGACGAAGGGCATCATCGGCGAGTTCGGGCCCGCGCGGATCTACGACACCCCGATCTCGGAGGCCGCGTTCACCGGGCTGGCGACGGGCGCGGCGCTGGCGGGGATGCGGCCGGTGGTGGAGTACCAGATCAACGCGCTGCTCTTCGTGGCCTTCGACCAGCTCGTGGACCAGGCCCAGAAGCTCCGCTACATGATGGGCGGCCAGGGGACGATCCCGGTGACCTACGTGATCACGGCCTCGGGGGCGCGACGCGCGCTCGCGGGCCAGCACTCCGACCACCCCTACCCGCTGCTGCTCCACATGGGCATGAAGACCGTGATGCCGACGACGGTCGAGGATGCCAAGGGCCTCTTCAAGGCGGCGATCCGCGAGGACGATCCCGTCGTGGTCTTCTCGCCCGCCGCGCTCCTGGCAATCAAGGGGCCCGTGCCGGACGGCGACTACGTCACCCCCCTCGGGCGGGCGCGCGTCGCCCGCGAGGGCACCGACCTCACCATCGTGGCCGTGGGGCCCCTCGTGCCGGAGGCGCTTGCCGCCGCCGAGACCCTGGCGCAGGAGGGCATCTCCGCCGAGGTCATCGATCCCCGGAGCCTCCTGCCGCTGGACACCGGCACCCTGCTCGGCTCGGCGCGGAAGACCGGACACGTCGTCCTCTTCGACGACTCCAATCGCACCTGCGGCTTCGCCGCCGAGCTGGCCGCGCTCTTCGCCGACCAGGCCTGGGAGGCCCTGCGGGCGCCGGTGCGCCGCATCACCCGCGCCGACGTGCCCGTGCCGTTCAGCGGGCCCCTCGAGAGCTACGTGCTGCCCTCCCGCGAGCGGCTCCTCGACGCCTGCCGCGCCGGCGTCCGGGCATGACCGTGCACGAGATCCGGATCCCGAAGCTCGGCATGGAAACCATCGACTGCGAGATCAAGAGCTGGCTGGTCCGGGTCGGCGACCGCGTCACGCCCGGCAGCGGGCTGCTCGAGGTCGAGACCGAGAAGGCCACCGTCGTCATCGAGGCCGAGGTCGGCGGCCGCATCATGGAGCTCCGGCGGAGGCCCCTCGAGCGCGTCGACGTGGGCGCCGTCGTCGGCCTGATCGAGGCGGCGTAGCGCGGCCATGAGCCCCCTCGGCTTCGTGGGCCTGGGCGTCATGGGCAGCCGCATGGCCAGACGGCTGCTCGCCGCCGGCCATGCTGTCCAGGGGTACAACCGCACGCGGGAGAAGGCCGATCCGCTGGTCGCGCTGGGCATGACGCCCGCCGGGTCGCCCCGCGCGGCCGCCGAGGGCGCGGAGGTCGTGTTCAGCAGCGTGACCGACACGGCGGCGCTCAGAGCCGTCGGCCTCGGCCCCGACGGGATCCTGGCCGGGCTCCGCCGCGGCGCCGTGTGGGTCGAGATGAGCACGGTGAGCCCGCGCGCCACGCGCGAGCTCGGCGCGCTCGCCGAGGCGCAAGGCGCCGCGCTGCTCGACGCGCCGGTGTCCGGCGGCCCAGGCACCGTCGAGCAGGGGCAGCTGTCGATCTACGTCGGCGGCGAGTCGGCGGCCCTCGAGCGCGTGCGCCCGTACCTGGAGGCGCTCGGGCCGACGATCACGAGCGTCGGTCCGCTCGGGGCGGCCATCAGCATGAAGATCGCCATCAACCTCGCCGGCCCGGTGCAGATGCTCGGCTTCGCCGAGTCCGTGCTCCTCGCGGAGCGAGCGGGCATCGCCCGGGGCGCCGCCGTGGAGGCGATCCTCCGGAGCGTCATGGCCTCCCCCATGCTCCGGTACCGCGGCCCCTTCGTGCTCGACATGCCGCGGGAGCCCTGGTTCACCGTCTCGATGATGCAGAAGGACCTGGGGCTCGCCCTCGAGCTCGCCCGCGAGCTGGCCGTGCCGCTGCCGACCGCGGCCGTGGCGAACGAGGTGCTGTCGGCGGCGCGCGGGCTCGGGCTCGCGGCGGAGGACTGCGCGGCGATGTTCGACGTGGTCGCGGCCATGAGCGGCGCGAGGGGCACCCGGAAACGGACGGAACAGGACGGAGGCGAGTGATGGGGATCCACAGCTACGGCAGCATGAGCGTGGACTGGGAAGAGCGCGTGAACATCGAGCGTCTCCGCGGGGAGCGCCTGGCGCGCGCGCAGGCGCAGCTCGAGGCCTCGGAGCTGGGCGGTCTGCTCTGCTTCGACATGTACAACATCCGCTACATCACCAGCACCCTCATCGGCACCTGGGCGCTCGACAAGCTGTCGCGCTTCTGCCTCCTGCCGCGCGGCGCCAAGCCCATCATGTGGGACTTCGGGTCGGCCGCGCGGCACCACGAGCTCCACTGCCCGTGGATGGGCGAGGGGCGCTCGCGCGCCGGCATCTCCCTGCTCCGCGGCGCCATGACGCCGGAGATGGGGCGGGCGGAGGACGTGGCGCGGAAGATCAAGCGCGAGCTGGAGATGCGCGGGCTCGACAAGGCCCCGCTCGGCGTGGACATGATGGAGCCGCCTGTCTTCTTCGCGCTGCAGAAGGAGGGCATCACGGTCGCCGACGGCCAGCAGGTCATGCAGGCCGCCCGTCGGATCAAGACGCAGGACGAGATCACGCTCCTGAACACCTCGGCGGCCATGGTGGACGCCGCCTACGAGGAGCTCTACCGCGCGATGCGCCCCGGCGTCGCGGAGAACCAGCTGGTCGGGCTCGTGGCGAAGACGCTCCACGACCTGGGCTCCGAGGGCGTCGAGACCGTCAACGCCGTCAGCGGCGAGCGCTGCAACCCGCACCCGCACATCTTCTCCGACCGCGTCCTGCGCCCCGGCGACCCCGCCTACTTCGACATCTGCCACTCCTTCACGGGCTACCGCACCTGCTACTACCGCACCTTCGCCGTGGGCAGCGCCTCCCCGGCCATGGGGGATGCCTACAAGCGCTGCCGCGAGGACCTGGACCGGGCCATCGCCATGATCAAGCCGGGCATCACCACCGCCGACATCGCCAGCATCTGGCCGCCCGCCCAGGAGTTCGGCTTCCCCAACGAGGAGTCCTGCTTCGGCCTGCAGTACGGCCACGGCGTGGGGCTCAACGGGTGGGAGCAGCCGGTGATCAGCCGCCTGGTCTCCCTCGACCACCCGGTGCCGATCGAGGCCGGCATGGTGATCGCCCTCGAGACATACTGGCCCTCCACCGACGGCTGGTCGGCGGCCCGCATCGAGGAGGAGGTCGTCGTCACCGA
>MGBV01000183.1:4225-8452 GCA_001788415.1 Candidatus Rokubacteria bacterium GWC2_70_16 | reverse complement strand
CAGCTCAAGGACGGGCGGGTGGATGCGGCCTTCTTCACCACCGGGCTCGGCTCCGCCGTGATCGTGGACACCTTCATCTCTGGCAAGACGGCGCTGGTGCCGGTGGCGGGGAGCGAGGCGGCGGCGCTGATCAAGAAGTACCCCTTCTACACGGCGGTGAAGGTGCCCGCCGGCACCTACAAGGACCAGGCCGAGGCCCAGACGGTGGCGGTGATGGCGATGATGGTGGCCCGGGCCGAGCTGCCGGAGGACCTCGTCTACAGGTTCACCAAGGCCATCTTCGACGACCTCAAGCAGTTCCACGAGGCCCACTCGGCGGCCAAGAGCCTGACCCTCGAGACGGCGCTCAACGGCATGCCGATCCCGCTCCACCCGGGCGCGGAGAAGTTCTTCAGGGAGAAGGGCATCAAGAAGTAGCGGAACGGGGACGCCGGTGATCCGCCGCTCCCGCCTGATCCTCGCCCTCATCGCCGTGGCCATGGTCCTGGCCACGGCGGCGGGGGCGTGGCTCCTGGGGGAGCCGGGCGGCGCCGCCGGCCCCGAGCTGGTCGTGGAGGACGCCAGGGCCCGTCGCGTCCTGCTGCGGCGCCTGGTGGCTCCCCGGGAGCGGTTCACGCTCTCCTATCTGCACTCGGTCTCGCAGACGCGGGTGAGCGGCGTCTTCGAGGTGGGGGCCGGGGGCGACCTCGTCGTCCGCGAGACCTCCTTCGGCACCTTCGGGCCCGGTCTTCCCGAGCTGCAGCCGGGCGACCAGTACGAGATCCGCGACGGTCTCATCCGCCAGTTCGGCCTGAACCAGCGCCTGCCGGAGCTCTCGCTCTTCGTTCATCCGTACACCGAGCATCGGCTGGAGGTCGGCGGGCGCACCCTGGATCTCTCCGGAACGCTCCCCGGGGGCACGCTGGTCCGCATCGCCGTCGAAGCCACCCGCTGACCCCGGCCCGGCGCGAAGGGCGGAGAGGCGAGTCATCAGGCGATAACCACTGAGGAAAGGGGAACGCGATGCCGACCGTGCTGTACGAGCAGAAGGACCGCGTCGTCACCATCACGCTGAACCGGCCGGACGCCATGAACGCCGTGGACCCCGAGACCCACGAGGCGCTGATCGACGCGTGGCTGCGCTTCCGGGACGATGACTCCGCCTGGGTCGCGATCCTCACCGGCGCGGGCGACAAGGCGTTCTCCGCCGGCGCCGACCTCAAGACGTTCGTCCCCGCCGAACGCGGGGGAGGCGGGGGCATCCGGCGGAAGGAGTACGGGTTCGCCGGCATCACCAAGGGGATGGAGATCTACAAGCCGATCATCGCGGCGATCAACGGCTTCTGCCTCGCCGGCGGGCTCGAGCAGGCGCTCTGCTGCGACCTCCGCGTGGCGTCCACGACCGCGCGCTTCGCGCTCACCGAGGTGCGCTGGGCGATCATCCCCGGCGGCGGGGGGACGCAGCGGCTGCCGCGAGCCGTCCCGCTTGCGAAGGCGATGGAGCTGACGCTGCTGGCCGAGCCGATCGACGCCCAGGAGGCGCTCCGCATCGGGCTCGTGAACAAGGTGGTGGAGCCTTCCCAGGTGATGCCGGCGGCGCTGGCGTGGGCGCAGACGCTCTGCGAGCGCGGGCCGCTCGCGCTCAGGGCCGCCAAGGAGGCGATCCTGCGCGGGCTCAGCCTGCCGCTGACGGAGGGACTGCGGATCGAGGACATGCTGTCGGCGTCGCTGCGCGGCACCGCGGACGCGGTGGAGGGACCGAAGGCCTTCGCCGAGAAGCGCAAGCCGCGCTTCCTGGGGCGCTGAGCGGGGGCACGGCCACCAGGACCGGCATCCCCCGCCGGGCGCTACAGCAACGGGGCCGCGGGGATCAGGTAGCCCTGCATGGCTGCGGCCAGCGCGTACATGCCCACGGAGGCGGTCACGAAGATCCACGCGGCCTCGAGGACGGTGGGAGCATAGTCGACCAAAGCAGGTTGTCGCGCCGGTAGGCGAAAGTCCGGACCTCGTGCCCGAGGCCCACCAGCGCGTCGCGGACGTCCACCCCCATGTGCTCGGGGCGCTCGAAGGGCAGCACGATGCCGGCGCATCGGCGAGATGCGCATCACAATCTCAGCGATACACGTCCCGCCGGTGGCCGATCCTCGTCACCTCCACGACTCGCGCCACGTCGTCGACCCGGGAGACGACGCGGTAGTCACCGACCCGCACCCGGAACAGGTCGGCCATCCCGCGAAGCTTGATGGAGCCCCGAGGGCGGGGATCAGCGCCCAGGGAGGTGATGACACGGTCGGTACGCCGGAGAAGCTGGTCGGGAAGGGCTTCGAGCTCACGTCTGGCCGAGGGTTTGATGAGGACGGCGTAGGTCACAGCCGCCCGGTCTTCCTCAGATGCACGCGCACCTTCTCGTACGGGATGCTCTTCTCGCTGGCCCTCGCGAGAGACACCGCGACGTCGAGGAGGTCCTCGCGGGTGCGGCGGTCCCGGAGCAGTCGGCCGAGCACGGCCTCGCGAGATGCGCGAGGCAAGGTGCGAAAGGCCGTCCAGAACACCTCGGCGGTCGCGTCACGCGCAGTCACGCAGCATCACCTCCCCGGTGGGATCGTAGCATGAGTGGCACCGAGACACAGGGAGCGACACACCACGACTTGACACGGCCAGCCGCTTCATAAAGGAAACATGAGCGCCAGGGTACGGTACGCGCGCGGAGCGGCGGGCTGCAGGGGGCGTCCGGTCGGCTTCCTCATGCCGGCAGCGTCTGGAGCGCCTCGCCACGCACGTCATCGCGCCGTACCGGCGCGGCTGACGGTGACCCGGCATCGGCGCTGGGATAGACTGGGGGCGTGAAGCCAGGGCACCCCGAGGCGAGCGGCCGCCGGCCGGGACGGCCCCGCCGGCCGACCTGTCGCCTGGCCGCGCTGCTGCTGGCGGCCCTGGGCGCGGCCGGGTGCTGGGGAGACCCGTCCCGCGCCGGGGAGAACAGCAAGGGCAAGGCCGCCGCCCTGCGCGCGGCCGCCGTGACGGTGGCGCCCGTCGAGTCGCGGGCCGTGGAGCGGACGGTGGACGCCACCGGCAACCTCCTCGCCTGGGAGGAGGCCGTCCTCAGCACCTCGACGGCGGGCACCATCACCCGCCTGCTCGTGGACCTGGGCGATCGCGTCGAGGCCGGCCAGGTCCTGGCCGAGCAGGACCGGCGGGAGCCGGCTCTCGCCGTGGAGCAGGCTGAGGCGAGCGTGGGAGCGGGCGCCGACGCCGTGGGGCGGGCGCGGGCGCAGGTCGCGGCCGCCCGGGCCCAGCTCGAGCAGGTCCGCGAGAGCCGCCGAGCCCTCGAGGCCGGCCTCAGCCGGGCGCGCGCCGCGGTGGAGGAGACCGAGGTCAACCTCGAGCGCATGCGCAAGCTGGTCGCGGCCGCCCTCGTGGCGCAGCGCGAGGTGGACGTGGCCCGCACGCAGTACGAGACCGCCCGCGCGCAGCAGGAAGCCGCCCAGGTCGAGCTCGACCAGTTCCCCGCCCGCGTGCGCGTCGCCGAGGCCCAGCACGACAGCGATCGCTCCGCCGTCCGCGTGGCCGAGGCCGAGCTGCGGCGCCGCGAGGCGGAGCTGGGCCTGGCCCGCGCCCGGCTCGCCGACGTCACGCTCCGGGCGCCCATCGCGGGCGCCATCGCGCGCCGGCACCTCCATCCCGGCCAGCACGTCCCGGCCAACACGGCCGTGTTCACCATCGTCCGGAGCGACCCCCTGAAGTTCACGGGCATCGTGGCCGAGCACGCGGCCCTCCAGCTCCGGCCGGGCCAAGCGGTGCGCGTGCGCGTGGAGCCGGTGCCGGGCCGCCACTTCGCGGGGCGCGTGACCCGCGTGAGCCCGGCGGTGGACATGGCGAGCCGCACCGTGCAGGTCGAGGGCGAGATCCCCAACCCCGAGCGGCTGCTGAAGCCCGGCCTCTTCGCCCGCGCCGCGGTGGTGCTGCGCGAGGACCGCGGCATCGCCTTCGTGCCCGAGAGCGCCGTCTCGTACTTCGCCGGGATCACGCGCGTCTTCGTCGTGGCCGACGGCACGGCGCGCGAGCGGACGGTGCGCCTGGGGAGCCGCCGGGACGGGCTCGTCGAGGTCGTCGAGGGAGTGCGGCCGGGAGAGCAGGTGGCCACCTCCGGCCTCGCCCAGCTCCAGGACGGGGCGCCGGTGGCGGCCCTCCCCGCGAGCCAGCCTCGGCCCCGGCCGGCTCCGCGCCGCCGCCGGGCCCGCGGCCGGG
>MGBV01000183.1:0-4215 GCA_001788415.1 Candidatus Rokubacteria bacterium GWC2_70_16 | reverse complement strand
GCCATGCTCGTCCTCTTCCTCGTCGTCGTGGGGGCCGTGTCCTGGACCCGCCTCGGCGTGGACCGCTTCCCCGTGGTGGACCTGCCCACCGTGATCGTCCGCACCCAGCTGCCGGGCGCCTCGGCCGAGGAGGTCGAGATCCAGGTCTCCCAGCGGATCGAGGAGGCGGTCAACACGGTGGCGGGCATCGACGAGCTGCGGTCCATCGCCTCGGCCGGCAGCTCGATCGTCATCGTCACCTTCGGCCTGGACCAGGACATCGAGGCCGCGGCCCAGGACGTCCGGGATCGCGTGGCGACGGTGCTCCGCGACCTGCCGCGGGACGCCGAGCCGCCAGTCGTCTCGAAGTTCGACAACGAGTCGGCGCCGGTGCTCACGGTGGCGCTGGCCGGCGACCGCCCGATCCGGGAGCTCACCGAGCTGGCCGACAAGGTCGTCAAGCTCCGGCTCGAGCGGGCCAGCGGCGTCGGCCAGGTGCAGATCGTCGGCGGGCTCGCGCGCGCCGTCAACGTGTGGATCGACGCCGACCGGCTGGCCGCCTACCGGCTGCCGATCACCGCCGTCCGCGAGGGGCTCGTCCGCCAGAACACCGACCTGCCCGGCGGCAATGTCACCGGGCCGATCCGGGAGCACTCGCTGCGCACCATGGGACGGCTCCCGGACGCCCGCGCCTTCGACGACGTCGTTGTGGCCACCGTCGGCGGCGCCCCCGTGCGCATCCGCGACCTCGGGCGGGCCGAGGACGGCACGAAGGAGCAGCGCTCCATCGCCCGCCTCAACGGCGCGCCGGCCGTGATCCTGGAAGTGCGCCGGCAATCGGGCGCCAACACGGTGGCGACCATCGACGCGGCGCGGGCGAGCCTGGCCCAGGCCGCCGCCCAGCTGCCCCGGGACGTGCGCCTCGAGGTCCTCCAGGACCAGTCGCGCTACATCCACGCGGCCCTGCACGAGATCAACGTGCACCTGGTCCTGGGCGCCCTCCTCGCCTCCCTCGTGGTGCTGGCCTTCATGCGGAGCTGGACCTCCACCCTCATCGCGGCCGTGGCGATCCCGGCCTCGCTCGTCACCACCTTCGCGATGATGCGGGCGCTGGGCTTCACGCTCAACAGCGTGACCATGCTGGCGCTGGTCCTCATGGTGGGCGTGGTGATCGACGACGCCATCGTGGTCCTCGAGAACATCTTCCGGTTCATCGAGGAAAAGGGGCTGCGGCCGTTCGAGGCGGCGCGGGCGGCCACCGCCGACATCGGGCTGGCCGTGATGGCCACCACGCTGTCGCTGGTCGTCATCTTCGTGCCCGTCTCCTTCATGTCGAGTGTCTCCGGCCGCTTCCTCTACCAGTTCGGCCTCACCGCCGGCGTGGCGGTGCTGGTGAGCCTGCTGGTGTGCTTCACGCTCACGCCCATGATGAGCGCGCGCCTCCTCCGCCCGGGCGCCCCGGCCGCGGGTGGCGATGGGGAGCCCCGGTCGCGGCGCGGCTTCTACCGCTGGCTCGACCGGGGCTACACGGTCGCGCTCAGCGGCGCCATGCGCCACCGGCTCGCGGTGAGCCTGGTGGCCGTCCTCGTCATGGCCGCCGCGGTCCCGCTCTACCGCGCCCTCGGGAAGGACTACCTGCCGAGCGGCGTGGACGAGGGCGAGCTCGAGGTCCGCGTGTCGGCGCCCCAGGGCACCAGCCTGCCGGCCATGGCGGCGCGGATGCAGGAGATCGAGGCCGAGATCCAGCGCGTCCCCGGCGTGCGGCTGGTGCTCGCGACCACCGGCGGCTCCTTCCTCGGCCCCGTCAACGAGGCGCGCATCTACGTCGGGCTGGCGCCCCACGAGGAGCGCGTCTTCTCGCTCGGCCGCCTGGCCGGCGGCCTCCTCCGCGGGGACCCGGGGGCGGCCTTCCGCGGCAACCGCTCGCAGCAGGAGGTGATGGGGGAGGTGCGCGCCCGGCTCCGCCGCGCCGCCGGCGGGGACCTGCGCACCCAGGTGCGCAACCCGTCGGGCTTCCGGTTCTCGGGGGGCTTCATCGACATCGACTTCGTGCTGCGCGGCCCCGACCTCGACGCCCTCGCCGCCTACACCGAGCGCCTCCGGCAGCGGGCCGAGGACCTCGGTCTCGTGGACGCCGACACCACGCTCAAGCTCGACAAGCCCGAGCTGCGCGTGCAGGTGGACCGCGAGCGGGCGGCCGACCTCGGGGTGGACACCGCCGACATCGCGACGGCGCTGCGCCTCATGGTGGGGGGCGACACCGAGGTCACCCGCTTCTACGACCCGCGCGCGAACGCCGAGTACGACGTCGAGCTCCGGCTGCGCGAGGAGGACCGGGACGATCCCGACCTCGTCAGCCTCCTGTGGGTCCCCCGGGCCGGCGGCGGCCTGGCCCGGCTCGACAACCTGGTGACCGTCGCGCCGGCCTGGGGGGCCTCGCGCGTCGACCGCCTCGACCGCCAGCGCGAGGCGCGGCTGCGCGCCAACGTGGCCCCGGGCTACGCGCTCGCCGACCGGGTCGACGCGCTCCGCGCCGAGGTGGCCCGCATGGACCTGCCGCCGGGCTACGACTCGGTCATCGCGGGGCGCGCGCGTGAGCTGGAGCGGACATTCGGCGAGCTGGTCATGGCCTTCGCGCTCTCCGTCGTCTTCATGTACATGATCCTCGCCGCCCAGTTCGAGAGCCTGCTCCACCCCTTCACCATCCTGCTGTCCCTGCCCCTGTGCGTGCCCTTCGCCCTCCTCTCGCTGTGGCTGTCCGGCCAGACGCTCAACCTCTACTCGGCGCTGGGCATCCTGGTGCTCTTCGGCGTGGTGAAGAAGAACGCCATCCTGCAGATCGACCACATGAACACGCTGCGCGCGCAGGGGATGGATCGGCTCGCGGCCATCCTGCAGGGCAACCGGGATCGGCTGCGGCCCATCCTCATGACCACGCTGACGTTCGTGGCGGGCATGGTGCCGCTGGCCGCCGGCACGGGGCCGGGCGCCGAGGAGCGGCGGGTCATCGCCGTGGTCATCATCGGCGGCCAGACGCTGTCGCTCTTGCTGACCCTGCTGGCGACCCCCGTGGCCTACTCGCTGCTCGACGACGCCGGGGCCTGGCTCGCGGGGCGCCGCCCCGCCCCCGCCGCGCTCCCCGCGGGCCCGCCCCGCGGATGGGGCCGGGCGCTGGCGGCGCTCGGGCTCACGCGCCGCGGCTGGACGGCCGCGGCGCCCCAGCGCGGCGCTCCCGCAGGCGATGGGGCCGGCGGGGACGGGGAGCCATCAGGATCCCCGGCCCCGGCCCCGGACCCCGCCGGCGAGCGCATCGCCTGAGTCGCCCGCCGCCCCCACCCGCTCAGGCCGGACGGCCCGCGAGCGCGCCCAGCAGGACCGAGATCACCACCTGGACCAGCCACCCCATGAGGCAGACGCCCAGGGCGCCGGGCGTGCCGGCGATCCGCTATCACCTCGGGCTGGTCTGCGCCCGTCAGGGCAAGAGCGAGGAGGCCCGGCGCGAGCTCGAGGGCGCGCTGGCGGCACCGCCCTTCGCGGAGGCCGCCGAGGCCCGGAAGGCGCCGGAAGCGCTCAAGTAGCCGCCGCCGACCGCGCGGGGCCCGCGGCTTGACGCCTCTCAGCGAGGGCGACCCAAGTGCGAGGCTCCGGCTCCCCGCTACAACAGCGGCGCCCCAGGCGCCCGCCGGCGCTGGGCCGCGTAGACCATGGCGAAGCCGGCGGCGCCCGCCACGTCGGTGTACAGGCCCGGGTGCACGAGCCCGATGGCGCAGAGGAAGAGCACCACCCGCTCCCACCAGCGGGCCTCGGTGATGAGGTAGCCCTGCATGGCGGCGGCCAGCCCGTACATGCCCACCGAGGCGGTCACGAAGATCCACGCGGCCTCGAGGACGGTGGTGTTGATCAGCAGCATGGCCGGCGCCGTGATGAACATGTAGGGCAGCAGGAACGTCCGCATGTCCAGCGAGAAGGCGCGCCACCCGGTCTTGATGGGGTCGGCGCGGGCGATGCCGGCGGCGGCGTAGGCGGCGAGTCCCACGGGGGGCGTGTCGTCGGCCAGGATGCCGAAGTAGAAGACGAAGAGGTGGACCGCGATGATCGGGATCTCCTGCCCGCTGGCCCGCCCCACGGCCATGAGCGCGGGCGCCGTCAGGGTGGCCATGATGATGTAGGTGGGCGTCGTGGGCACGCCCATGCCCAGGACGAGCGAGGCGATCATGGTCAGGAAGAGGCCCAGGT
>MGBV01000182.1:23979-28114 GCA_001788415.1 Candidatus Rokubacteria bacterium GWC2_70_16 | reverse complement strand
GTTTGCACCAGGTCCGCGGATCGGCCGTGACGAGGGTGCGAGGTCCAGGCAGCGCCCCCGCCTGCCGGCCTCCGGCGTAACGGTAATCCGCAAGAGACATTAGGAGCGGTCGGCGGCCATGTCTCGCGTGAGCCGGGTGGCCTGGGTGGCGGTGACGCTCGGCGGGCTCGTGCTGCCGCTGCTGCTGGGCCCGGGCTTCTACCTCAACGTCCTCAACTTCATCGCGCTCTACGCCATGGTGGCGGTGGGGCTGAGCCTGCTCGTGGGCTATTGCGGCCAGCTGTCCATCTCGCATGCCGCCTTCTTCGCCATCGGCGCCTATGCCTCCGCCATCCTGAGCACGCGCGCGGGGCTGCCGGCGGCGCTGGCGGTGGTCGTGAGCCAGGGCATCACGCCTCTGATCGCCTGGGGCATCGGGATGGTCGTGCTGAGGCTCGGCGGCCACTACCTCGCCATCGCCACGCTGTCCTTCTCCATCATCGTCGAGATCCTGATCAAGGAGGCCCGCCCGCTCACGGGCGGGTTGCAGGGGCTGTCCGGCATTCCGCCGATCTCGCTGGGGGGGCTCGTGCTGGACTCGGACTGGCGCTTCCACTACCTGGCCTGGCCGGTGACGATGCTGCTCTTCCTGTTCGCGCTCAACCTGGTGCACTCACGCCTCGGCCGGGCGCTCCGGGCGATCCGCGAGGGCGAAACCGTCGCGCGGCTGTTCGGCGTGGACGCCCGGCGCTACAAGGTGAAGGTCTTCGTGCTCTCCTCCATGTTCGCCTCCATCGCCGGGAGCCTCTACGCCCACTTCGTCAGCTTCATCTCCCCCGCCGCGGCCTCGCTCATGTTCGCCATCGACATCATCATGGTGCTGGCGCTGGGGGGCTTCACCCTTCTCTGGGGGGCCCTGATCGGCGTCGCGGCGCTCACCGTGCTCAACGAGTACCTGACCCCCTTCGCCGACTACAAGCGGGCCATCTACGGCCTCGTGCTCATCGTCACCATGCTCTTCTTCCCCAGCGGTCTCTTGCCGGGGCTCCAGGGGGCCTGGGGCGCCGTGAGGCGCGCCGTCGCCGGAGGGGCCAGATGATCCTCGCCCTGGAGTCCGTGTCGAAGGCCTTCGCGGGGCTCCAGGCGCTGGCGGAGGTCTCCTTCGCGGTCGCCCCTGGCGCGATCACGGCAGTGATCGGCCCCAACGGGGCCGGCAAGACGACGCTCTTCAACGTCGTCACGGGGGTGTTCCCGCCGACGCGCGGGAGCATCCGCTTTCTCGGCCGGGACATCGCCGGGCTGCCGCCCGAGCGGATCGTCGGGCTCGGGATCGCGCGGACCTTCCAGCACGTGCACCTCTTCCGCACCCTCACGGTGCTCGAGAACGTGATGCTCGCGCGCCACGGGCACAGCCGGGCCGAGGCCCTGGCCTGCGGGCTCGGGCTGCCGTGGGCCAGGAGAGAGGAGGCGGCCGTGCGCGCGCAGGCGCTCGAATACCTCGATCTCCTGGGCCTCGCCGGCGAGCGGGACCGCATCGCGCCGGAGCTGCCGCTGGGCCGCCAGCGCTATGTCGAGCTGGCCCGGGCACTGGCGACCGAGCCCAGGCTGATCCTCCTGGACGAGCCCACGGCGGGGCTCAACGAGCGGGAGGCCCATGAGTTCGGCGAGGCCCTGTTCCGGGTTCGCCAGCGGGGCATCGCGATCCTGCTCATCGAGCACCACATGGGCTTCGTCATGACGGTGTCCGACCGGATCGTCGTGCTCAACTTCGGCCGGAAGATCGCCGAGGGCGGTCCGCCCGAGATCCAGAAGTCACCCGCGGTCATCGAGGCCTATCTTGGGAGCGACGACGGCCGTGATTGAGGTGCGCGATCTCGATGTCTCCTACGGCAAGATCCAGGCGCTGCGGGGGGTCTCCCTGCGAGTCGCCGAGGGCGAGATCGTGGCGCTGCTCGGGGCCAACGGGGCGGGCAAGTCCACGCTCGTCAAGGCCGTGTGCGGCCTCCTCCCCAAGCAGGCGGGCAGCGTGCGCCTCTCAGGCGCGGACATCACCCGGCTCGAGACGGCGGAGATCGCCCGCCGGGGGCTGGCGCTGGTGCCCGACGGCCGGCGCCTCTTCGGGCCGCTGCCGGTGCAGGACAATCTCCTGCTCGGCGCCTACGTGCGCCTTGCCCGGCTCAGGCCCGCGAACGTCGAGGCGGACCTGGAGGCCGTGTTCGCCCTCTTCCCGCGGCTGCGCGAGCGCGCGCGCCAAGCCGCCGGGACGCTCTCGGGCGGCGAGCAGCAGATGCTCGCCATCGGCCGGGCGCTGATGGCGCGGCCACGCGTGATCCTGCTGGACGAGCCGTCCATCGGGCTGGCGCCGCTGGTCGTCAAGGAGATCTTCCAGGTGATCCGCTCGCTCAAGGCGCGGGGGCTCACGGTGCTGCTGGTGGAGCAGAACGCGCGCATGGGGCTGCGCGTGGCCGATCGGGCCTACGTGCTGGAGCTCGGCCGCATCACCGCCGAGGGACAGGCCGCCGCTCTGAGGGAGAGCGCGGTGGTCCAGCGGCTCTACCTCGCAGGCTGACGGAGGTCTTGCATGCTCGTGCTGGGAGATCTGACACGTCTCGCCGCGCGGCGCTGGCCGGGGAAGACCGCGCTCGTGATGGGAGAGACCCGGATCAGTTACGCCGAGCTCGAGCAGCGGGCCAATCGGCTCGCCCACGGGCTCATGGCCCAGGGGCTCGGGCCTGGGGACCGCGTGGCGATCCTCGCGGTCAATTGCCTGGAGTACGCCGAGGTGGTCTCGGCCGTCGCCAAGTGCGGCGCCGTGCTGGTGCCGCTCAACTTCCGCTACCGGGCGGGCGAGCTCAGCTACGTGATCAACGACGCTGGGCCCCGCGCGCTCTGCGCGGGGCCGGAGATGCTGCCTCTGGTCGAGGAGGCGCGGGCCGCGTTCGCGCCGCCTCCCGCGCTGGTGAGCCTGGCGGGACCGGCCCCGGCCGGCGGGCTCATGCTCGAGCAGGTGAAGGCCGGCCGCCCGCCCGGCCCGCCCGCTGTGGAGGTGGATCCCGCCGCGCCCGCCATGATCATGTACACGAGCGGGACCACGGGCTTCCCCAAGGGCGTGCTCTACTCCCACACGGCCTTCCTCGGCGTCTATCACGCGATGATCCTCGAGGGGGACATGCGCCACGACGACGTGGTGCAGGTGGCCATGCCGCTCTTCCACAACGGCGGGCTCAACGCCCTCCTCGAGCCCGCCCTCATGCTTGGGGCCACCGCCGTGATCATGGCGAAGGGCTTCGACCCCGAGGCCATCCTGGAAGGGGTGGCGCGCCACCGGGTGACGCTCACCATGTGGGTGCCGACGATGCTGGCCATGCTGGCGCTCAAGGGCGTCGGGAGCCACGACGCCTCGAGCCTCAGGAAGCTCTGGTACGGCTCTTCCCCGATCACGGCCCCGGTGCTGGCCGCGGCCCGCCGGATGTTCGACGCGGGCTTCTACCAGTGGTACGGGCAGACGGAGACGGGGATGACGAGCGTGCTGAGACCCGAGGACCACGCGGAGCGCTCCCAGTGCACGGGGCGCGAGCTCTACAACGCCGAGCTGCGCATCGTGGACGAGGCGGGGCGCGATGTGCCCGCGGGCGGCGTGGGGGAGATCATCTCGGCGCGGCGCTTCCAGGGCATGATCGGCTACTGGAAGAACGAGGCGGCGACGCGAGAGGTGACGCGCGAGGGCTGGATCCACACGGGGGATCTGGCCCGCGTCGAGGGCGACGGCTACTTCACGGTCATCGACCGCAAGCGGGACCTGATCATCAGCGGTGGCGAGAACATCTACCCGAAGGAGATCGAGGAGGTGCTGGCCACCCACCCGGCCGTGGCCGAGGCCACCGTCTTCGGCATCCCCGACGACATCTACGGCGAGTCCGTGGCCGCCGCCGTGGTGAAGAAGGAGGGGCACCAGGTCGAGGAGGAGGAGATCGTCGCGTACTGCGCAGCCAGGCTGGCGGGCTACAAGAAGCCCAGGCGCGTGGAGTTCCTCCCCGAGCTGCCCAAGAATGCCACGGGCAAGGTCACCAAGCACGTGCTCCGCGCCCCGTTCTGGCAGGGCCGCGCCCGGTAGCGCGCTGTCTCACAGCTTCACAGGCAAAGCGCCGGGTGGGCC
>MGBV01000182.1:0-23905 GCA_001788415.1 Candidatus Rokubacteria bacterium GWC2_70_16 | reverse complement strand
CCCCGCCCCACCCGGCGCCGCGAGTCGACGACCTCCCGAGACAGGATACGGCCAGGCACACGCTGCGAGAGGAGGACACGGTGAGAGTGGATGGGAAGGTGGCGGTGATCACGGGGGCCGGTGGGGATCTGGGCCGGGGCATGGCGCTCTGCCTCGCGGGGGCGGGGGCGCGCGTGCTGGTCAATGACAGGCTGAGCGCCAGGGCCGAGGAGACGGTGGGGCTGGTGCGGAAGCAGGGAGGCGAGGCGCTGGCCCATGAGGCCGACGTGACGCGGACGGACGAGGTCCGGGGCATGATGGCGCGGGCGGTGGCGGAGTGGGGGACGGTGGACATCCTGGTCAACAATGCGGGGGACTTTCGGGATGCGCTCATCCAGAACATGACCGACGAGGACTGGGACTTCGTGGTGGACGTGAGCCTCAAGGGCAGCTTCATCTGCTCGCGGGCGGTGGTCCCGCTCATGATGGAGCGGCGCTACGGGAAGATCGTCAACATCTCCTCGCTGGCCTACAAGGGCAATATCGGACAGGCCAATTACACCTCGGCCAAGGCCGGCGTCGTGGGGCTCACGCTGGCGCTGGGGCTCGAGCTGGCGCGCCACGGCGTCAACGTCAACTGCGTGGCGCCGGGGCTCATCGAGACGCCGAAGACAGTGACCCGCCTCCGCGCGGACGCGCGCGAGCGGCTGGTGCGCCTGACACCGATGCGGCGGATGGGGGAGATCGCCGACATCGCGCAGGCTGTCCTCTTCCTCTCCTCGGATGTCTCCAAGTACATCACCCGCCAGGTGCTCCACGTGAGCGGCGGCATGGAGGGATTCTGAGCATGGCCGGATCGGAGTCCGTGGTCATCAGGTCGGGGCTATTCCGCTACCCCGTGCCCGAGGGCGAGCAGCCGGCGCTCCTCGCCTGCCGCTGCCGGGGCTGCGGCAGGATCTTCTTTCCCGCGCGGGAGATCTGCCCCGACTGCTTCGATGCGGGGGCGCTGGAGGAGACGGCCATCAGGGGCCACGGGGTCGTCCACGCCTCCACCGTGGTCCACATCCCGGCGCCCGTGGGGATCCCGGCGCCCTACGCCTATGGCTACGTGGACATGGCCGAGGCCCCCGTGCGGCTCTTCGCGCTCTTCACCGGGGCCGAGCCCGCCTGGTTCACGCCGGGGCGGGAGGTGGAGCTGGTGATCGGCCCAGTGCGCGTGGACGGGCAGGGGCGGGAGGTCATCGGCTTTCTCTTCAGGCCGGCAGCCGAGAGGAGGGAGCGGTGAGAGAGGTCTACGTGATCGGCGTCGGCATGACGCCCTTCGGCAAGCACCCGGAGCGCTCGCTGCGCGACCTGGGGCGAGAGGCCTGTCTGGCCGCCCTGCGGGATGCGGGCCTCGGCCCTGCCGGCATCGAGGGCGGCTACTGCGGCAATGCGCTGGGGCCCGCGCTGCAGGGAGAGACGGGGATCGGCCAGAGCGTGCTGTGGGAGGTGGGCGTCCGCGGCGTCCCGGTGGTCAATGTCGAGAACGCCTGCGCGTCGGGCTCGACAGCGCTCCACGAGGGCTTCAAGGCCGTGGCCGGCGGCTTCTCCGACACGGCGCTCGTCGTGGGAGTCGAGAAATCCGTGATGCCCAAGGGCACCATGCTCAACGTGGGAGCGGCGGAGCTCGAGGTCCAGCTGGGGGATGTCTTCCCCGGCACCTTCGCCCTCATGGCCCAGCAGCACATGGCGCGCTACGGGACCACGCGGGAGCAGATCGCCCGCGTCGCCGTGAAGAACAGCGCCCACGGCGCGCTCAATCCCTATGCCCAGCGCAGGAAGGCGCTGACGCTCCCGGAGGTGCTGGGCTCGCCCATGATCGCCGACCCGCTGACGCTCTACTCGTGCTGCCCCAACAGCGACGGGGCCGCGGCCGTGGTGCTGGCGACGGGGGAGCGCGCCCGGCGCGCGGGCGCCCGCGCGATCCGCGTCGCCGGCTCGGCGCTCACCACGGGCACCTACGACGCGCGCCGGGACCTCACCTTCTGGCCCTCGGAGATCGCCGCCGCGCGGCAGGCCTATGCGCAGGCCGGGCTCGGGCCCGGCGATGTCGGCGTCGTCGAGGTGCATGACGCCTTCACCATCTGCGAGATCGTCCACTGCGAGAGCCTCGGCCTCTGCGCTGCGGGGGCGGGCGGCCGGCTCATCGAGGAGGGGGCGACGGCGCTGGGCGGGCGCGTTCCCGTGAACCCGTCGGGCGGGCTGCTGGCCCGCGGCCATCCCGTGGGCGCCTCCGGCGTGGCGCAGGCTGTCGAGATCGCCTGGCAGCTCCGTGGCCAGGCCGGCGACAGGCAGGTCCAGGGCGCCCGGGTGGGGCTGGCCCAGATCATGGGCGGCAGCCAGCAGGGCGATGCCCGCGCCTGCACCGTGCACATCCTCGTCAGGGACTGACGGCCGCCGGCGCCGGAAAGCTTCGTCGCCCCGGGCCCGGTTGATACAATGGCCGGTACCGCAGAGACCAGGGCCGATGCGACACCGGGCGATGAGATGGCTGCTGTGCGCCGCGCTCCTGGCGATGTGCTCCGGGGCGACGGAGGCGGCGCGCCCGGCCACCATCGACCTCAGGACGAAGAGCGGCTCCCTGGGCCAGCTGGCGCCGGTGGCCCTCGGCGAGGGCGCCGTCTATGTGTCCGCCGAGCGGCTCGCCGTCCTGCTCAAGGGATCCTGGCAGGTCCGGGGCGCTCGCGGCACGCTCACGGTCGGCTCTCGCTCGGCGCACTTCACCCAGAACCAGGCGCGCATGACGCTCCTGGGCGCCCCCGTGACGCTGCAGTCGCCCCCGCGCGTCGGACCCTCGGGCTGGCTGCTCCCTGACGATTTCCTCACCAGGGGCCTCGCCAAGCTCGCCCCGGGCGTCACGGCGCTGCGCCTGTCCGCCGCCGCCCCGAGGCCCCAGCCCAGACCACAGCGCCCCACCGTGGCCTTCGAGGACCTGCGGCTCCGCTCCTATCCGTCCTTCACGCGTGTGGTCATCGAGACGGCGGCGGCGGTGCCCTACACGGTGGAGGCGAGCCGCGCCGAGGTTCGCGTGCGCCTCGCCGGGCTCGGGCTCCAGGCGCCGCAGGCCCAGGAGGTGGAGGACGGGCTCGTCGGGGCGCTGAGGCTCGCGCCGGACAATGGCGATGCCGTGCTGCGCGTGGCCCTGGCCGCTCAGGCCGGCGAGGTCAAGGACTTCACCCTCCAGGATCCGCCCCGCATCGTGATCGACATTCACCGTCCGAAGCAGCCCGCCAGCCCTGACGGCGGCCGACCGGGCATGGAGCCGCTCCGACTCATCGTGCTGGATGCCGGGCACGGCGGCCACGACCCGGGTGCCGTGGGCCCGAGCGGGCTCCAGGAGAAGGACGTGGTGCTGGACGTGACCCGACGGGTCGCGCGCATGGCCGAGGATGCGCTCGGCGTCAAGGTGGCGCTGACACGGAGCACCGATGTGTTCATCCCGCTGCGCGAGCGCACCAACTTCGCCAACAAGCAGCGCGCCGATCTCTTCGTCTCCATCCACGCCAATGCCCACCCCCGCGCGGTGTCCGAGGGGGTGGAGACCTACTTCCTCTCCTCCGAGGCCAGCGACACCGAGGCGCGCCAGGTGGCGGCCATCGAGAACGGCGCGGTGCAGCTCGAGACACCGGCCTCCCGGCAGAAGACGGACCTCCTCAAGAGCATCCTCTGGGACCTGGCGCAGTCCGAGTTCCAGCAGGAATCGAGCGTGCTGGCCGAGACGGTGCAGGACTCCATGACGCAGTCCATGCGCCTCGTGAACCGCGGGGTCAAGCAGGCCGGCTTCTACGTGCTGGGCGGCGCCGCCATGCCTGCCATCCTCGTGGAGATCGGCTTCCTCACCAATCCCAGGGAGGAGCGCAAGCTCGCCGCTGCCGAGTACCGGGAGGCCGCGGCCCGCGCCATCTATGCCGGCCTCAGCGAGTACAAGCGCCGCTGGGACCAGCGCATGCGCACGGCCCAGGCGGCCCCCGCCCGCGCGCAGAGGACCACTCGATGACCGAGGGCGCCCCGCGGCATGACGGCCGTCGCGCGGATCAGCTCCGCCGGATCACCCTCACGCGCGACTACTTGCGCCACCCCGAGGGGTCGGTGCTCGTGGAGTTCGGCGACACCAAGGTCATCTGCACGGCCTCCGTCGAGGAGCAGGTGCCGCGCTTCCTCAAGGGGCAGGGCAAGGGCTGGGTCACGGCCGAGTACGGCATGCTGCCGCGCTCCACCAACACGCGCACGGGGCGCGAGCGCGGCGGCCCCAGCGGGCGCTCCCAGGAGATCCAGCGGCTCGTGGGCCGGTCGCTGCGCTCGGTGGTGGACATGACGAAGCTGGGCGAGCGCACCGTGTGGATGGATTGCGACGTGATCCAGGCCGACGGCGGCACGCGCACGGCAGCCATCACGGGGGCCTGGGTGGCGCTGGCGGATGCCCTCGGCCGGGTGGTGGAGGCGAGGACGCTGCCCGGCTCGCCGCTGCGCGAGTGCGTGGCGGCGGTGAGCGTGGGCATCATCGGCGGCCGGCCCGTGCTGGACCTCGACTACATCGAGGACTCGACGGCCGAGGTGGACATGAACATCGTGATGACGGCCGCCGGCGCCTTCGTGGAGGTGCAGGGCACCGCCGAGCAGACGCCCTTCGGCCGCGACCGGCTCGATCAGATGCTCGCGCTGGCCGGCGGCGGCATCGCCCAGCTCGTCTCCCTCCAGCAGCGCGCCCGCGGGGCCCGCGCGGAGAAGACCTTCGTCCTCTGAGCCGACGCTCGTCCTGGCGACGGCCAATCGCGCCAAGTCGGGCGAGATGGCCGCGCTGCTCGAGGGCGTCCCCTTCCGGATCCGCTCGCTCTCGGACTACCCCGGCATCGTCCTCCCCCCCGAGGGCGAGGTCTCCTACACCGACAACGCCCTTGGCAAGGCGCGGGCCGTTGCTGCCGCGACGGGGGCGCTCAGCCTGGCGGATGACTCCGGCATCGAGGTGGATGTCCTCGACGGCCGGCCCGGCCTCCTCTCGGCGCGCCACGGCGGGCCGGACCTCTCCGACGCCGAGCGCTGCGCCGTGATGCTCCGGGAGCTCGCCGGCGTGCCGCCCGCCCGGCGCACCGCGCGCTACCGCTGCGTCATCGCCCTCTGCGAGCCCGGCGGGCGCGAGGCCACCGTGGAGGGCGTCGTCGAGGGCGCGCTGCTGGAGGCGCCGCGCGGCGGCGGCGGCTTCGGCTACGACCCGATCTTCTATTACCCGCCGCTGCGCGCCACCTTCGCCGAGATCACGGCCGAGGCCAAGAACGCCGTGAGCCACCGCGGCCGGGCGCTGGCGCGCGCCCGCGCGCTGCTGCTCCGCTGGGGCGCTGACGGCGCGCCGTCTTGAACCGCCCGCGCGCCGGACGGTAGGGCGAGCGCCCTTTGACGCGCACACGCCGGGTGTGTATCGTGAGGCCATGGCCAAGGGAGGGTCAACAACGATGCACAAGCGGGTGAACGTCACGCTCCCGGAGGAGACGATTCGACTCATCGATCGGTCGGCCAGCCACGGCAACCGCAGCCGCTTCATCGATGAAGCCGTGAAGTACTTCGTGCGCGAGCACGGGCGGAGCCAGCTCAGGCGGCTCCTCGAGGAGGGCGCGGAGCGGCGCGGGGCGCGAGACCTCGCGATCGCAGAGGAGTGGTTTCCTGTCGACAGGGACGCATGGCGAAAGCGGCGACGGTAATCCAGCCGCGGCGCGGGGAGGTGTACGTGGTGAGCCTTGATCCCTCGGTGGGAGCCGAGATCAGGAAGACTCGCCCGGCGGTCATCGTGCAGAACGACCCCGCGAACCGCAGGAGCCCCATCACCATCGTCGCGGCGGTGACCTCGCAATTCGAGGAGCCGCTCTACCCGACGGAGGTCCTGGTGCGGGCCCCGGAGGGAGGGCTCACGGCCGACTCCGTGGTGCTCCTGAACCAGATCCGCTCGGTCGACAAGGGCCGGCTGGTCCGCCGGCTCGGTGTCTTGAAGCCCGAGACCATGACGGAGATCGACAGGGCTCTCCTCCTGAGTCTCGGGCTGGTTGAGGTGTAAGGGGAGCCTGTAACGGATTTCCGTCGAAGGTTCCGCGCGGGAGCCTGCCTTGGTAATGGTACGATTTCCAGGCGTCGGGGTGTAGCGCAGCCTGGTAGCGCACCTGCTTTGGGAGCAGGGGGTCGGAGGTTCAAATCCTCTCACCCCGACCACACTTACCGCTCGGCCAGGCTCGCCAGTGTGCGGGTTTTGTGCGGGTACGGGCAGTGCACCACGGCCGCCTCCACGCCCCAGCCCTCGAACCGACGCGCGGCCCGGCGCTCACGCTACCGCCCACTCCTGCGAGAGCACCTCCGCCTGCTCCAGCACCGTCAGAGTGGCGTTCTCCTGCTTGTCGGGCGGGTAGCCGTGCTTGCGGAGGATGCGCTTCACCAGCACGCGGAGCTGGGCGCGGACGTTCTCGCGAACGGTCCAGTCGATGGTGACGTTGGCGCGCACGGTGGCGACCAGCTCGCGCGCGATGGTCCGCAGGACTTCGTCGCCGAGCACCTTGACCGCGCTGTCGTTGGCCTCGAGCGCATCGTAGAAGGCGACCTCGTCGTCGGCAAGCCCGAGCGCCTCGCCCCGCTGGCCCGCCTGGCGCATGGCCCTGGCGAGTTGAATCAGCTCCTCTATGACCTTGGCGGTCTCGATGGCGCGGTTCTGGTAGCGGCGTAGCGACTGCTCCAGCAGCTCCGCGAACGAGCGCCCCTGGACGACGTTGCGCTTCGCCCGCGTCCTGATCTCGCCCGCGAGGAGCTTGCGCAGTAGCTCCACTGCGAGGTTCTTCTGCGGCATGCCGCGCACCTCGGCCAGGAACTCGTCGGAGAGGATCGAGATGTCGGGCTTCTTGAGCCCCGCCGCCGCGAAGATGTCCACCACCTCGCCCGAGACCACCGCCTTCGAGATGATCTGCCGGATGGCGTGGTCCATCTCCTCGTCGGTCTTGCGCTCCCCGGCCGCGCCCTTCGCCAGCACCGCTCGCACCGCCTGGAAGAAGCCGACATCGTCCCGGATGCGGAGCGCCTCCTCGTGCGGCACCGCCAGCGCGAACGCCTGCGACAGCTCCGTGACGGCGCGCAGGAGCCGGTTCCTGCCATCCTCCTGGGCGAGGATGTGCTCCTGGGCGGCCGGGAGGAGGGACAGGCGGTCCTGCGGCTTCCCCGTCGTCCAGCGGGCCCAGCCGAAGCCGTGGAAGAGCCCGCGGCAGACCTCGTACTTCTCCAGCATCAGCGCCACGGCTTCGGCCTGGTCGAGCGCCGTCTTGCCGGTCCCGCCGCTCTCGGTGTAGGTGGCCAACGCCTGTCGCAGCTCGTCCGCGAGCCCGAGGTAGTCCACCACCAGCCCGCCAGGCTTGTCCCGGAAGACGCGGTTCACGCGGGCGATGGCCTGCATGAGCCCGTGCCCGCGCATCGGCTTGTCGACGTACATCGTGGCGAGGCTGGGCGCGTCGAAGCCCGTGAGCCACATGTCGCGCACGATCACCAGCCTGAAAGGGTCCGTCGGGTCACGGAACCGGGTGGCGAGCGCCTCTCGCCGCGGCTTGTTCCGGACGTGGGGCTGCCAGTCGAGGGGGTCGGAAGCCGAGCCCGTCATCACCACCTTGAGCGCGCCCTGCTCGTCGGCCTCGGCGTGCCAGGCGGGCTGCAGGGCCACGATCTCCCGGTAGAGATCGACGCAGATGCGCCGGCTCATGCAGACGATCATGGCCTTGCCGTCCATGGCGGCGAGCCGCGCCTCGAAGTGGTCCATCAGGTCCCGGGCGATCAGCTTGACCCGGTTCTCCGACCCGACCACCGCTTCGAGCTGCGCCCACCTGGTTTTGAGCTTCTCCTTGCGCTCGACCTCTTCGCCCTCGGTGGCCTCCTCGAACTCGGGGTCGATCTTCGGGCGCTCGGACTCCTTCAGCTCCAGCTTCGCCAGTCGGCTCTCGTAGTAGATCGGCACCGTGGCCCCATCCACGACCGCCCGCTGGATGTCATAGACGCTGATGTAGTCGCCGAACACGGCGCGCGTGTTGGCGTCGGTCTTCTCGATCGGGGTGCCCGTGAAGCCGATGAAGGAGGCGCGGGGGAGCGCGTCGCGCATGTGCCGGGCGAAGCCGTCGATGAAGTCGTACTGGCTGCGGTGCGCCTCGTCGGCGATGACGACGATGTTGGGGCGGTCGGAGAGGACCGGGTGTCGGTCCCCCTTCTCCTCGGGGAAGAACTTCTGGATCGTGGTGAACACGACGCCGCCGGAGGCGACGGACAGCTTCGCGCGCAGGTCGGCGCGGTCCGCGGCCTGCACCGGGGGCTGGCGCAAGAGGTCGCGGCAGCGGGCGAAGGTCCCGAAGAGTTGGTCGTCGAGGTCGTTCCGGTCGGTGAGGACGACGATGGTCGGGTTGGCCATGGCCGGATGCAGGATCACCCGGCCGGCGTAGAAGGCCATCGTCAGACTCTTGCCGGAGCCCTGGGTGTGCCAGACGACTCCGACCCGGCGGTCACCCGGATCGCCGCCCGGCTGCCGTCCCGCCTCCCAGCGGCCTGGCTCCTCCCGAGACCCGGGTGCCGGCGGCGCGGCGCGGAGCGTTTCCTCGGCGGCCACGTTCACCGCGTGGAACTGGTGGTAGCCCGCCATCTTCTTCGCCAGCTTCCCGCCACCGGAGTCCTCGAAGACGATGAAGTACCGCACGAGGTCGAGGAAGCGGCGCTTCTCGAACACACCCTCCAGAACCACCTGAAGCTCGGCCAGCTCCGGCCCGGCGTCCTCGCGCCCGCTGATGGTGCGCCAGGGCTTGAACCACTCCCGGCCCGCCCCCAGGGTGCCGATGCGCGCCTGGACGCCGTCGGAGACCACCAGGGCGGCGTTCGTGGCGAAGAGCGTGGGGATCTGGGCCTGGTAGGTCTGGAGCTGCTGGAAGGCGCTCCAGATCGTGGCGGTCTCGTCGGCCGGGTTCTTCAGCTCGATCACTGCCAGCGGGAGCCCGTTGACGAAGAGCACCACGTCCGGGCGGCGCGTGTGCTGCCCCTCCGCCACCGTGAACTGGTTGACCGCGAGCCAGTCGTTATCCTCGGGCGTGTCGAAGGCGAGCACCCGGGCCTGGTCCCCGGCGATCGAGCCATCGGGGCGGCGGTACTCGACGGTCACGCCGTCCACCAGCATCCGGTGCACCGCGCGGTTCCGCTCCACGAGAGACGGCGCGTCCGCGCGCGTGAGCTTCCGGTAGGCATCCTCCAGAGCCTCGGGCGGGAGGTCCGGGTTGAGCCGGACGAGGGCCTGGCGCAGGCGGCCCGCCAACACCACGTCGCGGTAGTTCGGGTCGGTGCGCTCGGCCCCGGGCTCCCCGGCCGCGATGGCCGGCCCGTGGCGCACCGCGTAGCCCAGCTCGCCCAGCCAGGCGAGGGCGGCCTCCTCGACGACGGATTCGGCGATCGCGCGCGGCACCGTCGGTGTCAGCTGGCGCCTGTCACCGCCCGGCGCCCGGCGGCGCCGACAGCAGGGACTCGATCGGCCGCTTGGTCACGAGGGAGTAGAGCACCAGCGGGTCCCAGTCGGCATCGTTCGGCCAGCAGATCGTGCCCAGCTCCGCATTGACGCGGACGCGCGCGAAGTACGCCGGATCACGGAGCGGGGCGAAGACCCCCTGGAAGGTCAGGGCCGCTCCCAGATCGACCTCGCCTTCGACCCCGTCCTGGAACTGCAGCCACAGCCGGTATTCACCCCGCGGCTCGACCTTCACGACATCGTTCAGCATGCTCGACTCCTACGCCAGCGGCGCGATGCGGTTCAGCGGAGTGCCTGCGCGTGCCAGCCGCCAGTCCTCCCACAGCTCGTCCTGGTGCTGCAGGGCCCATTCTACGACCAGTCCCATGACCCGGGCCCCGAGGCGCCCGCCCAGCACCTGCAACGTCGCGATCTCGATGATCGCCTGGTCGCCACCGTACCGCGCATGGAAATGCGGCGGGGCATGGTCGTTGTAGTTCATGGAGATGATGATCCCGAAGAAGCGGCTGATCTCTGGCATGAGGCACCCGCGGCTCAGGCCCCGGCCCGGCTGACGACGCCCTCGGCGTCCCTCACTCGCAGCTCCCCTGAGATGAGCTTCGGCAACAGCGTGTCGCGCAGGGCAGCAAGGGTTAGCGATTGGTCGCCGTTGTGCTTCTGGCGCTTGAGATTCCTTCGCGCTACTCGCTCGAAAGCGGCGATGAGTTCCGTCGGCGGCATCAGAGTCGGAAGCTTGTGCACATGATTGCGATTGAGGGTGGGGACCGCAGATCCAGCGTTGAACAAGCCGAAGTCGAGGCCGCGGAGGAGATGAAATGCGTAGGCCGGCATGGACTGCCGGAACTCCTTCACCCACAGGGACGTATTCAGCGGCCAGAAATCGTCATGAACGTAGAACACTGTCCCGAGCACGCCGCTTCGACCTGTCGTCACGCCAGGGCCGCGGACCATGAACTCGTTATGCGTGCCGCTTGGCCCGCTTGCGGTGAGTACCGGGTATTCGCCTGACGTTCGCTGGGTCGATGGGAGATCGAATCCCCGCTGAAGCACCAGAACACTTTCGAGTGGTCCCACCCCCCACCCCTCGGGAATCTTACCCAGCTCGGAGTCCACGAGCCGGTCAGGGAACAGGTCGGCGAGGCGCTCGGGCAACCCCGGGTCTCGCCCCTCGGCCTTGGCGCGGACGGGGTCGAAGTCCACGAACCAGGACTGGAAGAGCGCCCGCGCCATCGCCTCCAGCGTCTCGTTCATCCTCCGGTTCAGCTCGATCTTGTCGTCCAGCGTGCCGAGGATGTGGGCGATGGCGCGTTGTTCGTCCTTGTCTTCCGGGGCGCGAAGCGGCGCCTTGGTCATCGTCGAGGCGCTGGCGTTTGGCTGGGCTGACTTGTCGCCGAGAACACCGCGGATGAACGTCCAGAAGTCTTCCGACCTTAGGTAGTAAACGAGAAACCGCGGGTCGAAGTCAGGCTTCGCCTGCAAGCGAACCAAGTACGACGCGAACACGGCCGGCGGTGGATTCTTCACGTAAGCGCTGGCGCCCGTTGAGGCACCGGTTCTTGCAAGCACAACGTCGCCGTCGCGGAGCCGGTACTTCGCGGTGGTCGCGTCGTCAGCTGCGACATGCGGCACGGCATTCCAATTGATGTGTCCGGACACGATGTCTGTAATCCGAAGAAACCTCGGTCCGGCCTCGCGATCCGACGCGGACGCCGTTAGCCCATAGTCGATCGAGCTACATGCATCGGCGAGAGTGCACTCAATCCACTCACCCGCCATATCCCAGCTCCTTCAGGTTGGCGGCGATGGCCGCGTCGAGCTTCGCAGCTTCGGCCTGCTGCTCGTGCAGCGTCGCGGTCAGGCGCTTCATCTTCTCCCCGAAGGGCTCGTCGTCCTGCTCGGCGGCCTGCGCGCCGACATAGCGGCCGGGCGTGAGCACGTGGCCGTGCTTCCTGATGTCGTCGAGCTTCGCCGCCTTGCAGAAGCCGGGGGTGTCGGCGTACTTGCCCGCGCCCTTGTCGCCCCGCCAGGCGTGGTAGGTGCCGGCGATCCGGGCGATGTCCTCGTCGGTCAGCTCGCGGTGCACGCGATCGACCATGGTGCCGAGCTTGCGCGCGTCGATGAAGAGCGTCCCCCCCCGCCGGTCGCGGAAGCGGCCGTTCCGCTTGTTCCGGGCGAGGAACCAGAGGCAGACCGGGATCTGGGTCGAGTAGAAGAGCTGGCCCGGGAGCGCGACCATGCAGTCCACGAGGTCGGCCTCGATCATCGCCTTGCGGATCTCGCCCTCGCCCGACTGGTTGGAGGACATCGAGCCGTTGGCGAGGACGAAGCCGGCGAGCCCCGTGGGCGCGAGGTGGTAGACGAAGTGCTGCACCCAGGCGAAGTTGGCGTTGCCGGCTGGCGGCACGCCGTAGGCCCAGCGCTTGTCGTCCTTCAGCAGCTCGCCGCGCCAGTCGCTGTCATTGAAGGGCGGGTTGGCGAGCACGTAGTCGGCCTTGAGGTCGGGGTGCTTGTCGGCGTGGAAGCTGTCCCCATGGGCGATCTGGGCGTCGATCCCGCGGATCGCGAGGTTCATCTTCGAGAGCCGCCAGGTGGTGTAGTTGGACTCCTGGCCGTAGATGGAGATGTCGCCGAGCTTCCCGCTGTGGGCCTCGATGAACTTCTCGCTGGACACGAACATGCCGCCCGAGCCGCAGCAGGGGTCGTAGACCCGGCCCTTGTAGGGGGCGAGCATCTCGACCAGCACGCGGACCACGCGCGAGGGGGTGTAGAACTGGCCGCCCTTCTTGCCCTCGGCGCTCGCGAACCGGGCGAGGAAGTACTCGTACACGCGCCCGAGGATGTCCTTGGCGCGGTCGGCCGGGCTCCCGAGCCCGATGTCGCTGACGAGGTTGATGAGCTGGCCGAGTCGCTGCTTGTCGAGCCCGGGGCGGGCGTAGTCCTTGGGGAGGACGGCCTTGAGGGAGGGGTTATCGCGCTCGATGGCGGTCATGGCGTCATCGACCAGCGTGCCGACGGTGGGCTGCGGGGCGCTCGCCTTGAGGTGCGCCCAGCGCGCCTCCTTCGGGACCCAGAAGATGTTCAGGGCCCGGTACTCGTCGGGGTCCTCGGGGTCGGCGCCCTGCGCACGGTGCGCGTCGAGGTCGGCGTGCTTCGCCTCGAAGGCGTCCGAGATGTACTTGAGGAAGATCAGGCCCAGGACGACGTGCTTGTACTCCGCCGCGTCCATGTTGTTGCGGAGCGCATCGGCCACCTGCCAGAGCTTGGCCTCGAAGCCCAGGTTGGCGGTGGTGTCGGTGGTCCGGGAACTCGCGGCCGTCTTCCTACCCCTCGGCATGGGTCACCTCGATACGACTTGCGCGCAGGTCGGGCCCGTAGACCCTGCGCTTAAACCGCCCCAGGCGGCCCCAGCCCAGGCGAGCGGCTCCTCCAGGGGGCGGGCGCAGGATCAGAATCCGACCTGGCCCAGGGCACAGCGTCAGCACCCGCTGCGACAGGATAGGTCATAGGTTGCGGAAGCACCAGGGGCGGTGGTAGGGCCCGCCCACCGGGCCCTCCCGGCCGGACCAAGCGTAAGGACTGACGTTTCCCCGTCCGGCGCGTGAGCCGGTGAGCGGAACATCGTGGGGCATCTCCTCAAGGGGGGTCCCCGATGGACGAGACGATCCGACGGTTGCGGCGGGAAGCGCAGCAGGTGGCCCGCAGGAAAGGGCCCACGGCCATCCGGTACCCGGCCGCCTTCCGGGCGGCCGAGGGGGAAGTGATCCATGTCCGCGTGGACGCGCGGATTCTGACTTTCAGAATGTTCGGGCTCTCAGAATCAGGCTGTCAGCCCCTTGCCAGGGAGCGGGCCATGGCACGGCCACTACCCGCCCTCGACGCCTTTCTGCTGGAACACCGCCGCTGCGGCGAGCTGAACGGCGGCGTCGAGGACGGGCGTCTGTGGATTGCGCTCGGACTGCAGCGACGTGCTCCCGGTCAACACAGAGCTGGACGACCCCTAGCAGCAACACCTCGGGGGCTGCCTCTTCTAGACCCACGGCCATCTGGAAAGCATCCTGAAGTGGCTGCCAAGCGGGCTTGGGCGGCTGAGGATCCCTTTGGTTCTAGTTGGTTGCGTAGCGCTTGGTGCAGTCTGTTCATGCTTGACGCATGTTCACGTATCGTGTACGCTTTAGAAGCCTGAACGAAGGGCTTATGCGTTCGCAATCTAGATCGGTTCACGTAACGTGGACACAGCACAAGGACGAACGACGAGGTTTGACATGACCCAGAGAACGCAGCCACGCGAGCGAGAAAACAGACTCCTGGACGACGCGCTCGCCGCGTTAACGCGTACAACAGGACTCCACGCGGCGATCGTTACCTACGAGCCCAAGCGTGCGACGGGCGCACGCCCTGACGCGACAATCCAGATCGAAGCGAACGGAAAGCGCTTCCGGTTCATTGCGGAGATCAAGGCGGTCGATCGGGCAGTCGCGCTCGCCGCGGCCAAGCATCAGCTCGAGCCATACGGCAACCGGGGCCTGCTCGTCGCACCCTACCTTACAGCCGAGCTCGCGAACCACTGCCGCACCAAGCTCGACCTTCACTTCGTTGACACTGCCGGCAACGCGTACTTGCGGGCACCAGGCCTTTACGTGTTCGTCCGTGGTGAGCGCCCGCCGCGGCTCCCAGCAATGGGAATTGGCACTCGGGGCGCAGGCACTGCGACCGCCCTGCGAGTCGTATTCGCGCTGCTCTGCAAGCCAGGACTTCTCAACGCGCCTTACCGAGAAATCGTTAGAACTGCAGGTGTCGCGCTGGGTACAGTCGGCTGGGTCTTCCTCGATCTTCAGGGCCGCGGCTACATCACAGGTGGCTTGCGAAAGCGCAACCGTCGCCTGCTAGAGGCTGCCCGTCTGCTCGACGAATGGGTCACCAATTTCCCGACCAAGCTGCGTCCGAAGCTCAATCCACGCCGATTCCAGGCCCCCGACCCGGACTGGTGGCGACAGGCGCGCCTCGAACCTGGTGCGCGTTGGGGAGGCGAAGTCGCCGCGACAAGACTAACTGACCATCTCAAGCCAGCGACCTGCACCATCTACCTGGATCCAGATAACGCGCGCGAGGCTCTTCACGCGCTCGTGAAGCAACACCACCTGCGGGCTGACCCACAGGGGAACGTTGAGATCCTCGATGCCTTCTGGACCTTCCAACCTGAGGGGCCTCAGCCCGAGCTCGTGCCGCCGCTCCTCGTCTATGCTGACCTCATGGCCACGCTGGACCCGCGCAACCTCGAAGTCGCGAAGCTGATCCGCGGGGAATACATCGACCGTGCTCTCCATCGCGCGTGAGCGCCCCGTCGCTCCGATCACGCTTGCGGTTCTGACACTCGTTGATCGCATCGCGCGACAGCTAGCGCTCGATTACTTGGTGACGGGTGCGATGGCGAAGGACCTTGTTCTATACGGTGTCTTCGGCCTCGACGCTGGCCGGGCGACGCTGGATGTGGACCTCGCTGTAGCCCTCGACAGTTGGCAGCAATTCGACGTGGTCAAGGCGCGCCTTGTCGAGACAGGCGCGTTTACCCCTGACGGGCGCGTGATGCACAGGCTTGTCTATCGTGGAGGCATGGGGCAAAGAGGCTATCCCCTCGACCTCCTTCCCTTCGGTGGGATAGAGCAACGTCCGAACGAGATCGCCTGGCCCCCAGACCTATCCATCGTCATGAATGTGGCTGGGTACCGCGAAGCGCTTGCCGCGGCGGAAGAGGTCGAGGTCCATCCAGGGTTCGTCGTACGCGTGGTGTCGTTGCCGGGGCTCGCCATCGTGAAGCTGTTCGCCTGGGCCGATCGCGGGGCTGACACTCCCAAGGACGCCCTCGATCTCGCGACGCTGCTGCGCCAGTACAGCGGAGCCGGCAACGAGGACCGACTCTTCGGCGAAGAGATCGGGCTCCTCGAAGCCCTGAGCTACAAACTGGATCTCGCCGGCGCGCGGCTCCTTGGCAAGGATGCGGCTCGCGTAGCGACACCCGAGACGCGCCACCAAATCCTCGCGCTACTTGACGATGCAGGACGTCGGGACCGGCTCCTCAGAGACATGGCAAGGGCATTCCGCGGGGCCGAGGATCCTATCGCTGAGGCCGAGGCCTCAATCGCCCAGTTCAAGACGGGAATAGGGGGGGCTTGACCTTAGAGAATGGCGCGGGCTCCGGAGCACCGGCGAAGACGGACTTGACTCTGCCATAGGCAACGTCGAGTTACTGAGGGAAATGTTCTCCTGAGGGAGATTGAACTGAAGGCGCTCCGGCCGGCTCCCCGCGATCCCGCGCGGCCCGCCAGGCGGTCAGGTGGGAGGAGTACAGGCCCTCCCGGCGCAGCAGCGCCCCGACCGCGCCCGGGGTCGTGCAGCCGTCCGCCTCCCGCACGGTCTTCCGCTTGTACTCCACGGTGAGCCGGCGGCGGCTCGCCTTCGCCACCACCCCCACCGCCGGTTCCCGCAGGGCCATCTCGGTCGCGCTCATGGGACCCTGATCCTTACTCGCCCTCGACACCAAGCCTCCGGGGGGGCACTGTCTCACTGGTCTTGACAGAGAGGGGCCAACCGCTGACTGCCTGAACCGGTTCCCGGCTCGACGGGCCGCGAGGCCGCGACGGGCGACGGCGCCCGGGCGAGGAGGAGCGCATGAAGCGTGTGGCGGCAGCCGTCGGCATCGGTGTGGTCACGCTGGTCTTGGGTCTCGGCCCGGCCGAGGCGTGGAACTGCCCCGTGCAGATCAAGGGCGCCGAGGACGCGATCAGGCGCGCCGAGGCCATGAAGCTCTCGCCGGAGGCCCGAGCCCTCGTGGAAGAGGCGAAGAAGCTCGTCGCGCAGTCGAAGGCCCATCACGCCGACGCCAAGGCCAAGATCGACCACGCCAACGCCATGTGGAAGGCCAAGTCCGCGCAGGCCCAGGCCGAGGCCGCCCAGGCCATCTCGACGCCGTAGCAGGCCGCCCTACCGCTTCGCTCGCCTCGACTGGATATTCCCGCCTGCCAGCGTGCCGCCGATGGCGGCGGCGACGGTGCCGTCGGGGGCCGTGATGGTGAGCGCGAGGGTATCCCGCCCCCGTTCCGGCTCGCCTGCATCCGTAGCCCTCGCCTCGAATGTGTAACCGGGCACGCCGTTCCAGCTCCCGATCCCACGGAACACGACCGTGTCCGACGAGGGCTCGGGTCGGCGCTGCGGCCTGAAGGCGGGATCGTCGGAGAATGTCGCGGCCGCGACGGCCGCCGCCACGAAGCGGCTACCCCGCGGGCCCGCCGCTGCCGGCTCGACCTCGTGCCCGTCAGCGTGGCGCCGGGCATGGGCGCGGTAGCTCAGCCGCCCTGACGGCTCCCCCGCGGCGCCCGTCCGGACACTGAACTCGAAGTGATGGCGCATGCCGTCGGACTCGAAATGTCCCTCGCCATGCATCCGCCCCGGTGGGAGCGGCGCCGGGGCGCCGGGTCTCACCGTGATGCTGACCGTGGCGGTGCCGCTCGCCGAGAGCCCGTCGCTCACGCCGAAGGTGAAGCTGTCGCTGCCCGAGTATCCCGGCGCCGGCGTGTAGGTGAGGGTCGGGGGCGCGCCGACGAGGCTGCCGTGGGCTGGCGCTGCGAGCACCGTGAAGGTCAGCGCATCGCCGTCGGGATCGGTGGCGGTGAGCCCGATCGGAACCGGCGTGTCCTGCGGCGTGGTCACGGCCTGATTGCTCGCGGCCGGGGACCTGTTGAGCTGCCAGCGCACCGCGCGATCGGTCCCGGCCGAGGTAGCGGCCTGGCCCAGGATCTGTCCCGCGTCGTTGATCGCGTACGCCGCGCTCCGGCTGCCGCCCGGCAGCGTTCCCAGAGCCTGCATGCCGCCTGTCGGGTCCCACCAGAAGGCCGCGGTCGTGACACCGCCGGCCAGCACGGCCTCGCCCGCCACCTGGCCGGCCTCGTTCACGCCCCAGGCGCGGCTGGCGGTGCCGCCGGCCAGCGTGCCGAGGTCCTGCATGCCCGAGGTGGGGTCCCAGAGGAAGGCGCGCAGGCCACTGGCGGCTGTCTCGCTCCAGCCGACGACCTGGCCGGCGGCGTTGATCCCGCGGGCCACCGAGACGCGCCCGCCGGGAAGCGTGCCCAGGTCTCGCATGCCGCCCACTGGATCCCACAGGAATGCGCGCGTGATGAGATCGCCCGTCGCGGCGTCCGGCGCGTCGGCCTCTCCGACGACCTGCCCCGCATCGTTGATCGCGTAGGCCACGCTGTAGGTGCCACCTGGGAGTGTGCCGAGGTCCTGCATGCCGCCGCCCGCGGTCCAGAGGAAGCCGTGGAAGAAGGAGCCCCCGCCGAGGTTGGACTCGCCGACCACCTGGGTGAGCGAGTTGAGGCCGTGCGCGCCGCTGATGGAGCCACCGGGCAGTGTGCCGAGATCCACCAGGCCCGCCGCCGCGTCCCAGAGGAAAGCCCGGTTGCGGCGCAGCGCGTTCTTCGCGCTCCCGACCACCTGGCCTGCGCCGTTGATGCCGTGGGCGTGGCTGTCGCCCCCGAGCGTTCCCAGGTTCTGCATGCCGGCCGCCGGGTCCCAGAGGAAGGCGCGGAAGTCGCCCCCCCCGGTCGTGTCGGCCGCGCCCACGACCTGGCCCTGGGCGTTCATGCCTCCGGCCAGGCTCATGATCCCGCCGGGCAGCGTGCCGAGCTCGGTGATGACGGGCGGGCCGGCGAGTGCGGCCATGGGCAGGCCCAGCACGAGGAGCAGCAGGACCGTCACTCGGGCCGCGCTGCGCCGGCGGGCCGGGTGCGCACGAACTGCCTGTATCGATAGCGCTGACATCGCGGTGTCCTCCTTGGGGGAACTCATGGCGCTTCCTGGCATCCCGACATTGCGATTCGCTTGCCAGGGGGGAGACACCGACAAGTGGTCGGAAACGCGGGATGCGCTCCGTCTCCACCGCGCTGCGCTTGTCAGGGCGCTGACAGGCGTCGCTGACAGCGACGCGCCTGGAGTAATATCGCTCGGGATCGGCCATGAAGGGATTGCTCGGTGGCGCGCCGCTCGAGGGAACGCTGGCCGCGGGTGTGGCCCGGGCGGGGAGCCTGCGGCGTGATGCGCGGACCATCGGTCTCGTGAGCGCCGCCCACGGCCTCAGCCACTTCTACCAGCTCGTGCTGCCCCCCCTGTTCCCCGTGTTCCGCGACGAGCTCGGGGTGCCCTATGTGGCCCTGGGGCTGATCATGAGCGTGTTCTACAGCGTCTCGGCCGTCGGCCAGACGGTGGCCGGCTTCGCGGTGGACCGGGTCGGCGCGCGTGTCGTGATGCTGATGGGCCTCGGCTGCGTCTCGTCGGCGATGGCCCTGGCCTCCGCGGCCACGGCCTACTGGATGCTCCTTCCCGTGGCGGTGCTCGGAGGGCTGGGCAACTGCGTCTTCCACCCGGCCGATTATGCGCTGCTCAATGCGGGGGTGAGCCCGCAGAGGCTGGGGCGCGCGTACAGCATCCACAGCCTGTGCGGCAATGTCGGCTGGATCCTCGGGCCGGCCGTCATCATCGCGCTCTCGAGCCAGCTCGGGTGGCGCGGAGCCTTGCTGACGGTGGGGGTGACCGGCCTCGTGGCCGCCGGGCTGCTCGCCTCGCCCACCGGCACCTTGCCCGATCACCGCGAGGGCGGAGAGGTGGACTTGGCAGGCGCCGCCGGGTCAGCGACGGGGTTGCGGATCCTGGCGACGGCGCCCATCCTCATGGCCTTCGCGTACTTCGCCTTCCTGTCCATGTCGCTGGTGGGATTGAAGACCTTCGGCGTGCCCGCCATGGTGACGCTGTACGGGGTGGCGGTGTCCTTCGCCGCCAACGCCTTGACCGCGTACCTCCTCGGCAATGCGGCCGGCATCGTCGCGGGCGGCGCCCTCGCGGACCGCGTCCGCAGGCACGAGGTCGTGGCGGTGTCGGGCATGGGGCTGGCGGCCCTGCTCGCGCTGGTGCTGGCCGGCGCCGTGGCGCCCGGCGGATGGCTGCCGCTCCTGATGGGCGCCACGGGTTTCTGCATGGGCCTGACCCAGCCCTCGCGCGACCTCATCGTGCGCGCGGCCACCCCGCCCCGTGCGGCCGGGAAGGTCTTCGGCTTCGTCTACTCCGGCCTCGACCTCGGCTCCACGGTGACGCCGCTGGCGTTCGGCTTTCTCCTCGACCGCGGGGCGCCCCGCGCCGTGTTCGGCGTCTCGGCCGCGCTCATGGTGGTGACGATGCTCACCGTGCTCCGCGTGCGCGCGCTGGCAGGCCGCTGAAAAAGGCCCATCTGCGGAGGTACGGCGCCCTCGGCCGCAGGCTCACCGTGGCTCGCTCACGCTCGCCCGGATCTCCGGATCCGCTCGTCGCGCCTCCGGCTCGGCTCGCCAAGCGGAGTACGCCTCGCGTGCGGCCGTCGGGCGCCGCCTTGCATCTGGGCCTTCTTGACCGGCCTGGGAGCCTCTTCGCGGCCTGCTGGAGGTCGTTGACACGCGGCGCCGGCCGGGGCGGGGGGGCCTCCCCGCGGAACCGTGGCTTCTGCGCGCTGCCGGAGCCGACAACGTGCATCTCGTGGTCCCTTCTGTGACGTGGCTGCGGGTTGCGACTCAGCGTGTTCCGCGGGGAGGCCCCCCCGCCCCGGCCGGCGCTCTGTCTTCGACTCTCCGGGACGGGAGGCTGGCGGGACGGGCTCGGCGTCAGCCCATCGAGCGGGGCAGGAAGAGCGACAGCGCCGGGAAGGCGCAGAGGATGGTCAGGCGCACGATGTCGCAGAGGATGAAGGGCGAGACGCCCCAGTAGATGGTGCCCAGGCTCACGTCGCGCGCGATCGAGTTGATGACGAACACGTTCATCCCGACGGGTGGGCAGATGAGGCCGAGGGTCACCGCCATCACGATGATGACGCCGAACCAGACGGGATCGAAGCCGAGCTGCATCATCGCCGGGAAGACGATGGGCACGGTGAGCAGGATCATGGCCAGCTCGTCCATGATCGCTCCCAGGATGAAGTACACGAAGAGAATGATCGCCAGCACGCCGTAGGGCCCCACCGGCAGCCCCACCAGGAACTCGATCATCTTCTGCGTGGTCTGCGTGATCGTGAGGAAGTAGCCGAACAGGAAGGCGCCGATCACGATCATGAAGATCGCCGCCGTGGTGCGCAGGGCCTCCACCAGGCAGCGCATGATGAGCCTGGGCGTGAGGCGTCGCTGGATGAGGCCGATCGCGAGGGCCCCCACCGCGCCCATGCTCGCGGCCTCGGTGACGGTGAACCAGCCGCCGTACATGCCCCCGATCACGAAGAGGAAGAGGAGCAGGGACTCCCAGACGTCCTTGACCGCGTTGAGCCGCTCGGCGAGGGAGTGCCGCCTGTCCCGGGGCATGTGCGCGGGATCCCGCCAGCCGATGATCCGGAGCGTGAGGATGTACATCAGCACCCCGAGCACGCCGGGCACGATGCCCGCGATGAAGAGCTTGCCGATGTCGGCCTGGGTCATGATGCCGTAGAGCACGAAGATCACCGACGGCGGGATCATGATGCCGAGCGTGCCCCCCGCGGCGATCACGCCCGTGGAGAGGCCCGGACTGTAGCCGGCCCGGCGCAGCTCGGGCAGCGCCACGTGCGTCATGGTGGCGGCCGTCGCCACCGACGAGCCGTTGATGGCGGCGAAGCCCCCGCAGGCGGCGATGGTGGACATGGCCAGCCCTCCGCGCAGGTGGCCGAGCCAGGCCCGCGAGGCGCGGAAGAGGTCGCCGCTCATCCCCGCCGCCGAGGCGAAGGACCCCATGAGGATGAACATGGGGATGATGCTGAAGTTGAAGTCGGTGACGGTGGAGATGGGCGATCGCGCGATCAGCCCCAGCGCGGAGGTGACGTTGTTCACCAGCGCGAACCCCGCGACGCCCACGATGCCCATGGCGATGCCCACCGGCACCCGCAGCCCCATCAGGACGAAGAGCGCCACGAAGCCGCCCCCGGCGACGAGATCTCTGTCCACGGCGGGTCAGCTCGCTCGATGGTCCGCGGCGGTGCCGCGGACGAGCTCGAGGACGCGGATGAGCGCCACCACGGCCGTGGCGACGATCCCGGCGGTGAGGACCGCGTAGAACGGCCAGATGGGCAGCTTGAGGTCGCTGGTGAGCTGATGCGCGCGCTGGACGACCGTGAAGCGCTCCACCAGCATGTAGGCGAACACGCCCATGAAGAGCAGGTTCACGACGGCGGCGAAGAGATCGATGGCCCGGCGCCAGGCGCTCCCCGAGAGCTCCCAGACCACGTCCACGGAGATGTGGGCGTTGCGGTAGGTCGCCACGGCGAGCCCCCAGAAGATGGCGATGCCCTGGAGATAGCGGGAGAAGTCGAAGCTGTCCGGCAGATCGAGGGAAAAGACGTCGCGCAGGGCGACGGACACGAAGACGAGGAGCGCGACCGCCGCGAGGGAAGCCCCCGCGATGCGCTCCACCCAGAGCACCACTCGTTCCATGAGCCGGCGCGGCCCTGGTGTCGTCGTCCGCGGTCGCGCGCCCCAGGGCGCGCGGCTAGCGGAAGTCGGCGTTGTACTTCTTGAGCAGCGCGCGCAGCTCCGACAGCGCCTGGTCGGCGTTGAAGCCCGTCTTGGCGGCCGCCGCCGCCCACGTCTTGTACACGGGCTCGGCGGCCCGGCGCCAGGCGGCGACCTCGTCCGGCGCCAGGGTGTACACGGTGTGGCCGGCCAGCGCGCGCATCTCCGCGCGTCCCGCCGCCTCGTAGTCGCCCCAGGCCTTGCCGACCTTGCCCGCCCACTCGGGGGAGCAATGGGCGTCGATGGCCCGCTTCTGCGCCGGCGACATCTGCTCGTACGTGGCCTTGTTCATGAGCCAGGCGAAGCTCGCCACGTAGAAGGGCAGGTCCATGTGGTAGGACACGACCTTGTCGATGCCGAAGAGGAGGATGGACTTCCAGGGGAAGGTGATGGCGTCGGCGACGCCCGACTCCAGCGCCTGGCGCGACTCGGGCGCGGAGACCCGGACATTGGTGCCGCCCAGCGAGGTGACGAAGTCGGCCATGGTCCCGTGGGCCGAGCGGATCTTCATGCCCTTGATGTCCTCGGGCCGGGTGATCTTCTTCTTCGCGTGCAGCGCCCCCGGGTCGTGGACGAAGGCCAGGCACATCTTCACATCCGTCATCTCCTTGACGTGGTACTTGCGGTACCACTCGTCCACCGCCCGGGAGCCGCCGTCGGCGTTGGTCATGAGAAAGGGCAGGTTGATCCCCTCGCCCATGGGCAGCCGCCCGGCCTGATAGCCGAGCGCGATGTAGGTCACTTCCGCGATGCCGTCGCGGGCCATGTCGTAGTGGTCGTCGGCCTTCCCGAGCTGCTGCGCCGGGTAGAGCGTGACCTTGACCGTGCCGTTGGTGGCCCGGGAGATGGACTCGCCCCACTCCTTGATGGTCGGGTGCATGCCGTGCGCCGGCGGCACCCAGGAGGAGAACTTGAGCGAGAAGCTCTTCTCCTGGGCGGGCGCCAGGGGCGGCGCCGGCAGGAGGAAGGCGGCGATCAGGGCGGCGGCGAGCGCCACCCGCGCGAGCGTCGAAGGCTGGGGCATGGCTGTTCTCCTCTCGGGGGATCAGGAGCGCGCAGGACGGCCGCGGAGCATGGCCCCTGATACACCGCGGGTCCCGAGCCCGTCAAGCCCGAAGTCTGGGGCCCCGCCCGCCCCCCGGGGAGCGCGGGGGGACTTGACAAGCCCCGGGGCCGCGCATAGCGTGGGCGGGACCGTGAAACAAGGTTTCATGGAATGAAACCGACTCGGAAGCGGCGACAGACCAGGACCGCGATGCCGCCGGTGCGGGCGGTGGCGCGCGCCGTCGGCATCCTGACGGCGCTCGGCGCGGAGGATCTGCGCCTGGTGGATCTCGCCGAGCGCCTCGACCTGCACAAGGCGACCGTCACCCGGCTGCTCGCCTCGCTCATGGACGCGGGGCTCGTGGAGCGCGACGAGCGTGACCGCTATCTCCTGGGGCCGGCCGTCCTCCGCCTCGCCGCGCGCCAGCTGGCGGGCCATCGCCGCCTGGTCGGCTTCCTGCGGGACGCGCTCGAGCGGATCCGCGCCGCCACCGGCGAGACCGTGACGGTGCACGTGCGGGTGGGGACCGACCGCGTGTGCGTCGACGAGCTGGAGAGCCCGCAGCCGATCGCTTACCGGGCCGGTGTCGGGCAGCGCGTCCCCCTGCACATCGGCTCCGCCGGCAAGGTGCTGCTGGCCTTCCTGCCCGACGACGAGCGGAAGGTGCTGCTCCGCCAGCTCCGGCTGGTGAGGATCACCGAGCGGAGCATCACGAGCCTGGACCGGCTGGAGGCCGAGCTGGCGCAGGTCCGCCGTCTCGGTTACGCGTTCTCGTCCGGCGAGCGC
>MGBV01000181.1:18678-29875 GCA_001788415.1 Candidatus Rokubacteria bacterium GWC2_70_16 | reverse complement strand
CTTCGAGAGCCGCTACGGCACGGGTCCAGGCCGCGCCCCCGCCTGCCGGCCCCTCCACGCGTGCCCCCAGGGTGTCGGGCCAAGGAACGAGCCAGACGAGGCCCCGCACTGCGAGCCGCAGCCGCAGGCCAGGCGAGCGGAGACGGGGACGCGGGCGAGCGGAGCGAGCCAGCGCGGGCGCGAGGCGTACTCCCTGTACGTTGAGCGCCCGCGCCGACCGAGAACGAAGTATGGCGAAGTTCATTGGCCCGGCACTAGCCGGCGTCGTCCCAGGTGAGGTAGGTGCCGGGGTTGGCCTTGAGCCGCGCCACGTCGTCCTCGAACTCGCGCCAGCGCTCGCGCCAGTCGATTCCCATCTTCTCCAGCAGCGGCCGGTAGTCGGCGGCGTGCCAGTGGAGCTGGCAGACCCGGTACGGGTGCGCCCCCATGGCCAGCGCGCAGAACTGGGCCTCGGACAGGACGGGGATGGCGGCCCTGACGCCGGTATGCGCCTGCGCCGCGAACTGGCTCTTGTCCAGCGTCGTCACGCAGCCGGTGTCGTGGGTCAGCGTCACATCCGGGTTCACCTCGTCGCGCATGGCCTCGATCTTCCGCTGGACGGCGAAGGAGCGGCTGAAGTCGCGCTGGACGAGGATGTGGCGAAAGCCGAAGCCGCAGCAGTCGAACCAGGTGGAGTAGTCGCCCACGGTGACTCCCAGGGCCTGGGCCACGCCGGTGACGATGGCCGTCCGGTGCCCGCCGTAGACGTCCGGATCGTAGATGGCGTCCTCCTGCACCAGCTTGTAGTAGTGGCACGCGGGGTGGACTGTGGCCGTGATCCCCGAGAGGTCGAGCACCTTGCGCTTGGCGATCTCGTGGCGGACGGCGTAGATCCACTCGCTGTAGTGCACGATCTCCTCGGGCATGACCAGCGGCTTGCCCATCTTCTTCAAGATCTCGCGCACCTGGTCCCGCAGCGCCTGGTGATGAACCATCTCGGCGCGCACCTCCTTGTAATGCCCGTAGGAGGTCGCGCAGTGGATGAGCGGGTAGTAGCCGCTCTCGTGGGCGGCGGCGAAGTTGCGCAGGGCGACAGCGGCCTGGGCGGCCTGGTTCGCCGTGGCCGAGGCGTAGTAGTTCCAGGCCGTGCAGGAGGTCTGATCGCGGGGGTCCTCGTACTCGAGCCCCAGCTTCCGGTGCAGCCAGAAGATCGAGGTGGAGTAGCCGGGGATGTGGCCGCACTGCCCGCAGCTCTTGTGGTGCCAGGTGTGCCCGAGGGGGACGCGCTTGATCCCGCTCGAGCGCGTGGGCACCTCGAGACAGGGCTCGGGCACCCGGTGGACGATCCACTCCCCCTTGGCCCCGAGCTCGAGCGTCCTGTCCCGGAGGCTCTCGGCCGCCTCCTCCGGGCCGCGCGCGAAGACTCCCTTCCTCGCCTGGGTGGCGGGCTGGATCACGGGGAGATTGATGGGCATGGCGTCTCCCTAGGCGCTCACGACAGGGGGTACCCAGCCTCTTCGAGCTTCTCCTCCATGACGTCCACGAGGATCATGTGGAGGCTCTCGTCGAGGGTCTTGATCATGTCGAGGACACCGGTGAGGTGCCAGATCAGGTAGAGCTCGGTGAGCGTCCTGTCGTCCACCTCCCACGAGGTGGAGGTCGTGTGCATGGTCTCCGGGGGCATCGCGCGCCGCCAGACCTCGAGGTTCTCGGCCGTCTCCCGGGCCGTGGGCCCCCAGTCCGGGAAGGCCTCGGGGCGGATCATGTCCGGCGAGACCTGGGTGCCCGTGGACATGATCTTGTAGATGATGCGGCTGTAGCCCTCCAGCGCCTGCTGGGCCGAGTGCAGCCCGTTCCTGACCGCCACCTCGCGCATGATGGTGACGATGCCGCCGGGGTTGTTCTTGCGGGGGCACTTGAGGCACGAGAAGCACTGGGAGCACTCCCAGATCTCCCCGTTCATCTGCTCCCAGACCAGCTCCACGTCCTCCCGCGCCACGGCCTGGGCGATGCGGCGCGGGCTGAAATCATAGAAGCGCGCCGACGGGCACACCGCGACGCAGATGCCGCACTCGTAGCAGCCGTAGAGGTAGTCCTCGAAGCGCAAGTCGGCCTTGACCGCGCTGAAGAGGCGCTCCTTCTCGGAATACGGCACCGCGGCGGCCTTGGCCGCGGCGGTTGCGCTCACGGCCTCGCTCCGCTCGGCGGATCTTCCATGTCCGCTCGGCTCGCCTGCGGCTGCGCCTCGCCCCCTCGCTCCGCTCGGGGAATCTCCATATCCGCTCGGCTCGCCTGCGGCTGCGCCTCGCCAAACATCAGAAGCAGATCACGCGGTCGGATTCCAGGGCCATGTCGTTGAAGGCGGCGCCGCCGATCATCTCGACGCCGTCGATGAGGTCCTCCATCTTGAGGTCGTTCAGGTCCAGGCTCGGCTGGCAGACGTAGAAGCGCACCCCGAGGTCCCGGGCCTGGTCCATGAAGTGCGACAGGGTGGCGCCCCCCGGCTTGATGCGCAGCGTCTCCGGCGTCCCCCGCTGCAGGAGGGTCGGCCCGGTCTGGGTGAAGTAGATCCCGACCTCCACGTCCATGGCCGCGGCCGAGGCCGCGAGGAAGAAGACGGTGGCGCTCCGGCCCGGGGACTCCACGCCGCTGGTCTGAACGTACAGGATCCGCTTGACCTCGTCGTCGGTCATGGGAGGCGCTCTCCTATTTCATTCGCTTCACGAGGAACCGGAAGACCCCCTCGGCCTGGGACTGCTCGATCACGGTGTGTCCCGTCTGCTTCTGGAACGCCTCCAGGTCCGGGACGGACCCGGGATCGGTGGCGAGCATCTCCAGCACCGCCCCCGTCTCGATGGTCCGGATGGCTCTCGACAGCTTGATCACCGGCAGGGGACAGGTGAGCCCGCGGCAGTCCAGCGTGGCGGCAATCTCGATGTCAGTCATGGCGCCTCCCCTCAGACCACCCGGCGCATGAGCAGCCGGCCCTGCCGGGCGTGCTCCGCCAGGTGCTTGGCGAGGACCCCGCGCATGGCCGAGCAGAGGTCCGTGATCTCCGGAAAGGTGAGCCGGTAGTGCACGTGCACGCCGTCCCGGCGGACCGCGACGATGCCCCCCTTGCGGAGGATGGCCAGGTGCTGGGAGAGGTTGGTCTTCGAGACCCCGAGGTCGTCCAGGAGCGCGCCGTAGGCCACCTCGCCGCCGCCGATCCGGCTGAGGATCCGCAGCCGCGTGGGGTGGGCCAGCACCTTGGCCATCTCGGCCTGCAGCTCGAAGAGACGGTGCTCCGAGTGCCGCGCCATGGATCCCTCCCGTCAAGAGTTGCGCTGTTTCGCAACTTGAGTGGAGGGAGAGTAGCCGGGCCTCCCGGGGCCTGTCAAGGGGGAATCTGGCGGCGCGCGGCGTCAGGCACCGAGGCGCTGCCGCACGCGGGCGAGGATCTCCTCGTCCCCACCCTCGAGGTGCACCGGGGCGGGCAGCGCCGGGGGAGCGCACTTGATGCCGCAGCCCGTGAGGATCATGACGACCCGGTCGCCGGGCCCGACCTCGCCCCGGTCCCGCAGCTGGAGCAGCGCGGCCAGCGCCGCGGCCGCCTCGGGAGCGGTCCAGATGCCCTCGGTCCGGGCCAGGAGTCGCTGGGCCTCCACGATCTCCCCCTCGCTCACGGCCCGGGCGCTGCCGCCCGTCTCCCTGAGGATGCCGAGCATCTGCCGCCCGGCGAAGGGACCGGGCACCCGGAGCCCCGCCGCGTGGGTGACCGGGTTCTCCCAGAGCACAGTCGTCTCGGCCTTGTCGTTCCACGCCTTCACCACCGGGGCGCACCCCTCGGCCTGGACGGCCACGAAGCGGGGCTGGCGCGTCTTGATCCAGCCCATGGCGGCGAGCTCCTCGTAGGCTTTCCAGATGCCCACGAGCCCCGTGCCTCCTCCGGTGGGGTACATGAGGTAGTCGGGCGTCTCCCAGTCGAGCTGCTCGGCCAGCTCGAGCCCCATGGTCTTCTTGCCCTCGAGGCGGTAGGGCTCCTTCAGCGTGGCGAGGTCGAACCAGCCGAGGCGGGGCGCGACCTTGGCGATCAGCTTGCCGGCGGTGGCGATGGACCCCTCGACCGTGAAGACGGGGGCGCCGGCGAGCGCGGCCTCGGCCACGGCCGCCTCCGGCGTGCCGCGCGGCACGACGACGGCGACGGGCAGACCCGCTCGCGCGCCGTACACCGCCGCCGCACCCCCTGCATTGCCGGCCGAGGGGATCATGAGCCCCTTCACGCCCAGCGTGCGCGCCCGGGTCACCGCCATCCCGAGGCCGCGCGCCTTGAAGGAGCCGGTGGGGTTCTGCCCCTCGTCCTTGGCCCAGAGGCGCCGCATGCCGAGATGAGCGCCGAGCCGCGGCAGCGGGAGAAGCGCCGTGCCGCCCTCGCCGAGGTCCACGGGCTCCTCGGCGGGCCCCAGCGGCAAGAGCTCGCGGAAGCGGTACATCCCGGGCGGGCGCTGCCTGAGCGCCTCCTTGGTGACGGAGGCCGCGACGGCGGGCAGGTCGTAGCGGACGGCCAGCATCTGGCCGCAGCCGTCGCACACGGTCAGGAGCCGGCCGGCCTCGTGACGCCGAGCGCAGACCGTGCACTCGACGTGGGTGACGAACGACCGGCTAATGATTCTTGTCTTTCTCGGCCCGGGCGGCAGCCACCACCTTCTCCGCGAGGTGCGCCGGCACCTCCTCGTAGTGGGAGAATTCCATGGAGTAGCCGCCGCGCCCGCCCGTCATGGAGCGCAGGCTCGACTCGTAGGTGAGCATCTCGGCCATGGGCGCCTGCGCGCGCACCGCCACGATCTCGCCGTCGGGCTCCATGCCGACGATCCGCCCGCGCCGGCCGTTGAGGTCGCCGATGACGTCGCCGGCGTGGTCGGCCGGGGCCGTCACCTCCACGTTCATGATGGGCTCCAGCAGGATCGGATGCGCCTCCATGAACCCCTTCTGCAGCCCCATGGAGGCGGCGATCTGGAAGGCCATGTCGGAGGAGTCGACGTCGTGGTAGGAGCCGTCGTAGAGCGTGACCCTGAGGTCCACCACCGGGTAGCCGGCCATGATGCCGCGCTTCATGCAGTCGCGGACGCCCTTCTCCACGGAGGGGATGAAGTTGCGGGGGATGGCGCCGCCGAAGATGTCGTCCACGAACTCGAAGCCCCCGCCGCGCTGCAGCGGCTCGATCTTGAGCCACGTGTCGCCGTACTGCCCGCGCCCGCCCGTCTGCTTCTTGTACTTGCCCTGGACCTCCGCGCGCCCCTTCACCGTCTCCTTGTAGGGGATGCGCGGGGGCAGCACGAGGACGTCCACGTTGTACTTGCGCCTCATCCGCTCCACGGCCACCTCCACGTGGAGCTGGCCCATGCCGGAGACGAGGAGCTGCTTGGTCTCCGGGTCGAAGTGGTGATGGAGCGTGGGGTCCTCCTCGGCCATCCGATGCAGCGCCGTCGAGATCTTGTCCTCGTCGCCCCGCGTCCTCGGCTGGATGGCGAAGGAGATGGCCGGCTCGGGGAAGGCGATCCCGGGCAGCACGATGGGGGTGGCCTCGTCGCAGAGGGTGTCGCCGGTCAGCGTGTCCTTGAGCTTGGTCACCACGCCGACCTCTCCGGGCCCGAGCGCCTCCACGGGCTTTTGCGTCTTGCCCATGAGCCAGCCGAGGTGGCCCACGCGCTCCCGCGCCTCCCGGCTGGCGTTGAGCACCTGGCTGTCCGAGCGGAACGTCCCCGAGTAGACGCGGAAGACGGAGAGCTTCCCCACGTGCGGGTCGGAGATCGTCTTGAAGACCAGCGCCGACAGCGGCGCCTTGGGGTCGGCGGCGCGCCGGACGGCGGCCTGGGTCCTGGGGTCGATGCCCTCCACCTCTCCCCGCTCCGCGGGCGAGGGGAACTCCTGGATGATGAGGTCCATCAGCGCGTGCACGCCGATGCTCCGGGTGGCCGCTGCGGCCAGCACGGGCACCAGCGCGCCCTCGGCGATCGCGCGGCCCAGCGCCTTCAGCATCTCGTCCTCACCGATGGCGCCCTCCTCGAGGTACTTGGCCAGGAGATCGTCGTCGGTCTCGGCCGCCGCCTCGGTGAGCTTCTCGCGCCAGGCCTTGGCCGTCTCCGTCAGCTCGCCGGGGATGTCGGCCTCCTTGACCTTCCCGTCGGCCAGGAGGAGGGCCTTCATCTTGATGAGGTCCACGACGCCCCTGAAGTCGGCTTCCCCGCCCAGGGGCACCTGGAGCGGGCACAGGCGTCCCTTGAGGCGGCGCTGGAGCGACTCGAGCGAGCGGAAGAAGTCGGCGCGCTCCCGGTCCATGCGGTTGAGCACGACGACGCGAGGCAGCGCGTAGTCGCTGGCGATCTTCCAGACCTTCTCCGTCTGGACCTGGACGCCGGCCACCGCGTCCACCACCACCACGGCGGCCGACACCACGCGCAGCCCCGCGCGGGCATCCGCGACGAAGTCGCCGTACCCGGGCGTGTCCACGAAGTTGAGGCGATGGCCCTTGTAGTCGCAGTAGGCCACGGCCGTGCTGAGGGAGATCTTCCGCTTGATCTCGTCGGGGTCGAAGTCGGTGGTCGTCGTCCCGTCGTCCACCCGGCCGAGCCGCGTCACGGCGCCGGCGGCGAACAGCATCGCCTCGACCAGCGAGGTCTTGCCCACCCCGCCGTGGCCGACGACGCCGATGTTGCGGATCTTCGTGATGTCCGTGGCCATGCCTGCCTCCCCTTGCGTCCCACCATGCGGCTGGAGCTACCAGAAGAAGGAAGACGGACGTTGCGCGACGGCATGCTACCACACCGGCCTGGACCGTTCCAGAGGGCCGCCGGGCTACAGCGGCTGACGGCAGCGGAGATCGGCCGGAAGAGCCACGCAAGCGCGAAGTCGCGGCGGGCGGGCGACAGTCCGGGTGTCCGCGCCAGGCAAGAAATTAGGGCGCAACCACCTTGTTGGCGAGGACGCCGATGCGCTCGACCTCGGCCTCCATCCGGTCGCCCGCCTTGAGGAAGGTCCCCGTGGCAGCGCCCACCCCGTCCGGCGTGCCGGTGGCGATGATATCCCCCGGCAGGAGCGTCATCGCGCGCGACAGCACCTCGATGCACTCCGCCACGGGGAAGATCATCTTGGAGGTGTGGCTCGACTGGCGCACCTGGCCGTTGACGCGGAGGGCGATGGCGAGCGCCTGGGGATCCGGGATCTCGTCGGCCGTCACGAGCACCGGCCCCATGGGGCAGAAGGTGTCGAGGGACTTCCCCTTGAACCACTGGGTGTGGCGCTTCTGCAGATCGCGGGCCGTCACGTCGTTGATGACCGTGTAGCCGAAGACGTGTCCGAGCGCCTGGGCCCGCTCGATGTCGCGCCCGCCCCGGCCGATGACAGCGGCCAGCTCCACCTCGTAGTCCAGCTCCCGGGTGACGGCGTGATGGACCACGGGATCGCCGGGACCGACCACGGCGGTGGCCGGCTTGGTGAAGTAGACGGGGTGCTCCGGGACGGCGGCGCCGCGCTCGGCCGCGTGGTCGGCGTAGTTGCGCCCGAGGCAGAAGACGTTGCGCCCGGGCGCCGGGATCGGCGCCAGCAGCCGGACCCGCTTGAGCGGGTACGCCAGCTTGCGCCGCGCCAGCTCGTCCAGCGCCTGCTGGTCCACCAGGCCCCGGCCGTACTCCCAGGCCTCGCGGGCCAGGGCCAGCGCCCCCTCCCCGCCCTGGATCAGCTCGAGCAGGCTCCTGGGGAAGCCGCCGCGCCCGCGCCGCATGGTGCCGCGCTGGGCGGCGAGATCCCTGGCGAGCCCGCCGAGATGGAGGACCGCCTCGTGCCACACGGCCCCGACCGTGGCCTGCCCGCGTCCCCGCCGGAAGGTCACGAGATGCGTGGGTCTACTCCTCGCTGACGCGCCCGCCGCTGCGCGGCGGTGAGGTCTGGCCTGCGGCCCTGGCGACGTCCTCGAGCTCCCGCGGCAGCCCGAAGCGCACGTCCTCCTCGACGACGTGGACCTCCTGCACCGCGACGGACTGCACCCGTCCGAGGGCCTCCACCACCTCGCGCACGAGGAACTCCGGCGTGGAGGCCCCCGCGGTGACCCCGACGCGGCTGGCGCCATGGAGCCACTCGCGACGGATGTCGTCCTTGTCGTTGATCAGGTAGGACGGCGTCCCGAGCCCCTTGGACACCTCCACCAGCCGGTTGGCGTTGGAGCTGTTCGCCGCCCCGATGACGAGGAGCAGGTCCACCTCGGCGGCGACGGTCTTCACCGCGGCCTGCCGGTTCTGGGTCGCGTAGCAGATGTCGTCCTTGGCGGGCCCCACGATCTTCGGAAAGCGCCTGCGCAGCGCCTCGATGCAATCATGCGCGTCGTCCACCGACAGCGTCGTCTGGGTGAGGTAGGCGACCTTGTTCGGGTCGGGCACCCGGAGCCGCTCCACCTCCTCCGGATGGGCGATGAGGAACATCCGCTCCGGGGCCTCGCCCATGGTTCCCACCACCTCGTCGTGGTCGGCGTGCCCCACGAGGACGATGGAGTAGCCCTCGCGCGCGTAGCGGATCGCCTCGAGGTGGACCTTGGTGACGAGCGGGCACGTGGCGTCGATGACGCGCAGGCCCCGCCCCTGGGCCTCGGCCCGCACGGCGGGGGAGATCCCGTGGGCGCTGAAGATGACGGTGGCGTCGTCGGGCACCTCGTCCAGCTCGTCCACGAAGTGCGCGCCCTTGGCCCGGAGCGCCTCCACCACGTGGCGGTTGTGGACGATCTCCTTCCTCACGTAGATGGGCGGCGGGCACACCTGCAGCGCCAGCTCGACGATGTCGATGGCGCGATCCACGCCGGCGCAGAACCCGCGGGGGCCGGCGAGCACGATGTCCTGGAGCTGCGTGACGGTCATGGCTTCCTCATGGGACGACTCCGGCAGTATACCGGACCGGAGCCGACGCCTCAATTTCATGGCGCGACGGGCCGGCCGCCGCTCAGCGGTCCGGGCGGATCAGGACCTTGAGCGCCGCGCCGTGCGCCATCATGTCGAGCGCGCGGGGCACTCCCTCGAGCCCCATCGTGTGGGTGAGGAGACCGTCGGGCACGAGGCTCTGCGACTCCAGGAGCTCGACGGCGCGGCGGATCAAGTCGGGCGTGTGGTGGAAGGCGCCCACGAGAGTCAGCTCCTCGTAGTGGGCCCGTCGCGTGTCCACCGCCACGGTGGTTCCGGGCGCGCAGCCTCCGAAGAACACCACGGTCCCTCCACGCCCGGTGACCTCGATGGCGAGCTCCCACACGGCCGGCTGGCCCGTGGCATCCACCGTCACGTCGGCGGCCCGCCCGCCCGTGGCCGCCCGGATCGCGGCCGGGAGGTCGGGCTCCGCCAGCGCGTCCAGGCACTCGGCGAGCCGCGCCTCGCGGATCCGGTCGAGGCGCCATCCCCCCTTCCCCACCAGCAGCACGCGCGCCTTCCGCTGCGCGGCCACCATCGCCAGGAGACAGCCCAGCGGCCCATGCCCGAAGACGACCACCGTCATCCCGGACTCCACCCGCCCGCGCTCGATCCCCCGGAGCGCGCACGCCAGGGGCTCGGCGAAAGCCGCCCGGGCGGCCGGCAGCCCGGCGGCGATCCGGACCACGTTCCGCTCGACGAGCCGGGCGGGCAGCGCGATGTACTCCCCATAGGCGCCGTTCACGAAGAGGAGATCCTCGCAGAGGTTCGGGCGCCCGGACTGGCAGAGGGCGCAGCGGCCGCAGGGCGCCGAGTTGGCCGCGACCACCCGATCGCCCTCGCGGACACCGTTGACGCCCGCGCCGACGCCGGCCACGGTGCCGGCCAGCTCGTGACCGAGGACGGTGGGCAGGCGCGGGATCATGACCGGGTGGCCGCGGCGCAGCGTCTTCACGTCGGTGCCGCAGGTGAGCGCCGCCTCGACCTTGACGAGCAGCTCGCCCGCGGCGGGCTCGGGCATCGCGATCTCCTCCAGCCGGAGGTCGCCCGGTCCGTGGAAGACCTGAGCCCTCATGGGGTCACGTACACCTTGACGGCCTGTTGCCGCTTCACGAGCTCCACGCCCTCGGCCAGCCGCGCCAGCGGCAGCCGGTGAGTGACGAGGCCGTCCACCGTCACGGCGCCGCGGAGGAGGAGCTCGAACGCCTCCGCGAGCTCCACGGGCGAGGCCGAGTACGTGGCCGAGAGCGTCAGCTCGTGGTGGTAGAGGCTCTCCAGCGACAGCGGCAGCGCCTCCCCTGCCCCGCCGGCGAAGTAGTGGAGCGTCCCGCCGTCGCGGACGCGCGCCCGGGCCCAGGGCAGCGCCGCGGGCCCCCCGGCCGTGAGGACGACGGCATCCGCGCCGCGGCCCTCCGTGGCGGCGCGCAGCGCGCCGTCCAGCTCCGCCTCGCGCTCGGGCACCCGCGCCCCCGCGGCGAGCCCCAGGCGCCGGCGCTCGGCCAGGAGGTCCGTGGCCAGCACGGTCGCGCCGGCCAGCCTGAAGCCCTGGACGAGCAGGCAGCCGACGGACCCGAGCCCGACCACGAGCACGGTGTCGCCCGCCGCCGTGCCGCAGCGCTTGACGGCGCGCAGGCAGCAGGCCAGGGGCTCGGTGAACGACGCCGTCTCGTCGGGCATGCCGGGCGGGATCGCGAAGGCGGCGTGCGCGACGTTCGGCGCAGGCACGCGGACGCGCTCGGCGAAGCCTCCCGGGTCCAGGTTACTGCGCTGGAAGGACCGACACATGGACGGGCTGCCGCGCCGGCAGTAGTGGCAGTGGAAGCACGGCACGTGATGGGCGACGACGACGCGGTCGCCCGGCGCGAAGCGCGGGACGCCCGCTCCCGCCTCCAGCACCTCCCCCACGACCTCGTGCCCCAGCACCGCCGGCGCCGTGACGCGGTCCCCCACGAGCTTGGCGATGTCGGAGCCGCAGAGCCCGCACCCTCGGACCCGCAGCAGCAGCTCGCCGGGCCCGGCGGAGGGCGCCGGCCAGTCGCGCAGCTCCAGCACCCCGGCGCCCACGTGGACGCAGGCTTTCATTTATCTTGCCTGAACGTGGATGACATTACGTTGCGGCTTGGCCTCTTCGCCCGGGCGGGCTCATCGGGGCGGCGCTTCAACCGGGGCCGCTTCGCGCCTGCGGCGCTCTGTCCATCTCGCCTGAATGTGGATGACATTACGTTGCGGCTTGGCCTCTTCGCGCCTGCGGCGCTCTGTCCATTTCGCCTGAACGTGGATGACATCGCGTTGCGGCT
>MGBV01000181.1:0-18662 GCA_001788415.1 Candidatus Rokubacteria bacterium GWC2_70_16 | reverse complement strand
ACGGGCTCATCGGGGCGTCGACTCGACGGTGGCCGTCTTCGGGGCCCTGCGGCGGAGGCGGGCGCCGGCCCAGCAGCGGAGCGCGATGGCCAACCGCCGGGAGGCGGGGAGGGTGACCTGCCGCTCGAACACGCGGAAGCCGCTCGCCTCCATGGCGCGCAGCAAGGCGAAGTACGTCCGCCCCATGATCTCGGCGGCGAAGAGCGGGCGCCGGTCGGCCTCCGGGAAGGCCTGCCAGGCCCGGCCGTAGTAGTCGCGGGCGCGTCCGGCCTCCCACGTCATCAGCTCCGCGAACCCGGGCGTGTAGCGGCCGTCCCGCAGCTCGTCCTCCGTCACGCCGAAGCGCCGCAGGTCCTCCTGCGGCAGGTAGACACGCCCCATGCGCGCGTCGGGCTGGACATCGCGAAGGATGTTAGTGAGCTGCAGCGCGATCCCGAGGTTGACGGCGTACTCGCGGGCCCGCGGGTCGGAGTAGCCGAAGATCGCGATGGCGCACAGCCCGACCGCGGAGGCGACCCGGTAGCAGTACGGGTAGAGCGCCTCGAAGGTCTCGTACGTGGGGTGGTCCAGGTCCATCTCCACCCCGTCGATGATGTCCTCCAGCGCCGCGCGCGGGATGGGGAAGGCGCGGATCGCCTCCCGCAGGCGCTGGGCGGCGGGGTGCTCCGGGCGGCCCTCGAAGACGCGGCCGATCTCCTCCCGCCAGCGCAGGAGCTCCCGGCGCTGCGCGGAGCGGTCCTGCCCCACGTCCACCGTGTCGTCCACGATGCGGCAGAAGGCGTAGACCGCGAAGATCGCCTCGCGCTGGGCGCGCGGCAGGAGGAGGAAGGCGTAGAAGAAGTTGGAGCGGCTCTTGCGGGTCAGGCGCGAGACGAAGCGCTCGGCGTTCACGCCGCCCGCCTCCGGCCAGCCGGCCGCTCGACGTAGCCGCGCGCCAGGAACCACTCGACGGCCTCGCCGAGCGCCTCCTCGATGGGCGTCTGGGGGAGCCCCAGCTCCCGGACGGCGCGGGCCGGGCTGAAGTACATGCGCTTGCGGGCCATGCGCACCGCCGTCAGCGGCACCGAGGGCGGCACCCCCGTCAGCCTGGCGATGCCCTCCATCCCGGCCGCCGCAAGCCAGGCCACGGCGTACGGCACGCGGAACCGAGGCGCGGGCACCCCCGTGAGGCGGGCCAGCAGGCGGAAGATCTCCAGCAGCGAGATGTTCTGGTGGCCGAGCACGTAGCGCTCCCCGACGCGCCCGCGCTCGGCGGCCAGGATGTGGCCGCGCGCGACGTCGCGGACGTGGACCAGGTTGAGCCCCGTGTCGAGCGAGGCCACCATCTTGCCCCGGAGGAAGTCCACGATCATCCGGCCGGTGGGGGTCGGCTTGACATCCCACGGCCCCACCGGCGCCGAGGGATTGACGATGACAACGGGGGCGCCGCGCGCCGCGTACTCCCGGGCGACTTCCTCGGCGAGGAACTTGGAGGCCTTGTAGGGGCCCACCATGTCCCCCAGCGACACCGGCGTCCGCTCGTCCCCCGGGCTGCCGTCCTTCGGGATGCCGAGCGCCCCCACCGTGGAGGTGTAGACGATGCGCTCGACGCCGGCGGTGGCGGCCACCTCCAGCACGTGGCGCGTGCCGTCCACGTTGGCGCGGAAGAGCGCGGAGGGGTCCGGCGCCCACAGGCGGTAGTCGGCGGCCACGTGGTAGACGCGCCGCGCGCCGCGCACGGCCGGGACCAGGGAGTCCGGCGCCAGGAGATCGCCTTCCGCGATCTCGACCGGGCAGCCCTCGAGGGCCCGGCGATCGCCCCCGGGGCGGGCCAGCACGCGCACCGTGTGGCCGTCCGCGAGGAGCTCGCGGACGAGGTTGGCGCCGACGAAGCCCGTGCCGCCCGTGACCAGGGCGTCCATGCGCATGCCGCCTACGCCACCAGCGCGGCCAGCGATCGCGCCACGGCGCCGAGGGCCAGCCGGCTGGCCCGTCGCAGGGTCACCGCCTGCGCGATGCTCCCCGGGTGGGTCAGGGCCAGGGCGAGCGCCCGCCCGCCGTGCAGGCGTCCGTCCGTCGCCAGCAGCCGGCTCAGCGCCGGCGGCACGGCATGCGCCGCCTCGTCGGAGACGGCGCGGACCACGAGGGAAGGCCAGCCCGCTGCATCGGCGCGGGCGAGGATCGCGGCCGATTCCATGTCCACCGCCGCGGCGCCGGTCTCGGCGCGCAGACACGCCTTGGCCTCGGGCGTGGCGGCGACTTCGCGGGCGGTCACGAGGCGCCCCGTGCGGGCCCGCTCGCCCGCGCGCGCGAGGAGGAGTCCGTGCGCCTGCGCGTTCACCCGCAGGAGCTCGCCCGACGGGGCGAGGACGGCGTCGGGGAGGACGAGGTCTCCCGCTCTCATCCCGGGATCCAGGCCCCCGCAGAGCCCCGCCGACACCACGAGCGGCGCGCGCAGGCCATGGGAGAGACGGGACCAGCGCTCGTCGAGGAGGCCGGCCCGCGGGCCGATCGCGGCGAGCCGGATGTCGCCGCGTCCGAAGGCGCGGAACGGGAACGTGGAGAGGCGCGGGAGCTCGAGCTGGCGCGCCAGGGCCGCACTCTCGAGCTCCACGGCTGTCAGGATCAGGAGTCCGCTCACCGTGCTACGCGCCGGAGGCGGCGGCTTTCTCGGCCCTTTCCTTGTCCTGGCGCTCGAGCCAGGCAGTCCACGAGTTGCCGGCCGCCGTGTCCTTGCCGGTGAACCTGATCGTCGCGATGTCGGCGAGGCGGATCCGGATGGGGCCCTGGCCGGCGTCGTCGAACATCTCGACGAAGGGCTCGGGGGCGCGGGCGGCGCGATTGAACAGATAGCCGACGATCTCGGTCCCGTCCGTTCCGACCACGGTGATGTCGCCGCGGTAGTCGAACGCATGCTCGACCACTTCCTCCAGCGTGAGGTAGGGCCCGATCTGGGGCGTCCAGCCTTCGAGGGACATGCTAGAGCCTGCGCGTCAGCGTGACCGCCACGGTCTCGAGGAAGCCCCTGAGGGAGTTGAAGGTGTGGTTCACCGCCGTCGCCTCGAACCCGCTGTGCACCATGCAGTCCTGGCACTTCTCGTTGCCGCTCCGGCGGCCGTACCGGTGCCACTCGGTGGTCTCCATCAGCTCCTGGAAGCTCGCGGCGTAGCCGTCCTGGAGGAGATAGCAGGGGCGCTGCCAGCCGAACATGTTGTAGGTCGGCATGCCCCAGGGCGTGCACTCGAAGTCGTGCTTGCCCATGAGGAAGCGCAGGAAGAGCGGCGACTGGTTGAACTTCCAGCGCCGCTTGGGGTTGGCGAGCATGCGCGCGAACAGGGCCTGGGTCTTCGTCCGGCGCAGGAAGTGCTCCTGATCGGGCGCCTTGGAGTAGCTGTAGCCGGGCGAGAGCATCATGCCCTCCACCCCCAGGCTCATCATCTCGTCGAAGAACTCCCGCATCCTGAGCGGCGAGGCCCCGTCGAAGAGCGTGGTGTTGGTAGTGACCCGGAACCCGCGGGCCACGGTCTCGCGGATCGCCTCCACCGCGCGGTCGTAGACACCCTCCCGGCAGACGGCGTCGTCGTGCTCGTCGCGGAGCCCGTCCACGTGCACGCTGAAGCTCAGGTGCCTGGATGGCGTGAACAGCGAGAGCTTCTCCTTGAGGAGGAGGGCGTTGGTACAGAGGTACACGTACTTCCGCTTCGCGACCAGCGCCTCCACGATCCTGTGGATCTCCGGGTGCATGAGCGGCTCGCCCCCCGGGATGGCCACGATGGGGGCCCCGCACTCCTCCACGGCCTGGAGGCACTGCTCCACCGTCAGCTGCTTCCGGAGGATCTGGGCCGGGTACTGGATCTTCCCGCACCCGGCGCAGGCCAGGTTGCAGCGGAAGAGCGGCTCGAGCATCAGCACGAGCGGGTAGCGCTGCCGGCGAGCGAACTTCTGCCTCACGATGTAGGAGGCCACCGTGACCATCTGGGATACTGGCACGGTCATCTATTATCTCGCCTGAATGTGGATGACTTCACGCGGCGGTTGGGCCTCTTCGCCGCTACGCGGCTCATCGGGGCGCCCGTCCTACCGGCTGGCCTCTTCGCGCAAGCGCTCATCTATACTCGCCTGAATGTGGATGACATCGGGTTGCGGTTTGGCCTCTTCGCGCAAGCGCTCATCTATCTCGCCTGAATGTGGATGACATCGGGTTGCGGTTTGGCCTCTTCGCCGCTGCGCGGCTCATCGGGGCGTACGCATTGCCGCGGAGCCTGTCATGAGGTGGAGGTGGCGCCCTCGGGCTCGCGCGGCCCGGACGGGCTTCGCCAGTCGCTGCCCGCATCCACCAGCGCCATGGCCCGACGGGCAAACCCTTTCCAGAATACCAGAAACAGAGCGCCGTGAATCAGGAATCCCGCCGCGGCCAGCAAGGGCTCGCCGATCCAGACCGTCAGGATCCAGCTGAAGAGGAAGACGCCGTAGTAGAGACCGGCCCCGAGGCGCACCGACCCTCGGGGAGGGGGGGATCCGGCCGCCACCCGCACGTACCCCGCGACGATGACCCAGCCGACGATCGCCCAGCCGAAGAAGTTCGACAGCGGCACCCCGAAGTACACGCCCCCCTCCGGGTAGAAGAAGATCTGGCCGAGAAACCACCGCTCCCCCCGAACCGCCAGCGGATCGATCACCACGTCCAGGAGCATCATCAAGATCCCCGACAGCCCGGCCGCCGCGACGCCCTCCGTGCGCCCCGACGCCCAGCGGACGAGACACCAGGAGGCGTAGGCCAGGAAGGGAAAGGACAGCGGATCGAAGAGCGGGACATTCGAGAGGTACAGCTCGCGCCCCACCGTCGCGCCCGTGTAGTGGTAGAGGCCGAACGGCAGGCCCACCCGGGTCGAGGCGTACTCGGCCGCGAAGGCGACGGCCCAGCCCCAGACGAGGCAGGCTGCCGCCCGCCTCACCCCCAGGTCCCGCGCCGCGAGAACGAGGAAGGCCGCGAGGAAGACGACAACGTAGGAACGCAGGGACACGGTCCCCCACACGAGCGCGCCGGCCGCCGCCACCTCGCTCACTGGCACAGCCCTCCATGACACCCGCCCGGGCCGCGGCTCGGCCCGGGGGAAGCGGGTCGATGTGTCACGTTACCCAAGCCCGCGAGTTTTTTCAAGGTTTGGCCGCGTAGGGATTGCCGGGACGCTGTGCTAGTATGTAGCGATGTTTGTCCCGAGAACCGATCCGGCCCCTGCCTCTCGGGCGTCGTCTGGCACGCGGTCGCGCGACATCGACGCCGCCATCGAGCGGGCCCAGCAGCATCTCCTCTCGGCCCAGGCCCCGGACGGCCACTGGGTGGGCGAGCTCGAGGCCGACAGCACCATCACCAGCGAGTACCTCCTCTTCTGCCACCTCCTGGACCGCGTGGACCGGGAGCGGGAGCGGAAGATGGTGCAGTACCTGCGCCGCCAGCAATTGCCCGACGGCGGCTTCAGCCTCTACGAGGGCGGCCCGGCGAACCTCTCGGCCACCATCAAGGCCTACTTCGCGATGAAGGCGGCCGGGGTGGCGCCGGAGGATCCGGCCATGGCCGCGGCCCGGGCGCTGGTCCGGCGATCGGGCGGTCCCGTCGAGGCCAACGTCTTCACCAAGATCCTGCTGGCGCTCCTCGGCGAGTACGACTGGTCGGGCGTCCCGGCCATGCCCGTGGAGATCATGCTCCTGCCGCGGTGGTCGTACTTCAACCTGCTCGAGGTCTCCTACTGGTCGCGCACCGTCATCGTGCCGCTCCTGATCCTGATGGACGTCAAGCCGGTGAAGCGCCTGGCCCCGGGTTGCCACCTGGACGAGCTCTGGCCGGTCCCGCGGGAGCGCTCCAGCCTCCGGTTCCACCGGGTGCCCCGTCCCTTCTCGCCGAAGACCTTCCTCTGGAAGAACTTCTTCATCGGCGTGGACGACTGCCTCAAGGGCTGGCAGCGGCTCGGGCCCCGGCCTTTCCGTGCGCGCGCCATCGGGGCCGCGCGCCGCTGGCTCGAGGAGCGGCTGGCCGTGCCGGGCGGGCTCGGGGGAATCTTCCCGGCCATGGTCAACTCGGTGCTGGCGCTGCGCTGTCTGGGCTACCTGGACGATCATCCGCTGATCCGCGGACAGGTGAAGGAGATCGAGGCGCTCGGCGTGGAGGATAGCCAGTCGCTCCACTACCAGCCGTGCGTGTCTCCCGTCTGGGACACCTCCATCGCCGCCAACGCGCTGATCGAGTCGGGACTGCCCGCCGATCACCCGGCGCTCGTGCGCTCCGGCGAGTGGATGATGGACCACCAGGTCACCGTCCCCGGTGACTGGCAGGCCAAGCGCCCCCACGTCACACCGGGCGGGTGGCCCTTCCAGTACCACAACGACTTCTACCCGGATCTGGACGACTCGGCCATGGTCATGATGGCCCTCCAGAAGATCCAGGGCCTCGATCCGGCGCGCCGGCGGCGCGCGCTCGCGCGCGGGCTCGAGTGGTTTCTGGGCATGCAGGGCTCGGACGGCGGCTGGGGCTCCTTCGACGCCGACAACAACCGGCTCATCTTCAACAACATCCCCTTCGCCGACCACGGCGCCCTGCTGGACCCGTCCACGGAGGACCTGACCGGGCGCGGGCTCGAGCTGCTCGGTACCCTCGGCTACGGCCCCGACCTCCCCGTGGTCCGCCGAGCGGTCAGGTTCATCCGGAGGACCCAGCGCGAGGAGGGCCCCTGGTACGGGCGCTGGGGCGCGAACTACATCTACGGCGCCTGGTCGGTGCTGCGCGGCCTCGGCGTCGTCGGCGAGAGCCTGTCCCAGGAGTACGTGCAGCGCGCGGTGGCCTGGCTCGAGGCGCGGCAGAACGCGGACGGCGGCTGGGGCGAGACGCTGGCCTCCTACGAGAACTCGTCGCTGGCAGGCTGCGGGGAGTCCATCCCCAGCCAGACCGCCTGGGCGCTGCTGGGCCTGCTCGCCGCCGGGCGCCGCGAGGGTCCGGCCGTCGATCGGGGCATCGCCTTCCTGCTGGACAGTCAGCGGGGGGATGGGACGTGGGAGGACCCGTTCTGGAACGGGACGGGCTTCCCGCGCGTCTTCTACCTGAAGTACCACCTGTACGCCCGGTACTTCCCGCTCTGGGCGCTCGGGGTCTACCGGAACAGCCGCGGATGAGCGAGTCCGCCCTCCCCGCGGCCCAGGCCGTCCCGGCCCGTCTCGTGGGGACGCTGGGGGCTGTCGCCCTCGACGTGGTGGCCGCGCTGGGGCGCTTCGGCGCCTTCCTGGGCGATGCCGTCGCGCATGTGTTCATCCCGCCGTTCAAGGTGCGCCGGCTCGTGGAGCGTATCCACTTCATCGGCTTCCGCTCCCTCACCATCGTGCTCCTCACCGGCGCCTTCACGGGCATGGTGCTGGGGCTGCAGGTCTTCCTGACGCTGTCGCGCTTCGGCTCCGAGGCGTTCCTCGGCCCGGCTGTGGCGCTGTCCCTGATCCGCGAACTGGGCCCCGTGCTCTGCGCCCTCATCGTCACCGGGCGCGCGGGCTCGGCGCTGACCGCCGAGATCGGGATCATGCGCATCTCCGAGCAGATCGACGCGCTCACGGTGATGGCGCTGAACCCGGTCCGCTACCTGGTGGTGCCGCCCGTCGTCGCCGGCCTCCTGACCTTCCCGCTCATGACCGCCATCTTCGACGTGGTGGGCATCTTCGGCGGCTACCTGGTGGGGGTGGAGCTCCTCGGGATGTCCACGGGCACGTACTTCGGCGAGATGCAGAACTTCGTGGACATGACCGACATCATGACCGGCTTCTGGAAGGCGCTCTCGTTCGGGGTCATCGTGACGTGGGTCTGCACCTACAAGGGCTTCCACTGCGGGCACGGCGCCGAGGGGGTCGCGCGCGCCACCACCCAGGCCGTCGTGCTCTCCTCGGTCTTGATCCTGGTGTGGGACTACTTTCTCGGGTCTGTCCTCCCGTGATCCGCGTCGAGGATCTCCATCGGTCGTTCGGCGGGCAACGGGTGCTCCGCGGGCTCACCCTGGAGGTGGCCGCCGGCGAGATCATGGTGGTCATCGGGCGGAGCGGCGGGGGCAAGTCGGTGCTCCTGAAACATCTCCTGGGGCTGCTGCGGCCGGACTCGGGCCGCGTGCTGGTGCACGGCACGGACATCACCCACCTGCGGGGCCCGGCGCTGGACCGGGTCCGCGAGCGCTACGGGGTCGTCTTCCAGGGGGGCGCGCTCTTCGACTCCATGTCGGTGTCCGACAACGTGGCGTTCCCGCTCCGGGAGAAGACGCCTCTCCGCTCCCGCGAGATCGCGGAGCGCGTGGAGGAAAAGCTCGACCAGGTGGGCCTCGCGGGCATGGGGCACAAGAACCCGGCGGAGATCTCGGGGGGCATGCGCAAGCGGGTGGCCATCGCGCGGGCGCTGGTGACGGAGCCCGAGGTGGTGTTCTTCGACGAGCCGACCACGGGGCTCGACCCGATCCTGGTCAACACGATCCACCACCTCATCCTCGCGATGCACCGCAAGTTCCGCTTCACGGCGGTCATGGTGAGCCACGAGATTCCCGAGATCTTCGGCATCGCCGACCGCGTGGCCATGCTGCACGACGGCGTGATCGTCGAGCAAGGCGCGCCGGACGCCATCCAGGCCTCCGCCAACCCCACCGTGCAGCAGTTCATCCGCGGGGACGTCGAGGGCGCCCTCCGGCCCGCATGAGCAGACCGATGGAGACCAACCGAACCCTGGGAGACCCGGCATGAGGCGTTCCACGCTGGAGCTGTCGGTGGGGGTGTTCGTGCTGATCGGCATCTTGGCATTGGGGTGGCTTTCCATTAGACTCGGCAGGGTCGATGTCTTCGGAGGGCAGGGCTACACGATCAGCGCCGACTTCCCGTCCGTCGGCGGGCTGAAGGCCGGCTCCACCGTCGAGATCGCGGGGGTCGAGGTGGGCCGCGTGGACACGATCACGCTGTGGGACTACCAGGCTCGGGTGCTCATGAGCATCCGCCGGGGGGTCCGGCTCCAGGAAGACTCGATCGCCTCGATCAAGACCAAGGGCCTCATCGGAGAGAAGTACATCCGCATCAATCCGGGCGGCTCCGAGAAGATCATCCCGCCCAACGGGCGCATCACCGAGGTCGAGCCGCCCGTGGACTTCGAGGAGCTCCTGTCCAAGTACATCTTCGGGAAGGTGTGAGCGCGGGTGGGAGGGAGAAGCGCCGCATGAGCCGCAGAGATCGCGCGCGGGGAATCCGCCTCGGCATCGCCGGGCTGCTCGCGGCGCTCGCCGTCGCCGCGGACGCCTCCGCCCAGGCGCCGCCCCGGGCCGGCACGGTCGTCCTCACGCTCCGCGACGCCGTGAAGGCCGCCGTCGCCCGGAGCCCGGAGGTGAGGGGCGCGGCCCTCGACGTCGAGGCGTTCCTCGCGAAGCGGCAGCAAGCCGACGGCGCCCGCTGGCCTCAGCTCACGGCTCTGGGGGTGGTCGGGCCCTCCCCGGAGGCCGAGCGACTGGACGGCTCGGGGCTCTCGACGCCGCTGCGCTCGGTGAACGCCCGGGAAGGCGCGGTGAACGGCGCCTTCGGCCGCCTGGATCTCCTCCTCGTCCAGCCCATCTACACGTTCGGGCTCATCGACAACCTCCGGGCCGCGGCCGAGCACGGCGTGCGGGCTCGGCGGGCGGGACGGGACAAGACGGCCGCGGAGGTCGCCCTCAGGGTGCGCGAGGCCTACACGGGGCTCGTGCTCTTCAGGGAGCTCGGCTCCCTCCTCGGCGACCTCCACGAGCAGCTCCTCAGGGCCGGCGAGCGCCTCGAGCTCCTCCAGGAAGGCGGCTTCGCCGCCGAGCAGGATGTCTTCAAGCTGCGCGCGCTTCAGGGCGAGCTGGAGACGAACATCAATTTGGCCGCGCGCGGCGCCGGCATCGCCGCCGAGGCGCTCCGCGTCTGGACGGGGCTCCCGGCAGGCGCCAGCGTCGAGCCCGGCGAGCGCCGGCTCGCGGCGGACCTCGAGCCCCTGCCGCCGCTCGAGAGCTTCGTCGATGAGGCCCGCGCGAAGCGCCCCGAGCTCGCCCAGCTGACCGAGGGGCTCCGCGCCAAGCAGGCGCTGGTGGAGGCCGAGCGGGCGAAGGCCTGGCCCATGGTGTTCTTCGGCATCCAGGGCTCGGTGGCCCAGGCGACGAACCGGGACCGCGTGCTCAACAGCGCCTACCTCTCCGATCCGCTCCAGCACGCCTACGTCGGCCCGGTGCTCGGGCTCAGGTACGATCTGGACTTCGGCGTCTCCTCGGGACGCGTCCGCGAGGCCGAGGCGGAGGTGGGCAAGCTCGAGGCGCTCCGGGCGCAGGCCGTCGAGGGCATCCCGCTGCAGGTCGCGAGGGTCCACGGGGAGGTCCGCGAGGCGGCGCAGAACGTGGCCGCGCTCGACCGCGCCCACGACAACGCCAAGAAGTGGGCCGTCTCGGCCAGCGCCAACTTCGACCTCGGCATCGGCGACACCAAGGACCTGGCGGACGCGCTGCTGGCGCTGGCCAAGACCCGCGCCGCGTACTTGCAGGCCGTGTTCAACTACCGCGTGGGGCTGGCTCGACTGGACAACGCCGCGGGTCGCGATCTGGAGGAGATCCGCGCGCTCATGGCTGGGGCGGCCACATCACTGACGACAGCGGAGGTCACTCGATGATCGTTTCTCGTGTGGTGGGCATGGGACTGGCGTGTCTCCTCCTCCTGGCCGCGGCGGGCGGCGCGTGGGCGGGGGCGCCCACGGAGCAGCTCCGGGGGGCCATCGAGCGCGTGATCAAGGCGCTCGACAACCCGGCCCTGAAGGGGGACACCAAGGTCGCGGAGCGCCGGACCGCGGTCCGGAAGATCGCCAACGACATCTTCGACTACGGCGAGATCGCCCGCCGCTCGCTGGGCCGGCACTGGCAGGGGCGCACGGACAAGGAGCGGGAGGAGTTCATCAGGCTCTTCGGCGACCTGCTGGAGCGCTCCTACATCTCGAAGATCGAGCTGTACGGGGGCGAGAGGATCCTGTACACGAACGAGCGGGTGGAGGCGGAGGTGGCGGTGGTGAGCACCAAGATCATCACCAAGAACGGCACCGAGGTGCCCATCGACTACCGCCTCCTCCGCCGGGGGGACCGGTGGCTGGTCTATGACGTGAACATCGAGGGCGTGAGCCTCGTGTCGAACTACCGCACGCAGTTCAACAAGATCATCCAGACCTCCTCGTACGGCGAGCTGGTCAAGAAGATGAAGGCGAAGCAGGACGAGGTCTCCTTCGAGGACGAGGCGCAGAAGAAGAGCAAGACGACGAAGACCCAGTAGTCCGGAGCCCGCATGCCCGCGTGGGGCTGCCCTCCGCCGTCGGCAGCGGGGTGGCCCTGACCTGCCGCGGGCGAAGAGCGTGGTCATCGACGGCGACGGCACCGTGCGGATGAGCCTCGGCGCCCTGCCGATGATCGGAGGAGGACCCGTGATGGAAAAGGACCGGCCGGCGAACTTCGTCCAGGTCGCGGTCTCGGCGGCGGAGACCCGGGACCGCTTCGGGCAGGCGCTCGGCAGCGCGGAGACGGGACGCCGATGAGGGCTGTCATCCTGGCCGCCGGCGTGGCCCGTCGCCTGGCCCCGCTCACCGACTACACCCACAAGTGCCTGCTCCCGATCGGCGGCCGCTCCCTGCTGGACCGCATGGTCGCCGCCCTGGCCGCCGGCGGCGTCGAGGAGGCCGTCATCGTCGTCGGCCACTGCCAGGACCAGGTGCGCGCGGCGGCCGGCGAGCGGTGGGGAGACATGCGCATCCGCTACGTCTACAATCCCGAGTACCAGAAGGGCTCCATCCTCTCGCTCTGGCGGGCGCGTGAGGTCCTCCTGCGGGACTCGACCCTCGTGATGGACGCCGATGTGCTGTTTCCCCCGGTGTTCCTGTCGCGGCTCATGGCCTCGTCGCACGCGAGCGCGCTCCTCCTGGATCAGAGCTTCACGGACACCGGCGAGGAGGTGAAGCTCTACGGCGTCGGCGATCGCGTGATCGCGCTGGGGAAGAAGTTCGTTCCCCAGCGGTGGGACGTGATCGGCGAGGGCATCGGGTTCTTCAAGTGCAGCCCGGCCCACGCCCCCGAGTACATCCGGCTCCTGGCCGAGTCCATCGAGGAGACCGGCGGCGTCAACGAGTACGAGGACGCCCTCCACCGGCTCCTGGGCGTCGTGGAGGTCGGCTGGGTGGACGTCACGGGCCTGCCCTGGACCGAGGTCGACTTCGCGGAGGACCTCGCCCGCGCCGAGAACCAGGTCCTCCCGAGGATCGAGCGCCTCGGGCGCTGACGTGGCGCGGGCCGTCCTCTACCTCCCCGATCTCGCGGCGCGCCGCATCGCCGCGCTGCCGGTGGCGGGCCGCGCCCTCGCGGTGCGGGCGATCGTGGCCGCCGCGCGGGCGGGAGCCGAGACGGTGGGCGTCCCGGCCGCGCTCCGCACGCCCTCGCTTGAGGCGGCGCTCCGGCGCATCCAGGACCTCGCGGGCAGGGTGCGCTGGCTCGACGGCCGCGATCCGACCGAGACCCGGGCCTTCGCCGGCGCGCCCTGCCTGCTCGTGCCGGCCTCGGCGCTGATCGAGGCGCGCACGCTGGCCGGTCTCCTGGAAGGCCCCATGGAGGTCGGCGGGGCGGCCATCGCCGAGTCGGCGGAGGGCGGGGCTCCCGCGCTGCTGGCGCCGCCCGGGCTGGTGGAGCGCATCTGGGCTCCCCTGGCGGCAGGAGCGGGCCTCGGGGCCGTGCTGGTGCGCCACCTGGAGGAGATGCGGCCCAAGCTCCGCTCGGCGGCGGGGCTCTTCCTGCGGGTGACGGCGGAAGCCGAGCTCCGGGACGCCGAGGCCGCGCTCTACGCCTCTCTCGGCACCGACGATGACACGGTCGTGGACCGGCTCATCCATCGGCGCTGCTCCCGGCTGATCACGCGGGTCCTCGTCCGGACGGAGGCGACCCCGAACCAGGTGAGCGTCGCGAGCCTCCTCATCGGGCTGGGGGCGGCCGGGTGCTTCTGGCGCGGCACGCCGCTCGGCGCCGCCCTCGGCCTGGGTCTCTACTCGCTCGCCGTGATCCTGGACCATGTCGACGGCGAGCTGGCGCGCCTCACCTTCCAGGAGACGCGCTTCGGCGCCGCGCTGGACTGGGCCATCGACACGGTGGTCCTCTCGCTGGTCGTCCTGGCCATGGGGCTGTCGGCCGGGCGCGGCCTCGGCACCGTCGCCATGGGCGTTCTCGGCGCGCTCGGCGTGACGCTCAGCGCCCTGCTGGCGCGCTACCTGCCGCGCAAGATCGCCGTCGGCGAGACTATCGGGGGCGCGCTCAGGAGCCTGGGGAACCGCGACCTCTTCTACCTGCTGCTGCTCGCCTTCGTCATCCTCACCTGGACGCTGCCTGCGGTGCTGCCCGTCCTGGCCCTGATCGTCGCCCTGGGCTCGCAGTCGTACTGGATCGCCTGCGTGGCGAAGATCCGGCGAGGCGCCGCGCCGCAGTAGGGCCGGCCACCCGTTCCGGTCTCCGGTGTCCCGCCTCCCCGACGGTCTCGGCTCGGCTCTCCTCCGGGTGCTCCGCCCGGTCCTGCTCCTGGCGGGCGTCGCGTTCATCGTGTACCTCGTGCAGGAGGTCGGCCCTGCCACCGTGTGGGAGTCGGTGCGCACGCTCTCCTGGCGCCTGCTGCTGGTGGTCTGCTTCCCGTACTCGCTCACCACGACGCTGGACACGCTCGCGTGGCGCTGCGCCTTCCGCGGGCGCGCGGCGCCCTTCGGGCCGCTGTGGGGGGCCCGGCTGGCCGGGGAGGCGGTCAACGCGACCACGCCGACAGCCTCTGTCGGCGGGGAGCCCGTGAAGGCCTACCTGCTGCGCCCCTGGGTGCCGCTCCCGGAGGGGCTCGCCTCGGTGATCGTGGACAAGACCATGATCGTCGTCGGCCAGGGGTTGTTCCTCGTGCTCGGCCTCCTCGTCGCCACCTCGCTCATGCCGGTGTCGAGCCCCCTGATGACCGCGATGCTCGTGCTGCTCGGACTCGAAGCCGGCGCGGTAGGCGGCTTCGTCATCGTCCAGCTCCGGGGCCCGGCGGGGCGCGGCGGCCGGCTGCTTGCGCGCTTCGGGATGGGGCCCGGCGAGCGCGGACAGGAGCGGCTCGACGGCCTGGACCGGGCCCTGGCCGCCTTCTACCGGGTTCACCGTCGGCGGCTCCTGGCCGGCGTCCTGTTCCACTTCATGGCCTGGACCGCCGGCAGCCTCGAGATCTACCTGGTGCTCACCTTTCTCGGGCTGCCGATCTCGCTTCCCGCCGCCGTGGCGATCGAGGCCTTCGGGACCGCGATCAAGTTCGCGAGCTTCATGATCCCGGCCTCGCTGGGGGCGCTCGAAGGGGGCAACGTCGCCATCTTCGCCGCCTTCGGGCTGGGCGGCGGCGCCGGGCTGTCCTACACGCTGATCCGTCGGCTCCGCGAGGCGGTGTGGGTCCTGGTCGGGCTTGCCACCATGGCGGCGCTGTCGGCGCGCCGGACGGCGGCGGAGGCCGAGCGCTCAGAGACGGAGCACCGGACCCGACGCGGGCGCCCCCCGTTGTGCTAGACTCGGGCCGCTCGTGGCAGCCCCCTACATCGCATGCCGCAGCGGGCGCCGCCCGCGGCGCATGCATCAAGGAGGCTCACGTGGGGTCCGTTCGCGTCGCCATCATCGGAGTGGGCAACTGCGCCTCGGCCCTCGTCCAGGGCATCCAGTACTACCGGACGGCCGACGCTGACGGCTTCATCCCCGGGCTCATGCGACCCCGCCTCGGCGGCTACCGCGTCGGCGACATCGAGTTCTCCGCCGCCTTCGACATCGACGCGCGCAAGGTCGGCGCCGATCTGTCCGAGGCCATCGCCACCGCCCCCAACAACACCGTGCGCTTCGCGGAGGTGCCGCCCCTGGGCGTGCCGGTCCACCGGGGGATGACCCACGACGGCCTCGGCCACTACCTCTCCCAGGTGATCCGCAAGGCGCCCGGCTCCACGGCCGACATCGCGGGGATTCTCCGCGAGACCCGCACGGACGTCGTGGTCAACTTCCTGCCGGTGGGCAGCGAGATGGCGACCAAGTGGTACGTCGAGCAGGTGCTCGACGCGGGCTGCGGGTTCGTCAACTGCATCCCCGTGTTCATCGCCCGGGAGGCGTACTGGCGCGGGCGCTTCGAGGAGCGGGGCCTGCCCATCGTGGGGGACGATGTGAAGTCGCAGGTCGGCGCCACCATCGTGCACCGGGTGCTGACCAAGCTCTTCATGGACCGGGGCGTCCATATGGACCGCACGAGCCAGCTCAACGTGGGCGGGAACACGGACTTCTACAACATGCTGGAGCGCGAGCGCCTGCAGTCCAAGAAGATCTCCAAGACCGACGCCGTCCGCTCGCAGCTCGCCCACGACCTCCCCGACGACGCCGTCCACATCGGCCCCAGCGACTACGTGCCGTGGCTCGCCGATCGGAAGTGGGCGCACATCCGGCTCGAGGGGCGCGGCTTCGGGGACCAGCCGATCAACATCGAGCTCAAGCTCGAGGTCTGGGACTCGCCGAACTCGGCCGGCGTCGTGATCGACGCGATCCGCTGCTGCAAGATCGCCATGGACCGGGGCCTCAAGGGCGCCCTCCTCGCCCCGTCCGCCTACCTGATGAAATCCCCGCCCCAGCAGTGGTCGGACGACCAGGCCCGGGCGCGTCTCGAGCAGTTCGTCGCCGGCGACGAGTAGCCCGGCGGCCCCGGAGAGCCCGGGGCTCCCCGCCGCCGCGTGTCGTCGCTGGCGGACCCCGGTGGTAGACTTGACGCGTCCGCGGTGCCCCTCCCCATGATGGCCATCTCGAGAACCGGCCGCCTGCTGCGCAGCCTGGTTCGGGCGTCCTGCCGGCGCCCGGTCCTGACGGTCTGGCTGTCCCTGGTGCTGGCGCTGACGGGCACGGCGTACACGGTCCAGGGGTTGCGCTTCAAGACCTCCGGGCGGGATGTGCTCCCCCGGGACGCCGGCTACGTCCTCCGCTATGTCGAGTACACCCGGGAGTTCGGCGAGCTGGAGGACATCGTCGTCGTCGTCGAGGCGCCCTCGTTCGAGGCGGCGAAGGACTATGCCAGCCGCCTCGTGCAGGAGCTCCGCCACTCCTCCGTCCAGTTCCCTCGCGCCTCCTACCGCATCGACCCGAAGCGCTTCGAGGGCCGCCAGCTCCTCTACCTGTCCGCGGCCAAGCTGCGCGAGATCCGCGACAAGATCTTCGACCACCAGGAGTTCATGGAGAGCTTCGCCGCCGACCCGAGCCTCGCCCAGCTCGTGGAAGGGGTGAACGCGCAGCTCGCGGCCGCGTTCGTGAGCAACATCTTCGACCTGGGCCTGTCGGACAGCCAGCCCACCGACACGCGGTTCCTCCGCGTCCTGCTGGAGCAGATCGCCACCCGGCTTGACCGCCCGACGCCCTACCGCTCCCCCTGGGGGACGCTCTTCTCCTTCGGAGGGGAGGCGCCGGCGGACGCCGGATACTTCCTCTCCGAGGACAAGAGCCTGCTCTTCGTGCTCGTGGAGACGCCCAAGGCGGAGAAGGGGAGCTTCGTCGGCGACCAGCGGGCCATCGACACGGTCCGGAGCGTGATCGATCGCCTCCGCTCGGTCTTCCCCTCCGTGCAGGCGGGCGTGACGGGGGCGCCCGCGCTCTCCAACGACGAGATGTCGGCGGCCTTCCAGGACAGCCAGGTCGCCACGGTCCTGGCGTTCGCGCTGACGCTCCTGGTGATGACGCTGGCGTTCTGGCGCGTGGGGAAGCCCTTGCTCATGCTGGCCGTGCTCGCCGTGAGCCTGGCCTGGTCCATGGGCGTGATCGTGCTCACGGTCGGCCACCTCACGATCTTCTCCGTGATGTTCATCTCCATCGTCGTCGGCATCGGCATCGACTACGGGATCTACTTCCTCTTCCGCTACGAGGAGGAGATCTTCCTGGGCCGGAACCTGAAGGAGGCGCTGGAGCTCACGGCGGCCCGCAGCGGCCCCGGCATGCTGCTCGGGGCCCTCACGGCGGGCGGGACCTTCTACGTGCTCGTGCTCACCGATTTCCGGGGGATCCAGGAGCTGGGCTTCATCGCGGGCACCTCGATCCTGCTGGCCTGGGCGAGCATGATGACCTTCTTCCCCGCGCTCCTCGTGCTGATCGACCGGCACCACGCCGACCGGCCGCGGGACCAGAAACCGCGCGCCCACCAGCTCGAGCGCATCCGCGTGCCGGCGCTCGAGCATCTCACCCGGTTCCCGGTCACCGTCCTCGTGGCCGCGGGCGCGCTCGCGGCCGCCTCGGTCTGGGTCTTGCCGTCCGTGGGCTTCGACTACAACATGCTCAACCTGCAGGCCAAGGGGACCGAATCCGTGGCGTGGGAGAAGCGGATCCTCGCCACGACCGGACGCTCCGGGTTCAACGGGCTGGCCTCGGCGGGCTCCCTCGAGGAGCTCAGGCGGAAGCAGGAGGCCTTCGAGCGGCTCCCGTCCGTGTCGGAGGTGGACTCCGTGCTCCACCTGATCCCGGAGGAGCAAGGGGAGAAGATCGCCCTCATCAAGAGCTTCGCCCCGCTCGTGGCGCCGGTGAAGGTGGGTCGGTCCAGCGCGGTGGACCTCGACCGGCTGGCCCAGGCGGTGCGCGATCTCAAGCGGCGCCTGGACCTGGCGGCCAGCGAGGCCGGGGAGCAGCTTCCGAAGGAGATCCGCCAGCTGCGGGAGCAGACGGACGTGCTCCTGAGCCGACTCGCCTCCGCAGAGCGGGAGATGGCCGAGCCGGCGCTCACCCACCTCCAGGCGCAGCTCTACCGGGACTTCGTCGGCAAGTTCCACATGCTCCAGCGGAACCTGAGGCCCCGGCCGGTGGAGCTGACCGACCTGCCGGACGAGCTACGCCGGAAGTTCGTCGGGAACAGCGGGCGGTTCCTCCTGCAGGTCCACCCCAAGGTGGACATCTGGGAGCGCGCCGGCGCGGAGCAGTTCGTCACCGAGCTCAGGTCGGTGGACCCGGACGTGACCGGCGCGCCCATCATCACCTACGAGGCCATCCGGCTCATGGAACGAGCGTACGTCCAGGGGACGGTCTACGCCTTCATCCTGGTGGGCGGGCTCACGTTCTGGATGATCCGGCGGGTGCGCCTGACCCTGCTGGCCCTGCTGCCGCTGGGCCTCGGGCTGCTCTGGACGATCGGCCTCATGTGGGTCTTCGAGCTCAAGTTCACCATGGCCAACGTGTGGGGGCTGCCGCTGATCATCGGGACCTCGGCGGAGTTCGGGCTGAACATCGTGATGCGCTACCTGGAAGGCCGCGAGCACGGGGGCCCGCTGGTGGCGCGGAGCACGGTCATGGCGGTGGCGCTCAACGGGCTCACCACGATCGTGGGCTTCGGCAGCCTGATGATGGCGCAGCACCAGGGGATCTTCGGCCTCGGGCTGCTCCTCACCCTCGGCTCGGCCTGCGGGCTGCTGGCCTCGCTCGTGGTGCTGCCCGTGGTGCTCCGCATGCTGCCGCGCTCGAGCGTCCGGCGGCAGCCCGCGGCGGACGCCCTCACCCGCTCCCCCGCCGCCTAGCCCAACTTCCACGGTCCCGAGACCGGAGTGCTGATATGTCAGCAGGTTACGCCGTTTGTGAGTGACTATGGTGACGGGGTGGGGGCCCACG
>MGBV01000180.1:13343-18126 GCA_001788415.1 Candidatus Rokubacteria bacterium GWC2_70_16 | reverse complement strand
GAGCGCCTGCTCGCGGATCCTGAGGGCGCGCTCGTAGAGCGGGCGGGCCGCGGAGAAGTCCCCGGCTCCCCGGAGCAGAAACGCCAGGGTGTGGAGGCTCTCGGCCACACGCGGATCGGCGGCATCGAGCGCCCCCTCCCTGATGGCCAGGGCCTCGCGTGCTTTCGGCAGCGCCGACTGATAGGCCCCGCGGGCTCCTTCCCGGCCGGCCTCCGTGTTGAGATGCGTCGCGCGCTGAAGGGCGCGGGCCTGCTCAAAGGAGGCGCAGCCGGCCATGAGGCCCGCGATCAGGAGCGGCAGGGGGAGGAGAAGCGCGAGAGGCGAGCGAGTCGGCGAGCGGCCCATGGGGTCCCCTTCCTTTGCGCCTGCGGGGCCCGTTCGAGAGGCATTCTAGGCGGCCCATGAGACGGCGGCAAGGGCCTTGACATGCGCCGGGCGCACGACTCACGGCATCCGGTGGGATGCCGCGTCTTTCCGGGACGTGCCGCAAGGGTGAGGCGCAAGAGATGAGCGACGCGGCGGCGCTGATGGCCGCGGCCGAGCTGGGCCTCTTCACCCAGGCGGCCCGGGGCGCCGACACGGTGGCGGCGCCGCCACTGGGCTCTCGACTGTCTGTCGCCCATGGCGTACGACAAGCAGGCGCTGGTGCGCGCGTGATCCCGAAAGCCGCCCACCCTCCACACAACGTGGGCAACTCCAGATCTGCCTCTGCGTGGACATCGTCAACGTCGCGTTCTTCGCGGCGGTGTGCCGGAAGGAAGTGAGGGCATTCCTCCTCGACAAGGTCAGGCTGAGGCGCTTCGTGCCCGTCACTCTGGTGTGCGCGCTCTTCGCCGTGGCTGCCAACCTTCTGAACGTCAAGGGGCTCGCGCTTGCTCCCAACCCGGGCTACCACGAAGCCATTCGCAGCACGAACCTCCTGTTCATCACCGTGCTCGCCGTCCCATTGTTCTCTGCCAGTCTCGACAGGCAGAAGATCGACTGAATGGGGGATAGACGAGGATCGTGGAGGCCGTCACGCCCCGAGCTTGGCGAGGAGCTGCTCCTCGAACGCGAAGTCCACGGCGCGGTCCACGAGCCCCTCACGCTATCGTGGGCCGCGGGCTGCCGCCCCTGCTGATCCTGCTGGGCTTCCTCGTCGTCTACCTCCTCCTCGGCTGCTTCCTGGACGCCATCGGCATGATGGCCCTCGCCCTGCCGATCTTCGGCCCGATCGTCGAGAAGCTCGGCTTCGACATGATCTGGTTCGGCATCCTCGTCGTGAAGATGATCGAGATCGCGCTCATCACGCCGCCCGTCGGGCTCAACGTCTACGTCCTCCGCGGCCAGCTCCCGCAGGTGCCGACGGCCGACATCTCCCGCGGCACGCTGTCCTTCCTCTGGGTGCAGTTCGCCAACGTGGCCCTGATCCTGCTGTTCCCCGAGGTGGTCCTGTGCCTGCCGCGCGCGCTGGGGCTGACCCGGTAGGTCGAGCGGGGGGTCGTCCCCGGGGCCGGGCCGCGGCGACCGCGGCGTCCGAGGCCCTCTCGGGGCTCCCGTCGGCCTCGCCTTGTCTGTCGCGATCGGATGGGCTATGTTCGACGCCTGCGGTACGTGACGGAGCGCCTCCCCGCAGGCAGCGCGCCAGGGGCGGACGGGGATCATCGACGCTCGACCGCCCCCTCGAGGAGTCACGACGATGAAGATCAACCGCGGAAGAGAGAAGTCCCTTCACTCGGAGCGACGCTCAGAGACCTTCACCGGCACCGTGTGGGCGGACCGTGTGCTGTCCGATCCCAAGGGCGCAGTGGGCATCGGCAGCGTCTTCTTCGAGCCCAAGGCGAGGACCTACTGGCATCGCCACAGCGGCGGACAGGTGCTCGTCGTCACCCACGGGCAGGGCCGCGTCCGTTCCGGCGACGGCAACGGCGGTGTCATCGCCGCGGGGGACGTGGTGCACATCGCTCCCGGCGAGGAGCACTGGCACGGCGCCGAGCCAGACAACTATCTCCTGCACCTCGCGATCAGCCTCGGCCAGACCGAGTGGTTGCGCGCGGTCACCGACGAGGAGTACCGGCAGGGCTTCGAGTGACCGGGGCGGGAGGGGCGGAAGAGAAGATCGGACTCCGGTGAGGGGCGTTGACGGCGGGAGGTGGCGCATGCTCGACGTGACGGACGTCAAGGCGCTCGACCGCGTCTTCCAGGCCATCATGACCCGGATGGTCGCCACGGGCTGCGCTCCGCACCATGCCGACCTCGCCCCGGCCCTCGGCGCCACGACCGAGGAGGTCCGCCAGGCTGTCCGCGCCATCTTCACGCGCGGCTACCCCGGCTGGGTGCACCCGGGCACTGACCTCATCGCGTCGTTCCCGCCGCTCAACAGCCAACCGACCCAGTACCGCATCTCGGTCGGCGGAGAGCAGCGGTGGTTCGCGCAGTGCGGGTTCGAGGCGCTGGCCGCGTGCTGGCTCTTCCCGGGCCGAACGGTCCGGATCCAGGCCCCGTGCCTCGATTGCGCGGAGCCCATGGGGCTCGAGCTCCGCGACGGCCGGCTCGAGGCCGTCGATCCCCCGACCCTCGTCGGCCACTGCAACAGTCCGTGGTCGCTGCTGGCGGATCCAAGCAACATCCCCTTCATGTGAAGCGGCATGAACCTCTTCCGGTCGGAAGAGGACATCCGCCGCTGGGCGCTCTTCGATCCGGCCTCGGAGGACGGCATCATCGCGCTGCCCGATCTGCTCGTGCTGTTCAGCACGGAGAGCCGACGGCACTTGCTCGACGGCGACTACCTGGAGCGCTGGGTGAGTCAGCGCTGGCCCGAGCGGCGCGACGCGCTCCACCGGATCGGCAGGGCGATCCCGTACTGGATGCCGGCGACGTAGCGGGGCGGTGCGTGGGGGCGTCGCCTGCCCCGGGCGGGCCTGGCGGTTGCGGCAGACCCTGAAGCGGCTGGCCGTGTCAAGTCCTCGAGAGCCGATGCGCCCCGCGCAGCGCACCCCGCGCATATCACCTTTCCCACGAGGATGATCAATACAAGAGCTCACTGGGATTGGTCTTCACCATCTTCTCGACATCCTTGTCGGGAATCCCACGCATCAACATGCCAGTGATGAACAATCGCATAGCCTCCACCGGGGCGGGGAACGCGAAGTGGCCGCAGTCAGTGCCGATCACGATCCGGTCACAACCCACAACCCTGACCGCCTCCATGAATTCTTCCCAGGACCACATCACGCCGGTCTCAAGGTTCGCGCAATACATACCGAGATAGGCTCCCTTCTCGGCCGCGATCTTCATCTGGTCAACGGTCATCTTGGCGGTCAAGTGCAAGGGATGACCTACCTCGATTCTCTTCACCCCGGCCTTCTTCGCCTCGTCGATGATGATGAATCGTTCCTTGACACTCTGGTGGCAGAGCGATAGGACCATGTCCCCTTCAGCGATCAGGTCAAGGACTTCCCGGAGCTCGGGCAGAACGCAGTCGTTCTCGTCCACAACGTCAATCCCTCCGGGGATCCCGTAGAGCTTATGATGGAAAGAGGCATCTTTGTTGGGAAGCCAGACATGCGTCCCGCCAACTCGGTAACTGGTCAATACCGCTTCTGGGTTCAAGCCGCCGACCGCGTAGTTCAACATCACTCCTCCACGGACATCTATTCTTCTCTTGCTGTGCTGCTCAGCCCACTGATCGACGGCTTTCTGAACGAAATAGGCGGAGCGGGCGCTGGGCATGGAATGCCCCTTGAAGACCACGGCTCTCATGCCCACCTGGCAACCTTGAATGGCGACTTCCACTTCATCATATACCCGCGCGTTGTAAGCATCGGGACCGGGATGGATGTGAACATCGATCGCGCCATCCATCAGGTTCCACACCCTTTCCATGTCAAAACGAGGCGCCTTTAGACGGGACATTCCGGCAGGAACTGCCCCATAGGCCGCACGCAAAGCAGGATCCTGCCTCAGTTGTTGCAAGAGCCTCTCATCCGCCAACGCTGGCTCGAAGATCTTTTCGACCATGGAACCCCCCTTATCCTTTCCCGTAATGAATATCGCGCTCTTCTTCCGTTCGAGATCCTGGCGCGTCGGAATCCCTCAGCGGCCAACGAAGCGGGGCGCCCGCTTCTCGACGAACGCGCGCACCCCTTCGCGATGGTCCTCGCTCTGCAAGGCCAGCGCGATGTGGGACGAGATCATGTCGAGCGCGGTGCGGACGTCCGCGCGCAGGCACTGGTAGACGGCCCGCTTGGTCATCCGGATTGCAATGGGCGGCCCATCGGCGATCTTCCGGGCCAGTGTGTAAGTGTACGTCTGCAGCTCGGCGGCCGGCACCACGCGCGTGACCAGCCCCAGGCGCTCGGCGTCGTGGGCGCTCACGAAGTCGCCGGTCCAGAACAGCTCCAGCGCGTGGTCGAGCCCGATCAGTCGCGGCAAGTAGTACGCGCCTCCGTCGCCCGGCACCACGCCCACCTTGACGTAGCTCTCGGCGAAGCGCGCCTGGTCGGAGGCGATCCGGAGATCGCACATCAGCGTCATGTCCATCCCCGCGCCGGCCGCCACCCCGTTGATCATGGCGATCACGGGCTTGTCCATCGCGTCCAGCGTGAGAGGAATCCGGTGGATGTGCTCCCACAGGTACGCCTTGTGGTCCAGCCCCGTCGGCTCCCGCTGCCCCATCTGGCCCACGTCGCCCCCGGCGCAGAACGCGCGGCCGGCGCCTGTCACGACCACCACGTGGACAGCAGGATCGCGCTGGGCCTCCCCGAGGGCGGCCGCCCAGCGATCGATCATGGTCACCGTGAAG
>MGBV01000180.1:4591-13320 GCA_001788415.1 Candidatus Rokubacteria bacterium GWC2_70_16 | reverse complement strand
GAGGGTGATCGTGGCGATCCCGCCCTCGACGGCGTACAGCAACTCCTCGGTGGATGTCGTCATGCGAGTCCTCCCCGTGATCTGACGTTGACACTACGGCGGCCCTCTAGTCGGCAGGCAGACCGAGCCCGCGGATCGCGAGAATGTTGCGCAGGATGTTTCCGGTCCCGCCCTGGATGGTATAGGCGGGCGCGTAGAGCACGGCGCGGGCCGGCCGGCCGTCCAGCGGCGCGCCGGGCGCTCCCGGCATGAGCAACCCCGTGATCCCGAAGAGCGAGAGCACCACCTCGGCGATCTCCTGCTCCAGCTCGGTCCCGAAGCGCTTGGAGAGCGCCGTCTCCCAGGTCGGGACCTTGCCCGCACTCAGGAGCCAGGCGACGCGGTAGACGAGCAGGCGCCCGACCGCGAGCTCCACCGACAGCCGGGCGAGCCGGTCGCGCAGACGCGGGTCACGGGTGAGCCCCTGGCGCCGGGCATGCTCGACCGCATCGCGGAAGAGCGGGTAGTTGCTCAGGACCCGCTCGATGCCGCCGCGCTCGAAGTCAAGCTGGGAGGCGATCTGGTACCAGCCGCGGTGCTTCTGACCGATGAGGCCGCTCGCCGGAATCCGGACGTCATCGAAAAACACCTCGTTGAAGTGGTGCTCGCCGACCATGTCGATGAGGGGGCGCACGATGATGCCAGGCGTGCGCATGTCGACGACGAACTCGCTGATCCCCTTGTGCTTCGGCGCCGCCGGGTCGCTGCGGGCCACGAGGTAACAGTAGTCGGCCTGGTGGGCGAAGCTGGTCCACGCCTTCTGGCCCCGGATCACCCATCCGTCGCCGTCCTCGATCGCGAGCGTCTGGAGCGCCGCCGCGTCCGACCCGGCGGCGGGCTCGCTCATCCCAATACAGAAGACGATCTCGCCTCGCGTGATGCGAGGGAGGAAGAACGCCTTGTGCTCCTCGCTGCCGTGCGCGAGCAGCGACGGCCCCACCTGACGGTCTCCGATCCAGTGGGCCGCCACCGGCGCTCCAGCGCGCAGCAGCGCCTCGGTGAGAACGAGCCGCTCGATGGGGCCGCGCGCCTGCCCGCCATAGCGCGTCGGCCACGTCAGCCCGATCCAGCCTCGTGCGCCGAGCTTGCGCGAAAAGCTACGCGAGAATCCGGTGATCCAGCCGTCCTCGTAATGTCGCAGGTTCTCCGCAGGCAGCTCGCGCCCCAGGAACTCTTGCACCTCCTGCCGGAACGCGTCCTGCTCGCGGGTGAACGAGAAGTCCATTCCTCGACTCCCTTACGCCGGCTCGACCGGCGCGATACGAGTCCGGTCCGCCGGGGAACCCGCACGCCTGTTGGGTCGCCGGAAGACTCCGACGATGCCGCGAGGCATGAGCAGGATGACGGCCACGAACACGATCCCGTGGATCAGCATGTGCGCTCCGGGGTACTGCGTACTGACGGTGCCGCGGAGAATCTCGCCGACCGGGCCGAGCACGAGCGCGACCAGCGCCGCCACGGCCAGGGCCGCGTCCAGCCCCGTGGGCCGGCGAGCGGACGAGCGCCCGGGCCAGGCGGGGTAGAGCAGGAAGCAGAGGACGAAGGCGAAGGCCGCGGCGAAGAGCGCCACGGCGCCGCCCACTACGCCGGTAAGCGTTCTGGCGTCGGGCTCGTCGCTCTTGATCTCGCCCGGGAGACCCGCCGGCTCGAGGCCCGTGGCGCCGGTGGGTGCGGCCGCGGCCACGCCCCTACTTGGCCTCGGGGGGAATGAGGTGATCGGGGATCTTGACCCCCTTCTCCCGGAGATACTTGATCGCGCCGGCGTGGAGCGGCGACTGGGAGACCTCGGCGGTGAGCTTCGGGATGTCGTCCGTGGTCCCCTTGAAGGCCGCCTTCTGGTGCTCGATCCCCTCCGAGACCGCCTTCACGATCTTGTACACCGTGTCGGTCGGGAAGGACTTGGGCGCCGAGAAGCCCACGATGATCGCCGTGGTCCAGAACTCGCCGAGCCCCTTCACCGCCCCCACCGGCACCTTGATCCACGGGATGTACGGATGCGCGGCCTTGGACTTCGTCATCGCCTCCTCGGTGAAGGGCAGGACGCGGATGGGCGTCTGGGTGGCGATGTCCATGGTGGAGGCGTCGAGCGCGAAGCCGTTGCCCATCTTGGCGTACCCGACAATGCGCTTGTCCTTCATGGCGTCCACCGCATCCGAGGTGCCCATGCGCTGCCACTCGGCCTTGATCCCGAGGTCGCCGAGCACGGTCTCGGTCATCTTCTCGGTGCCCGAGCCCCGCATGCCGGGGTTGAACTTCTTGCCGGCGATCTCCTGCAGGCTCTTGATGCCAGTCTCCTCCCGGACGATGACGTAGCTCGCGGAGGCGCTGTACATCCACATCACCCGGATGTCGGGGAAGGGGGTGTCCTTCCAGTTCTCCATGCCCTTCCAGCCCAGATAGACCTGCTCCGGCGTCACCTGGCCGTAGTCGAGAGTGCCCCTCTGCATCCGCTTCATGTTGTCCACGGCGCCGCCCGTCTCCACCACGGAGACGTCGAGGTCCGGGGCGAGCAGGTTGATGGCCTTCGCCGCCCCGACGCAGTAGGCGTAGGTACTGGAGGCCGTCGAGCCGCAGCCCTTGGCCAGGCGCATCTTCTGCGCCTCGGCGGGCCCGGCGGTGGTGAATACGAGGCCGAGGACAAGGCTTGCCGTTGCGAGCGCGCGCCAGTTCATGTCTGCGTCTCCCTAGAGTCCTTGGATGCTCACACTTGCTGCAAATGAGTCAAGTATTCCGGACACAAGACAAGATACCCCCTTTCCCCGTTCGCCTTCGGCCGTCGCTGCCGCGAGGCCGGTGCCCGGCCGTCGATGGGCAGCGTAGGCGACGCCTACGACAACGTCCTCTGCGAGACCTTCTTCGCCATCCTCGAGTGCGAGCTCCTCGATCGCCAGCGCTTCCCCACCCGGCCGGACGCCCGCCTGGCGGTGTTCGACGTCATCGAGGGCTGGTCCACTCCGCGTCGGCGCCATTCAGCCCTCGACTACCTGTCGCCCCCCGCGTATGAGCAGCGAGAGGCGGGGCAACCCCAGTTGTCACCTAGGGCAAGAGCCACTGCGGTAATCCCGCACGCTGGGATCCGTGGACGGGGTGATGAGCAATCATCATCCCTACTCCGACCCCGTTGGCATGGATGGCTCCGGCCGCTCGCCCCGCAGCCCTCTCAGCGGCCGACCGTTCTGGCCGCAGATCGCGGGCTCGGCGGCGATGCTGACCTCGACCGGCGCGTTCTCTCGGCGACCACGCGTCCGCTCAGCTCGCCGCCCCTCCGGCCTCGTCCGTGTCGGGGCTCAGCACCTCCGCGGTATGCTCGCCGAGGCGCGGCGGGCAACGTCTCACGGTGGCGGGCGTCTCGGAGAAGCGGAGCGGGTTCGCCAGCACGGTGATGCGCCCGGCCGTCGGGTGATCGAGCTCGACCAGCATCTCCCGGCGCACCCGGGGGTCGCTGAAGACCTCGGGGAAGCTGCGCACGGGCGCGAACAGCACGCCGGCAGCGGTGAGCCGCGGCGTCCACTCGTCGAGGGATGCGGTGCGGAACGCGGCGGCGAGCCGGGCGTTGAGCGCCGTGCGGTTCCGGACGCGGTCGGCGTTGCTCAGGAAGCGGGGATCGGCGCCCAGCTCCGGGGCGGCCAGCGCCGTGATGAGGGCGTGCCAGAACTTCTCGGTGTGAGCGACGACCATCAGGTAGCGGCCGTCGGCGGTCGCATACGTGTTCCACGGCGCGATCTGGTAGTGCTCGTTCCCGAGGCGACTCGGCGTGCGGCCCGTGGCGAAGAAGTAGGCGTCCCGGGGCATCATGCCGAAGATCGTGGCGTCCAGCATGGAGAGGTCGACGCGCTGGCCCCGCCCGGTTCGCTCGCGCACCCGGAGGGCGGCGAGGACGCCGATGGTCGCGAGCAGCGGGGTGACGAGATCGGAGAACGGGAACCCCGTCCTCAAGGGGCCCGTCTCGTCGGAGCCGGTGAGCTGCATGATGCCCGACATCGCCTGGATCACGGGATCCAGGGCCGGCCGCGCGCGGTCGGCGCCCTCCCGCCCGAACCCCGAGATGGAGCAGTAGACCAGGCGCGGGTTCAGGGCTCGCAGCACCTCGTAGCCCACGCCGAGCCGCTCGGCCGAGCCCGGGCGGAAGTTCTCCAGGACCACGTCGGCGCCGGCCGCGAGCCCCCGTCCCGCCTCCCGCCCCGCCTCCGCCTTGAGATCGAGGACCACGCTCCGTTTGTTGCGGTTGAAGCTCAGGAACGACTCGGTCTCGCCGCCGAGGAACGTGTCGCCGGTCCTGCGGATGGCGTCACCTTCCGGCGGCTCGATCTTGATGACGTCGGCGCCGAGGTCGCCCAGCAGCATGGCGCACAGGGGGCCGGCCATCATCTGCGTGAAGTCCAGGACGCGGATTCCCTCGAGCGGGCCCATCACCTCCGCCTCCTCGGCGACGCGCGCCGGGCGCCGCGGCTCGCGCCCGTGTCCTGCGCCCCGTCGCCCCTCGCGTCACTCGGTTCCCGGCAGCCCAGGAGCCGGGAGATCGTGTGGGCCGCGGTCTTCACCTCGGCCGCCAGCCGCCGCAGGTGGGCCCGGATGCGGCCCGTGGGGCCGCCGATCGTGCACGCGGCCACCGCGCCGTTGCTCGTGATGACGGCGGCGGCACGCTTATTCCCGCTCGACCAGGACGTCATAGAAGTCGCTCGACTGCTGGGCGGTGAGCTTGCGCAGCCCGAAGTCGTCGAGAATGACGACGTCGGGGGCCAGCCAGCCGCGGAGCTCGCGCTCGAAGGAGTTGTCGGCGCGCGACTGCAGCAGGGCCTGCAGGAGTTTGGCGATCTTGCTGAAGCGCACGCGGGGGCCGGCCCGACAGGGGCTGTGCCCGAGGGCCTGGGCGAACCAGCTCTTGCCGACCCCGACCGGCCTGCAGAAGATGACGTTCTCGTGCTCAGCGAGCCAGTGGAGGGTGAGGAACTCGCGGACGCGCGGGCGATCGTAGCTGACCGGCGTGTCCTGTGGCATCGGCATCGGTGGGAGCACTGGTAGCGATCCTTTGGGGGGCCGGGTCCGCACGCGCCGCCACGTCCGAGTGCGGATCTTGAACGGAACCGCTGCGCGGGGGAGGGGGTTGACGTAAACCGCGTGGCGGTGAAGGATCCCGTAGCTGCCAGCCGGCCGGCGAGATCGATCCATCCCGCAGCATCGCCGAGTAGTCTGGCACGCTTCACTACGTACACAGCAGGGTCCGAAATCGGGAACATTACTGTCTTGCAGGCCCTTAGAGCCCCAGGCTCTTGGCGATGATGCCCCGCTGGATCTGGCTGGTGCCGGCGCCCACGGTGGCCTGCTTGCCCTCCCGCCAGTAGCGCTCCATGTCGAACTCGGGCAGCTGGGCGTAGCCGCCGAGGACCTGCATGCCCTTGGTCGTCACGTCGAGGAGCGTCTCGGAGGCGAAAAGCTTGGCCATGGCCGCCTCCTTCGCGCAGGGGCGTCCCTGACTCACCGTGTAGGCCAGACGGTACACCATCAACTGGGCCGCTTCCATCTGCGTGTGCATGTCCGCCAGCATGTGCTTGATCACCTGGAACTCGCCGATCGCGCGGCCGAACTGGTGGCGTTGCTTGGCATAGCGGAGCGCGTCCCCGACGGCGGTCTCGGCGCACGCGGCGTAGCCGGCTGCGATGGCCAGGCGCTCGATCTCCAGATGCTCGACCAGGTACTGCCAGCCGGCGTTCAGGGTGCCGAGGAGATTCTCCCGAGGCACCTCGGCATTGGTGAGGAAGATCTCGTTCGTCCCGGTGGACCGTCGCGCCAGCGTGGGCAGGAGGCGCATCTCCAGGCCCGGGGTAGTGTTGGGCACCAGGAGCAGGCTGATCCCCTTGTGCTTCGGCGCGCTCGGGTCCGTCCGCACCGCCATGCAGATGATGTTGTCCCTGGTGTGGGCGGCGGAGGCGAAGACCTTCTGGCCGTTGATCACGAAGCGGTCGCCTTTGAGCTCGGCGCGGGTGGTGAGGCTGGCCACATCGGAGCCGGCGTTGGGCTCGGTCATCGAGATGGAAAAACGGACTTTGCCCTCGATGAAGTCGGGGAGGTACCGCTTCTTCTGCTCGGGGGTGCCGTGGCGCACGATGTTCATCGCGGTGAACGTGGTCACGCCGAATGCGCTGGCAATATCCACGCTGTACTTGCCCATGGCGCCCATAAAGATGGCGTAGAACATCGCGTCCGCGCCCATGCCACCGTACTCCTCCGGGATCATGAGCCCGAGCCATCCCTGCTTCGCGACCTTTTCGTAGAGCTCATAGGGATACCGCCGCTCCATGTCGCACCCGCGGACGTAGTCGCGGCCGCCGCCGTCGGTGTCCATGAAGCGGTTGACCGTGTCGTGCCACATCTGTTGCTCGTCGGTGAAGTCGAAACGCATCGTGGTTCTCCTCGGCTCGGCGCCTGGGACGCTACGACCGGAGCACGCCTTCCACGTTCACTCGCCGCCGCAGGATCGCCAGCTCGTCAGCCGCGGGCGGCTCGGTTTCCGGAACCCTGGTCGGCACGATCGGCGTGAACCCGGTCTTGGCCAGCACGTCCTCCACCGTCACCCCCGGATGGACGCTCTTGAGGCGCATCCGCTTCTCGCGTTCTTCGAAATCGAACACGCAGAGCGGGGTGACGCAGTACTTCGGTCCGCCTCCCGGCAGCCCCAGCTTCTGGCGGGCATCGGCGCCGCCCTTGCCCCAGCCGAACGAGGTGATGAAGTCGCACCGCTCCACGAGCACTCGCGGATCGTGGCTGTTCAGGTAGAGATAGTACCGCTTGGTGTACGTGCTCACCGTGGTGGTCCCGATGGCCCCGGGACCGCGGAAGGCCAGCCGCCGGTACTCCTTGCCGACCCCGATCAGGTTGGAGTTGCCGTACTGGTCGATCTGGATGCCCCCCACGAAGAAGGCGTCCGACATGAGCTTGGGCGAGTCGAAGGCCTCCTCGTGCAGCATGTACGACTCGGCCCATTTGGCGGCCCGGAAATCGCGGTTGAACTTGAACGGCTCCAGCACCGGCTCCTTGAGGAGGCTCGTCTGGGTGGCCGAGAGGCCGATCCACATGTTGGGCCCGTGATGCAGGTGGGCGAGCAGGACCCCGGCGCGGGGCACGGGCAGGTTGGCGCCGACGACGACGAACTCGCCGTCGTGCAGGTCCCGGGCGATGAAGGCCGCGATCAGCTCTTTCGTCGTGTAGTCGGGCATCGTGTCCCCTCAGAACTCGTAGAGCGACAGAATGCGCGGGAAGCCCACCGCCTGCAGGTACTCGGCGTGGGTGGCCGGGCGGAAGATGTACCGGTCCAGATAGGCAGTGAACGGGCCCCGGTCGCCCTTGACCGCCGCGCGCGCGGCCGTCAGGTACTCGTTCAGGTGCGCCTCGTCGTGGAGATAGAACCCCGGGCTCTGGTAGGGGTGAGAGCCATACGGCGCCCGCACGACGGCATCCACGTTCCACAGGGCCGTGGCCAGGGGGTCCTTGCGGATCTCCTCGTTGGACACGACCCGCTCCACGGTCACGATGGTCCTGGCCGCCGCGCGGTGGTGAGCCCGGTCGCCCATCCCGCTGCCGACGAACTGCACGTTGCCGTAGGCGTCGGCCACCGCGGCGTGGATGAGGGAGATGTCCGGCCGCAGCGCGGGCACGGCGAGCAGCGGCTTCCCCGCGATCGGGTCACGGAAGACCTTGAGGTCCGGGTTCACGTCCGGCAGGGAGGTGCCCAGCCCCCCCAGGCTCGGCAGGAAGGGGAGCTGCAGGGCGGCGGCGCGCAGGGCCGTGTAGTAGATGCCCTCGTCGCACTCCCAGAGCGCGATCTCTCCCCGCTCGGCCGCCGCCTTGAAGAAGGGCCCGATCGGCGCCAGGGCCTCCGCCCCGACGTACGGCGTGATGACCTTCTTCGCGCAGCCGGCGCCGATCAAGAGGTCCACCTCGAGGCCGGCCGAGGCCGCCCCGATCACGGTCAGATCCTTGGTCCCCTGCTTGATGATCTGGCGGATCACGGGCATGGGATGGCTGCTCAGGATGTGGCCGCCGATGATGACGCACATGCCGTCCTTCACCTGGGCGGCGGCTTGAATCTCATCGAGGACGCGACTTGCGCGCTCGGCTGTCATCGCCTCTGCCTCTCGGGCTACCGACTGAAGGGTGTCATGACGTGGTCGGCGAAGTCCCGGATGAAGCGGGCCCTGTCGGGCACGATGGCCGTCAGCAGGATCTGGGACACCCCCTGCGTGCGGAGCCCCTCGATCTTGGTCGCGCAGTCCTCGGCGGTCCCGACGATGGCGAAGCGCTCCGCCAGGTAGTCGGTCAGTCCCAGCTCATCGGGCAGCGCCGCATTGACCGTGGGGCCGAAGTGCTCGTGCTGGTGGGCCGCGTACCGCCGCTGCAGTTCATGGATGGCCGCGTGGTACGGCTGGGGCACGTGCTTGCCCTCCAGCGTGACGCGGAAGGCGTGGTTGGCGCTGGCCGCCAGGGCCATCTTGACCTCGGCCACCGCGCGGTCCCGGGTGTCGGCGACGTTGCCCTTGGCGAACCACCACACGTCGAGATCCTCGAGGCTCCGGCCGGACCTGCGCGCGCCGCGCGCGAGACAGGCCAGGGAATCCTCGATGACCTCCGGAGTCAGTCCGGTGCCGACGATGACCCCGTCGCACAGCTCGCCGGCCAGCTCCAGGGTCTTCGGG
>MGBV01000180.1:0-4564 GCA_001788415.1 Candidatus Rokubacteria bacterium GWC2_70_16 | reverse complement strand
GGCTTCTTGATCCACGTCGCGTGGATGCTGCGCCCCTCGAACTCCACCGGCTCGCCGCGCATCAGGGCCTTCAGGGTCACCAGGGTGCGGCGCAGGGTCTCCAGCGAGGTCAGCCGCTGGCCCAGGTTGTAGATCGCGCTGTCGCCGCTGCCCACGCCCAGGAAGGCCCGCCCGCCGGAGACTTCGTCCAGGGTGGCGATGGCGCTCGCGGTCACGGCCGGATGACGCGTGATCGGGTTGGTCACCGTCGGTCCCAGGCGAAGCCGGGTCGAGGCGAGCGCGCACACCGTGAGGCTGACGTAGAGCTCGCGGAAGAGCGACTGGGAATCCGCCATCCCCAAGAGCGCGTACCCTTTCTCTTCCATGAGGCGCGCCAGGTCGCCAAGCGCGTGGCTGTCGTCGGGGACGATGGTCAGACCGAATCGCATGACGTTCTCCTCATGCCAGCGCAGGGACGGGGCGCAGCCGCTGGGCGACCAGCACTCCCGCAAACAGACCAAGCCCGATGAGATCCGTATACAGCCCGGGCTTGATGAGCAGCAGCGCGGCCACGATGAGCAGGACTCGCTCCGCCCAGTTGGTCGGACGGAGGAGGAACCCCATCGTGCCGGCGGAGAGGATGACGACCCCGAGGCACGCCGTGAACGTCGCCAAGACGATGTCAAGCATCGGTCCCTCCCAGAGGAGGGCCGGCGCGAAGACGAACATGTACGGCACGATGAACCCCGCCAGCCCGAGCCGGGTGGCGATGAGCCCGGTCTTCAGCCAGTTGGCCCGCGCGATGGCCGCCGCCACGTAGACGGCCGCGCACACCGGGGGCGTGATCGCCGAGATGATGGCGAAGTAGAACACGAAGAGATGGGCCGCCAGCGGCAGCGTCCCGAGCCTGATGAGGGCGGGCGCGACCACCGAGGCGGCCAGGACGTAGGCCGCCGTGGTCGGGAGCCCCATGCCGAGGATGATGCAGACGAGCATCGCGAAGAAGAGCGCGGCGAGGAGGCTCTGGCCGCTGGCCCCGATGATGAACTCCGAGAGCTTGATCCCGACGCCGGTCAGGTTGATCATGCCGATGACGATTCCCGCGGCCGCGATCAGGGTCGCCACCAGGACGATGCTTCTCCCGCCGGCTTCGAGGGCCCGTACGATCCCCCAGCACCGCGCCCGGAAGTCGTCACGCGAGGTGGCCGACGCCAGGTAGATGACGAACGACGCGATAATGGACCAAAAGGTGGAGGTCCCGGCGGTGTAGCCCGACAGGAGAAAGTACGAAAGCAGGATCACCGGGACGAAGAGCGGAACGGACCGGCGCCAGGCGAACACGTCGCGGGCTCGGGGCAGGAGGGACGTCGGGATGAGCTCCAGTGTCAGGCGGCGTGCCTCGAAGTGGATCGCCGCGCCGCAGCCGAGGTAGTAGAGGACGGCAGGCAGCGCGGCGGCGATGGCCACCTGGATGTACTGGATCTGGAGCAGCTCGGCCATGATGAAGGCGCCCGCCCCCATGACCGGGGGCATGATCTGGCCGCCCGTGGACGCCGTCGCCTCCACCGCCGCCGCGAACTCGGGCTTGTACCTGAGCCGCTTCATCAACGGGATGTTGAAGATCCCGTCCACCACCACGTTGGCCACCGCCGAGCCCGAGATCGTCCCGAAGAAGGCCGAGGAGAAGACCGAGACCTTGGCCGGCCCGCCGTAAGAGCGCCCCGCGATGAGCTTGGCCAGGTCCACGAAGGTCTCGCCGCCGCCGGTGTGCTGCAGCACGGCGCCGAAGACGAGGAAGATGGCGACCAGCGTGGCCGAGATGCCCGTGACCTGGCCGAGGATCCCCTGGGTGGACAGATAGAGCGTCTCCTGAATCGATGCCCAGGAGAATCCCCGGTGGCTCCAGGTCCCCGGAACCCAAGGGCCGAAGAAGGCGTAGGCGATCGCCAGGGCTGCCAGGATGGCGAAGGTCAGTCCGATGGTCCGGCGGGCTGCCTCCAGCGCCAGGAGCATGACGGCCGTCCCGAGGAGCACCGCGGTGCGGGTAGACTCGGCGGGATTCTCCATGATCCAGTTGTAGTGGACGATGACGTAGACAAAGCCGACCAGGGACACCGCGGCGAAGGCCCAGTCGAACAGCGACGGCCGCCGGCCCGGAGACCGGCCGGGCCAGGCGGGATAGAGCAGGAAGCAGAGGACGAGCGCGAAGCCCAGATGGATCGAGCGCTGGATCAGGTCCGGGTACGAGCCGAAGAAGGGGGCGGCCGTCAGGATGTGAAAGAGGGCAAACGCGATCGCGAGGAGGCGGGCGGCCGCGGCGATCCCCCCGCCGAGCGTCCGGGCCTCGGCTTCGTCGGTCTTGACGCCTTCGGGAAGGGACGCCGGCTCGATGTCGACCACCGCGGGCTCGTTCTAGACCATCATCCCTACTTGGCTTCAGGCGGCACGAGGTGATCCGGAACCTTGAAGCCGAGCTCCCGGTAGTACTTGATCGCGCCGGCGTGGAGCGGCGAGAGAGCGAGCTGGGCGCTCAGGCCTGGATTCTTGTACGCGACTCCCATGACGGACTGGGGCTGGTGTTCCTGTCCGTCCCAGATCGCCTTCACCAGCCGGTAGGCCAGCTCCGGGGGCATGTCCTTCGATGCGGCGACGAAGGCCAGCGACACCGTCGTCCAGAACTCCCCCATCCCCTTGATGGAGCCGGCCGGGACCTTCACCCACGGGATGTGCGGGCGGGCCGCCTTGATCTTCTTCATGTCCTCTTCGGAGTACGGGAGCGTGCGAAGGGGAACCTGGGTGGCGATGTCCATGGTGGAGGCGTCGTGCCCGTACCCCGCGCCCGCCTTGGCGAACCCGACGATGCGCTTGTCCTTCATGGCGTCCACGACGTCGGCGGTGCCCATCCGCTGCCAGTCCGGCTTGATCCCCAAGACACCAAAGGCGACCTCGCTGCTCTTCTCCACGGCTGAGCCCCGGAAACCGGGATTGAACTTCTTGCCGGACAGCTCGTAGATGCTCTTGATCCCCGTTTCCTCGCGCACCACAACGAGGTTGGCCGAGATGCTGTACATCCACAGCAGTTTGTCGACGAACGTAATGTTCGGCGCGGCCGCGAGCCCGCGCTTCAGGTTCTTCACCAGGGTCGCCCCACCCGTTCGCCCCTTGTCGGAGTGCAGCCGCGGCACCGAGTGCCCGACCCGGCTCATGTCCGGGGCCAGCTCGACCGGATGGCCGAGCGCGTCGGCGAGGTACTCGACGTAGCGCGGCGCCGCACTGCAGAGGGCCAAGACGACGTCGCGGTCGCAGCGCCCATGGTTCTTCCGGATCACGTCCTCGGCGTGGCGCTCGGGCGCGTCCACGATGCCCGCCGCCTTCTGGAACCGGGTGCCGGCGGCGGCAAGCGTGCCGCTCGAGATCTGCGCGTTGGACATGAGCCGGCTGCCCTTCTCGAACACAGCCACGCGCAGCGACGGGCTGTGCCCAGCCCGCAGGGCCGTCATCAGTCCGCACGCGCCCCCGCCGACGACTGCCACGTCAACCTCGTAGTCCCAGTTCACCGGTGTCCTCTCTGAGTGGAACATCGGAGCGGAGAGCGGTTTCGAGAATGGTCTCGCCCTCTCCTGTGGAGAACGGGATCTTGTCAGGCAGGCAGGCGATCTTCGGCATGTGCCGGGACGTAAGAAGTTCACAGCACCTTTCTCTCGCTCGCCCCGGCGCCGCGCGCCCGGGCACCGGCCCCCAGGGAAGCCGCTTCGCTGGGGTGGCGCGAGGATAGCGCACCCCGAGGGCACCCCACAAGGGGCGGCTCGACCTGACCCCCTCGCGCCCTGCCATCAGGTCCCCCACGACGCTACAGGTGGCCTGGCCCGCCGACGCCAGCTTGCCCGCGAAAGGCCCGTCGAGTGATGTACATCGTGGTAAGCCCCTGAGCCGTGCGGCTCGCCCAATCTGCCCGAGGATCTGCCGACAGAGAGCCGACGTCAAGGAGCCTTCGGCCATTGCCCAGCTCCCACACGGCGGCTCGTCTCAGCAGACCGTCTTCCGACTTGGCGGAGATCACCGCGCAGGCCTCATGGACAGCGTGACCGAGCGGCAGATGCCGTCGCCCGAAGATGCTTGACAGGAGTTCTGCTCGGGGAATATAGGTGCGGGGGTGACAGGGGGCCTCCAAGACCTGGGCCCTCGCGACGGTCGCGACCAAGCCCCGAGAGGCCAACCCCCGGAAGAGGTGACCAGTGCCCACACAACGCCTGACCACGCCTCGCATCGCCCCGCTCCCGCTCGCCGAGTGGGACTCCGAGCTGCGGGCCCGCTTTGAACGACCAGGCGGCCTCGGACAGATCCTGAATGTCATGAGCACCCTGGCCAATCATCCGGGCCTGTTCCGTCGCTGGGTCGTCTTCGCCAATCACTTCTTGTTCAAGAGCACGCTGACGGTCCGTGCCCGGGAGATCCTCATTTTGCGTTCCGGATGGCTGGCCGGCTGCGCCTACGAGTGGGGCCAGCACGTCAAGATCGCCACCGCGGATGCGGGGTTTGGCGAGGCGGAGTTCGCCGCGCTGGCCGAGGGCGCCTCGTCGAGGCT
>MGBV01000179.1:6655-6879 GCA_001788415.1 Candidatus Rokubacteria bacterium GWC2_70_16 | reverse complement strand
AGTACCACCACAACCCGGTGTTCACCCTGATCCGGGCCAGCCGCGAGGAGATGGCCGAGGTGGGGCGGATCATGGCCGCCAAGCTCGGGGCCTCGCGAGGCCCCGTCGCCGTGGCCGTGCCGCTTCAGGGGCTGTCCATCCCGAACACGCCGGGGGGCGTCTTCCACGATCCGGAGGCCGATGCCGCCTTCCTCGCGGCGCTCAGGGGCGACCTCCGCCCGGAC
>MGBV01000179.1:4306-6585 GCA_001788415.1 Candidatus Rokubacteria bacterium GWC2_70_16 | reverse complement strand
TCAAGCTCCTGCCGACTCCCGTGGGCGCCGGCCCGGTCGCGGCGGAGCGCCGCGATGCCTAGCCTCGAGGCGCGCGGGGGACGGGGAACGCTGCGGGCGCTGTTCGTTCTCACGCCTCCCGAGTCGAAGCGGCTCATCGCCAAGGCCGTGGCCCGGCTTCCCGAGGTCGAGCGCGCCCGGCAGGACGGGGAGATCGTCATCGGGCATGGGGCCACCAATGTCTACGTGGTGGAGGAGATCTTCGGGGCATGCCCCGACCGGGACCGGTACCTCTCGGGCCTGATCGTCAACCGCATCCTCTGCGTGACCCAGGCGGAGGAGAAGCCCTCGATGCTCGTGTGGCGGCAGGGCGTGCGGGTCGCGCCCGCGGCGACCATGGACGAGACGCTCCGGGGCTTCGGCGCCGGGTCGGTGTTCGTCAAGGGCGCCAATGCCGTGGACCGGGAGGGCAATGTCGGCATCCTCGTGGCCAATCCCGCCGGCGGGACCATCGGGTGGAGCTATGGCATCCTGAGCGCGCGGGGCTGCCGCCTCATCGTGCCCGTGGGACTCGAGAAGCTCGTCCCCTCGGTGCGGGAAGCGGCGCGGCTGTGCGGACAGGACACCTATTACTACTGCCAGGGGATCAGGGTCGGGATGATCCCCATCATGAACGCGACGGTGGTCACGGAGATCGAGGCCTTCCGCATCCTCTTCGATCTCCGGGCCGTGCATGTCGGCGGCGGCGGGATCGGCGACTCCCAGGGCTCGGTCGTCCTGGTGGCGGAGGGGGAGCAGGGGGCGCTGGACCGGGCCATCCCGCTCATCGAGTCGATCAAGGGGGAGCCGTCGCTGGCGCCGACGAAATCGGCCTGCAGCAACTGCCTGCCCACCATCCTGGTTCACACCGACGAGGGAGTCAGGCGCGAGGTCAAGCACTGCATGTTCCAGGGACTCGGCGAGGAGGAGCTGCCCGCCTTCATCCGAGAGACGGGGTGAGGGGGGAAACGCTTGGCCCTTGCGCGCGGGGGCCGATCCGGTGTATACGCTTCGCCGTCTCCGGGGATGGGGCACCCGGCGGCGGAATCGCCCAGGCCATGACGGCCGGGTGTTGGCCTCGGAAGCGTGCGCGGCGCCTGAGGGCGTCGACTCAAAGGGGAGGAAAACCGATGGCTTGGCATGGACGGACGGGAACGCGGAGACGCTGGATCGTGGGGGTACTGATCGGGGTGATGGCGCTCGGGGCGGGCTGGGCGCCGGCGGCGCAGGCCGCCGACCCGATCAAGATCGGCTTCGGCATGGCGCTCACGGGGGCGCTGGCCGGCAACGGCAAGGCGGCCCTCATGGCCATGCAGATGTGGGCCGAGGACGTGAACAAGAAGGGAGGGCTCCTGGGCCGGCCCGTGGAGCTGGTGTACTACGACGACCAGACGAAGCCGGCGGCCGTCCCCGGCATCTACACGAAGCTCCTGGACGTGGACAAGGTGAACTTCATCGTCTCGGGCTACGGGACCAACGTGATCGCCCCCCTGATGCCCATCGCTGTCGAGCGCAATCTCGTGGTCATGGGCCTCTTCGGCATGGCGAACAACGAGAAGCTCAAGTACAAGAACTACTTCCAGATCATGCCCTCGGGACCGAACCCCTTCCTCGGATGGTCGCAGGGGTTCTTCGAGGTCGCGGCCAAGCAGCAGCCCAAGCCCCAGACCATCGCGCTGGTGGGCGCTGACGCCGAATACCCACACAACGCCCTCATCGGGGCCCGGGAGCACGCCAAGCACTTCGGTTTCAAGATCGTCTACGACGGCAAGTACCCGCCCTCCACGGTGGACTACACGCCCATCATCCGCGCCATCAAGGCCACCAACCCCGATCTCGTGTACGTGGCCTCCTATCCGCCTGACTCCGCGGGCATCATCCAGGCGGCGCACGAGGTGGGCCTGCCGGCCAAGATGTTCGGCGGCGGGATGGTCGGGCTGCAATTCGCCGCGCTGCAGACGAAGCTCGCCACGAAGCTCAACGGCGTGGTGAACTACGAGTTCTACGTGCCGGAGCCCACGGTGAAGTTCCCCGGGATCGACGACTTCCTGGCGCGCTACCAGGCCCAGGCCGAGAAGGCCGGCGTGGACCCGCTGGGGCATTACATCCCGCCCTTCGCCTACGCCTATGTGCAGGTCCTCGGCCAGGCGGTGGAGGCCACCAAGAGCGTGGACCAGAAGAAGGTGGCGGAGTACATCCAGGCGAACGAGTTCAACACCATCGTCGGCAAGATCCGGTTCGCGCCCAACGGCGAGTGGGCC
>MGBV01000179.1:0-4296 GCA_001788415.1 Candidatus Rokubacteria bacterium GWC2_70_16 | reverse complement strand
GTTCAAGAAGCCCGGCACGCGCGTGCTGCTCTACCCCGAGGAGTGGAAGTCCGGCAAGCTCATCTACCCGTACACCGCGGCCCAGAAGTAGGAAGGGATCGCCCTCCGTCTCCGGGGGCCGCGCGGTGCAGCGCGGCCCCCGGCGCGTGGCGAGCGCCCCATGGTCTCTCTCGACCTGCTCCTGAACGCCATCGTGGCCGGGATCCTGCTCGGCGGCTTCTACGCCGCGGTGAGCCTGGGGATCTCCGTCTCGTTCGGCCTGCTGGATATCGTCAACATCGCGCATCCGGCCTTCGTCATCCTGGGCTCGTACACGGCCTACGCGATGAACCGCTTCGCCGGCCTCGACCCCTTGCTCACGGGGTTGCTCTTCACCCCGGTCTTCTACGCCCTGGGCGTGATGGTGTACCGCCTCTACTACCTGGGCTTCGAGCGGAAGGGGGAGGAGTCGCTGCGCGGGCTGGTCTTCTTCTTCGGCACGCTGTTCATCGTCGAGGTGGTCCTGCTCCTGGCCTACGGCGTCGACTACCGCATGATCGAGGCCGACTACGTCGGCCGGTCGTTCCACATCGGCGTGGTCGGGATCGCCTTCCGCCTGCTCCTGCCCTGCCTCGTGGGGCTCATGATCACCCTGGCGCTGCATCTCTTTCTGTCGAGGACCTTCTACGGTCGGGCCATCAAGGCGGTGTCCCAGGATAGCCAGGCCCTCCGCCTCATGGGCGTCAATCCGGTGAAGATCAAGCGGATCGCCTTCGCCCTGTCCATCGCCACGGCGAGCCTGGCGGGCGCGCTCCTGATCCTGATCGGGCCCGTGGAACCCTCCATCGGCCGGGAGTACATCGGGCGGGTCTTCGCCATCGTCGTCCTCGGAGGCATGGGGAGCATCAGCGGGACGCTGGTGGCCGGCATCATCCTGGGGATCGCGGAGAGCCTGACGTCCACGTTCTCCGGGCCCAGCTGGGCCCCGGCCGTGTCCTTCGGGATCCTCCTGGTCGTCCTGGCGGTCCGCCCGGCCGGCCTCCTCGGGAGATAGGGCGTGAGGAAGACCGTCCCGCTCTGGATCGTCCTGGGGGTGGTCGTGGCGGCGTTCCTGTTCACCCACCTGGGGGGGAACCGGTACCTCTACTTCGCCGGCTATTTCGTCCTGCAGTACATCGTGCTCGCCACCGCGTGGAATATCCTCGGCGGCTACACCGGCTACGTCAACTTTGGCACCGCGGCCTTCTTCGCCACGGGCGCCTACAGTGCGCTGGTCCTCATCCTCGCCTTCAAGGCCCCGCTGCCCGTGCAGATCCTGGCGGGGGCGATCGCCGCGGGGCTGCTGGGGCTCGGCATCGGCTATCTCACGCTCCGCCTCCGCGGGGTCTTCTTCTCCATCGCCACGCTCGCACTGTCCGTGGTGCTGATGACGGTGGTCTCGAACTGGGAGTACGTCGGGGGGGGGAAGGGTCTCAGCATCATCAGGCCCAAGCCCCCGGCGCTCTTCCCCAGCCACGCCGAGTACCTGTTCGTGGTGATGGTGTGTCTCGCCGCAGGCGCGGTGGCGCTGGCCTGGTGGATCGAGCACTCGTGGGTGGGCCGGGGGCTGGCCGCCATCCGCGACAACGAGGAGGCGGCCGAGTGCATGGGCGTCCCCACGCTCAGGCTGAAGCTCCTCGCCACCACGCTGAGCGGCTCCTTGATGGGCGTGGCCGGGACCCCGTTCCCGTACTATGTGACGCTGGTTGAGCCCGGGTCGGTCTTCAGCCTCGACTACGCCGTCAACAGCCTGGCCATGCCGATGATCGGGGGGACGACGACCTGGGTCGGCCCCATCATCGGGGCCGTCCTGCTCGGCACGGCGCAGCAGGTGGCCACGGTCACCATCTCCTCCGAGCTGAACCTGCTCATCGTCGGCATCGTGCTGGTGGCCTTCGTCCTGCTGGCCCCGCAGGGGATCGTGGGTCTGGTCCAGCGACTCTTCCGGCGGAGGCGGGGCTGATGGCGGCGCTGCTGGAAGTGCGGGGGGTGACGAAGCGCTTCGGCGGCTTCCGGGCGCTCAACGAGGTGAGCCTGGAGGTGCGGGAGGGGGAGCGCTTCGGGCTCATCGGCCCCAACGGCTCGGGCAAGACCACGCTCATCAACTGCATCTCGGGCGCGCTCGGGACCGACGGGGGGACGCTGATCTTCCGCGGGAAGGACATCACGAGGCTTCCCGCGCATCGCCGGACCCGGCTGGGCATCTGCCGGAGCTTCCAGATCCCGCGGCCCTTCACGAGCATGACGATCCTGGAGAACCTCTGCATCCCGCTGGAGTACGCGGCCCACGACCAGGTGCCGCGATCCGCCGTGGCCGGCGAGGCCATGGAGATCCTGCGGCTCATGGGCCTCGACGCCAAGGCGGACACGCGGCCCGCCGACCTCACCCAGATCGACATGCGGAAGCTCGAGTTGGCCCGGGCCATGGCCGCCAAGCCCCGGCTGCTCATCTCCGACGAGGCCATGGCGGGGCTCTCCCACGCCGAGGTGGACGCCATGCTGCCCATCCTCTTCGCGCTCAGCGAGCGCGGCATCACGATCATCATGATCGAGCACATCATGCGGGCGGTGATGCGCTTCTCGCAGCGGATCGCCGTGCTGGACGCCGGCGAGAAGATCGCCGAGGGCTCTCCCGACGAGGTGGTGAACAACAAGCGAGTGGAGACCGCCTACCTTGGGGAATAGGCTCGTCGTCTCGGACATCCATGCCGGCTACGGCGCGGTGCGCGTGCTCCACGGCGTCTCGGTGGAGGCCAGCCAGGGCGAGACGGTGGTGCTGCTGGGCACCAACGGCAACGGCAAGAGCACCCTCATCAAGTGCATCATGGGCCTGATCCAGCCCACCAGCGGCCAGATCGCCCTGGAGGTGGACGGGCAGCGCATCGACCTGGTGGGCCGATCCACGGAGGATATCGTGAACCTCGGCGTCACGCTGGTCCCCGAGGGGCGCCGCCTCTTCCCGAAGCTCACGGTGGAGGAGAATCTGCTCCTCGGCGCCTACCGCCCCGAGGCGCGCCGGGAGATCGACCGCAACCTCAAGGCCTGCCTCGAGACCTTCCCGATCCTCCAGCAGCGGAGGCGGCAGCTCGCGGGGAGCATGAGCGGCGGCGAGCAGCAGATGCTGGCCGTGGCCCGCGCCCTCATGTCGGAGCCCCGGATCCTGCTGGTGGACGAGCCCTCGGTGGGGCTGGCGCCCATCCTCGTCAGCCGGGTGATCGCCACGATCAAGGAGCTCAAGGAGCGGCACAACCTCACGGTGCTCATGGCCGAGCAGAACTTCAACCAGGCCACCAAGATCGCCGACCGCGGCTACATCATCGTCCACGGCAAGATCGAGTTCGAGGGGCGGACGACGCGGGAGCTGGCCGAGAACGAGCTGGTGAAGAAGTTCTACCTGGGCGTCTGACGGCCTGGCCCAGCCCCGCCACCGGCTGCCTCTGACTCGAGCGCGCTGACTCCCCGGACGCGCCCGGGGGCGAGGGTCACGCCCTCAACCAGCCCCGCCGGACGGCATGCCACAGGAGCAATCCGGCGAGGTACCCTGCGCCCATGTTCCACATGGACACCCCCGCCGTGATGAGCAACACGTAGCGGTCGTTCCTGTCCAGGCCGCCGCCCTGTGAGCCCGCCGCAAGCTCGAGCCCCGCGAAGAAGAGGATGGCGCCGAGCACCGAGGGGGGGAAGAGCTTGAAGAGCGTGGCGGCCGAGTCGGCCAGGAAGAGGCCCACGAAGAGCACGAGGAGGCCGAGGATCACCAGCGAGCCGCCCGTGCGGGCGCCGAAGCGGACATGGCCGGCCATCCCCCCGGCGCCGTGGCACATGGGGACCCCGCCGAGCGAGGCGCCCACCAGATTCATGAGCCCGTGGTCGACGGCGACATGGCGGACGGTGACGCGCCGGTCCGGGAACAGGGTGTTGTTCTCCTCGACAGTCGTGATGATCGCGTTGCCCAGGGTGAGGGCAGCCTGCGGCAGCCCGAGGACGAACACTCCGGTCAGGGTGTCCTCCCAGCGGAGGCCTGTGAGCGCGAAGTGCGGCAGCTGGAAGCGAAAGGCCATGCTGCCCAGTTCGCCCAGCAGCCCGGGCTGCCGGGCGACGGCGACGGCGGCGCCGAGGAGCAGGAGGATGAGCATGGCCGGGACGCGATCGCGCGAGAGCAGGAGGAAGGTGAGCATCACGGCGAGGATCGCCATGAGGGCGTCGCCTGCCATGAGCCGGATGCCCTCGAGCATGAAGGCGAGCCCCAGCCCCAGGACGAGCCCGTGGACGACCGGGCGG
>MGBV01000178.1:18199-43274 GCA_001788415.1 Candidatus Rokubacteria bacterium GWC2_70_16 | reverse complement strand
GGCGCTGGGCCCCGCGCACCTGCCGTGGCTCTTCCTCGACAAGGACGCCGCGCCCGAGCACTGGCCGGCGCCCACGCTGCCCGGGGTGTGGATCATCTACCGGACCAACCCCGCCGTGTCGAGCTGGGAGACCGGCCGCATCGAGCGGGAGCTGGAGCGCTTCCCGTTCGTGGCGGCCTTCGCCTACACGCAGGACGAGACCAACTGGTACGCGGACCTGCTCCTCCCGGACGCCAGCGACATCGAGTCGCTGCAGCTCTACCGCATCGGCGGCACCAAGTACCAGGAGCAGTACTGGCAGCACTCGGGCTGGGCCCTCCGCCAGCCGGTGGCGGCCACGCCCTTCGACACGCGCGACATGACGGACGTGGCCACCGAGCTGGCCGCCCGCGTCGGTATCCTGGACGGCTATCTCGAGGCGGTGAACCGCGGGGCGGGGACGACGATCCCGCTGCGGGATGCGGGGTACGACCACTCGTTCAAGCCCGGCGACAAGCCGGGCGTCACCGAGATCTGGGACCGGGTGTGCCGTGCGGCGACGCATGCCCTCACGGGCGGCCGGGTGGAGCTGGACCTGGACTGGTTCAAGCGCAACGGCGCCTTCTTCGTGCCGTTCTCCACCCGGCAGTACTTCCTGCACACGGCCATGGTGGCCCAGGGGCTACGCTACGAGCTGCCCTACCAGGAGCGCATCAAGCGCATGGGCGAGGAGCTCTCCGCGCGGCTGCACGAGCGGGGCATCACGTGGTGGGACGTCCAGCTCGAGGAGTACCAGACGCTGCCCAGGTGGAAGGACTTCCCGGGCATCTGGCAGCAGACGGCGGTCGTCCGGGGCAAGCGCCCCGAGGACTTCCCCTTCTGGCTCCTGACGAGCCGGAGCATGCAGTACTCCTGGGGCGCCAACGTCTCGCTGCCCATCCTGGCCGACGTGGCCCGGCACGTGAAGGGGCATTTCGGCGTCATGCTCAACCGCGGGGCGGCGGCCCGGCTCGGCATCAAGGACGGCGACCTGGTGGAGGTGGAGTCCCCCACGGGCAAGACCCAGGGCCGCGCGATCCTGCGGGAAGGGGTGCGCCCCGACGTGGTGGTGATCCTGCAGCAGTTCGGGCACTGGGCGACCCCCTTTGCGCGCGACCTCGGCATGCCCAACCTCAACCAGGTGGCGAGCATGGACCTCGCGCTTACCGATGCCACGGGCAGCGGCGCCGACCTCGTCCCCGTCGCCCTCAGGAGAATGTGATGCGCTGGGGCATGGTGATCGACGTCCGGCGCTGCGTGGGCTGCCAGACCTGCACGATCGCCTGCAAGCAGGAGCACGGCCTGCCGCCAGGACAGGTGTGGCGTTTCGTCGCCGACTGCGAGGTCGGCGAGTATCCCGACGTGAGGCGGCTCTTCCTGCCCATGCAGTGCATGCACTGCGCCGAGCCGCCTTGCGTTCCCGTCTGCCCCACGGGCGCCTCCCGCCAGCGCGAGGACGGCATCGTCTGGGTGGAATACGGAAGCTGCGTCGGCTGCGGCTACTGCGCGGTCGCCTGCCCCTACCACGCCCGCCACCTGATCCACGAGGCCCCGGGCTACTTCGAGGCCCTCACGCCGCCCGAGCGGGCGACGGCGCGCCCCGAGCGCACGGGCGTCATGACCAAGTGCACCTTCTGCCAGGAGCGGGTGGACGCCGGCCGGGCCCAGGGCCTCACCCCGGGCATCGATCTTGAGGCCACCCCGACCTGCGCCGTGTCGTGCATCGCCAACGTGATCACCTTCGGTGACCTGGACGATCCCAAGAGCCCGGTGGCGAAGCTCCGGGCCGAGACCCGGGCCCAGCCGCTCCTGCCCGAGTGCGGGACCGAGCCCTCGGTCTTCTACGTGGTGGAGTAGGCCATGCAGACCTCCGTCGCCGCGCGCTCCGTGGAGCTGATCCCGGCCACCCCCCAGAGGCTCTGGGGCAAGCCCGCCGTCGCCAATTTCGCCCTCGGCGGCCTCGGCGCCGGCCTGTACCTGGCGGCGGTGGTCGAGGTTTGGCTCGGGGCCCCGGGCGCCGTCAACGTGGCCTCCTGGCTCGGCCCGGTCCTGGTCCTGGCGGGGTTCGTCGCCGTCGCCACCGAGGCCGGGCGCCCGCTGCGCGGCCCCCGCGTCCTCGTTCGCCTGCGCACCTCCTGGATGTCGCGCGAGCTGTGGGTGGGCGGCCTCTTCATCGCCCTGGCAGGGACGGAGGTGGTCTTCCCCTTGGCCTGGCTCCGCTACCCGGCGGCGGCCGCCGCCATCGGTCTCTGCCTCGCCCAGGGGTGGATCCTGCGGCACGCCCGCGGCGTCGCCGCGTGGGACGTCTCGTTGATGCCGCTGGTCTTTCTCCAGTCGGCCATCGTGTCCGGGGCGGGACTGCTCGTGGCGGTGGAGGTGGTGGCCGGGCGCGTCCTCGACGGGGCATTCCTGATCGCCACGCTCCTGGCCGTGGTGGCCGGCATGCTGGTCTGGCGCGGCTTTCTTGCCTGGCCCGGAGGGCCTGCCTTCGTCCGCGCCACGGCGCAGCTCAGAGGCGGCCGGGCTGGCGTCTTGATCCTCGCGGCGGGGTACCTGGCGCCGCTGCTGCTCGGCACGCTGGCCTTGACCGTCCCGCCCGCCGGGGCGGGCGCTCTCGGGCTCGGCGCGATCCTGATGATCGCCGGCCAGGTCTACGCCAAGGCCGAGCTCATCCTGACGGCCGGTCAGCTCCGGCCGATCACGCTCGCGAACCTCACGCTTCGCAGGAGGGCATCATGATATTCGGCGCGGGAGTCGATGTAGGCTCGACGCAGACCAAGGCGGTGATCCTGGATGAGTCCCGATCCATCGTGGCTCGATCGCTGATCGCCACCGGAGCCAATGTGACCCGGGCCGGCGAGAACGCCTTCGTCGAGGCCTGCAAGGCGGCGGGGTTGCCGCGCGAGGCCATGGGGTACGTCGTTGGCACGGGCTACGGCCGGTACAAGGTGACTTTCGGCGATGCCCAGATCACCGAGATCACCTGCCACGCGCGGGGGGCGCACTCGATCTTCCCGCGCACCCGCACCGTGATCGACATGGGGGGCCAGGACACCAAGGCGATCAAGGTCGGGGCGGACGGCTCCGTCATGGACTTCGCCATGAACGACAAGTGCGCCGCCGGCACGGGGCGCTTCCTGTCGGCGGCCGCCGAGGTGACCGGGATGGGGCTCGACGAGATCGGCCCGATCTCGCTGCAGGCCAAGAACCCGGTGCGGCTGACGTCGGTGTGCACGGTGTTCGTGGAGTCCGACATCATGTCCTATCTCGCCCAGCGGAAGACGGTGGAGGACATCCTGGGCGGCGTCCACAAGGCCATCGCCACGCGGACCATGGCGCTGGTGCGCCGGGTGGGTGTGGAGGAGGAGGTCACCTTCACGGGCGGGGTCTCGCGCAACATCGGGATGGTGAAAGGGCTCGAGGCCGTGCTGGGCCGCTCGATCAACGTCCACGAGGAGGGGCACTACATAGGGGCCCTGGGGGCCGCGCTCTTCGCGCTGGAGCGCGCCGAGGTCGCCGCAACGGAAACCGCCGGGAGGGCGTAGCCATGCTCGTGGCCGGGATCGACATCGGATCGGGAACGACGAAGTGCGTCCTCGTGGACGGCGACGGCCAGGTGCGCGGGCGCGCCGCCGTCCGGACGAAGGCCGACTTCGAGAAGGTCTCGCGCGAGGCGCTGGAGGCGGCCCAGGCCGACGGGGGCCTCGCCGGCGAGGAGGTGGCCTACGTCGCCACCACGGGGCTGGGCCGCTACGCGGTGTCCTTCCGGGACATCCAGATCACCGACCTGACCTGCGGGGCGCGGGGGGCGGCGAGCGTGATCCCCAGCACGCGGTACGTGCTCGACATCGGCGCGCAGTGCACGCGCGCCATCAAGCTGCGCGAGGGCGGGAAGGTGAAGGAGTTCCACATGAACGAGAAGTGCGCCGCGGGGTCCGGCGGCTTCCTCGAGCGCGCGGCCAAGTACCTCGAGGTCACCGTGGCAGACATCGGGCCGATGTCCATCCGGGCGGGCAAGCCCCAGGCGATCTCCAGCGTCTGCGCCGTGCTGGCCGAGTCGGAGATCATCAACCACATCTCCGAGGGCGCGACGGTGGAGAACATCCTGCGCGGGATCCACAATTCCCTGGCGGACCGGGCCCTGTCGATGCTCAAGCGCGTGGGACTCGACGGGGATGTCACCCTCATCGGCGGCGTGGCGCTCCAGGAGGGCATGGTGGCGGCGCTGCGCGAGAAGCTGGGCGTGCCGGTCCATGTGCCCGAGCACCCGCATCTCGCGGCGGCGCTGGGCGCGGCCCTGCTGGGGCTCCAGCGCCTCCGAAAAACGTCCATGGCCACGGCCGCCTGAGGAGAGCGCCATGAGCCGAAGCGATGTCACTGTCCGGGCCATCGAGCCCTCGGACCTGCCCGCCATCATCCGGATCGACGAGAAGCTCTCGGGCCAGACCCGCAAGGAGTACTGGCAGCGACGGCTGGAGATCTCGGCCCTGCGACCGCCGTGGATGTCCCTGGTGGCGGAGACCGACGGGCGGATCGCCGGCTTCCTGTTCGGCTGGGTGGCGGAGTCCGAGTTCGGCATGTCCCAGCCCACGGCGTGGGTGGACCTGATCGGCGTGGACCCGCCGTACCGGGGGCGCGGCATCGCGCATGCGCTGATCGGCCGGTTCGTCCGGAGCGGCCAGGAGCTGCGGGCCATCCAGAAGGTGGCCACCCTCATCGACCTCACCCAGGCCGACGTGCGCGAGTTCTTCCTGCGGCAGGGCTTTCACCACGGGCCCATGATCCAGATGGAGCGGGACGTCCAGTCCTGAGAGAGATCCTGCGCTCCTGCACGGCGAGGGGCGCCGAGGGTGACGGCGAGCATGGTCGAGGTGAGGATTCACGGGCGGGGCGGACAGGGGGCCCAGGTCGGCTGCCAGATCCTGGCCGGCGCCTTCTTCCGGTCGGGGCGGCAGGTCCAGGCCTTCGCCGCCTACGGCGGGGAGCGCCGCGGCGCGCCCGTCACCGCCTTCGTCCGGGCTGACGACAGACCCATCCGGCTCCGCTGCGACATCGAGCGGCCCCGCTACGCGCTCGTCCTCGATCCCACCATGCTCGACGGCGGGGCCCTGGTGGCCGACATGCAGCCAGGCGGAACTGTCCTCCTCAACAGCCCCGGGGCGCCGGAGGTGACGCTGCCGCAGGGCGTGAGGCTCGTCGCGGTGGACGCCGCGGGCATCGCGGGGCGGACGGGGCTCGGGTCCATCGTGTCCACGGCGCTGCTCGGCGCCTTCGCGCAGGCCACCGGGCTCGTCTCGCTCGAGGATCTCCTGGCCGCCGTCGAGGAGGGCAGCCCGGCTCGCCGGGACGAGAACCTCGAGGCCTGCTCCGCCGGCTATCACGCCGCGGCCAGCGCCATGAGCGCGCCGGTCTAATGACTCTTGCGGATTACCGGTACGCCGGGGGCCGGCAGGCGGGGGCGCTGCCTGGACCTCGCACCCTCGTCACGGCCGATCCCCGGACATGGTGCAAACGAGACGGGCGGGCGCCGGCTTCGAGAGCCGCTAAGGCACGGGTCCAGGCTGCGCTCCCGCCTGCCGGCCCCCGGCCAATTGACATAACCGAATTCGGCGAGAGTCAATAGCGCCATGGCCCCGGAGCTCCGAGCCCCGCGTCCCCTCGGCTGGTCTGAGCCCGGCCGGACCACGCTCGAGATCAAGACGGGCGGGTGGCGGACCAAGCGGCCGGTATACGTGGAGGCCACGGCGCCCTGCCGCGCGGCCTGCCCGGCCGGCGAGCCCGTTGCCCGCTGGATCGAGCGGGCGCGGCGCGGCGATCTGGCGGCGGCCTGGGCCCTGATCCGCGAGGAGAACCCCTTCCCGGCCATCATGGGACGCGTCTGCGCCCACCCGTGCGAGTCGGCCTGCAATCGCCGCCAGCATGACGGCGGGGTGGCCATCAACGCGCTCGAGCGCTTCGTGGGCGACTGGGGGTTGCGCCACGGCACGCGCCCCCTGCCGGACCTGCCGCGGCCCGCGCGGGTGGCCGTGGTGGGCGGCGGCCCGGCGGGGCTCGCTTGCGCGCATGCGCTCTCCCGGCGCGGCTACCGGGTGCGACTCTACGAGGCCGAGGCCGAGCTGGGCGGGCTCCTGCGCTATGGCATCCCGGAGTACCGGCTGCCGCGCGCTGTCCTGGAGCGGGAGATCGAGCTCGGCATCGGGCCGGGCGTGGAGGTGCTCACAGGCCAGCGCCTCGGGGCGAATCTCGCGTGGGAGACGGTGGCGGGTCACGACGCCGTCTTCCTCGGCACGGGAGCCTCGCTGCCGCTCGGTCTCGGCGTTCCCGGGGAGCAGGCGCAGGGGATAGGCAGCGGGCTCGGGTTCCTCCGCGATCTCGCGCGCGGAACGCGCGCCACGCTCGGACGGCGGCTGGTGGTGGTGGGCGGCGGCAGCACGGCGATGGACGTGGCCCGCTCGGCCCGCCGCCTGGGGGTGTCGTCGGTCACCGTGGTGGCGCTGGAGGGGCGCGAGGACATGCCGGCACTTCCCGAGGAGGTGAGCCAGGCGCTGGCCGAGGGCGTCGAGATCAGGAACGGCCTCGGCGTGTCGCGCTTCGTGGAGCTGGGCGGCCGGGTCACGGGCGCCGCGGTGGCCCCGGCCGAGCTCGAGCGCGGGGAGGACGGCGCGATTCGCCCGGTCTTCCGCCCCGGGCCGTCCGAGGTGATCGCGGCCGACAGCGTGCTCCTCGCCATCGGCCAGTGGACCGATCTCGCGGCGCTCCCGCCGGCGCTCCGGGGAGCGCGGGGACTGATCGCGACGCCGGATGGCGCCAGGCCGACTCCGCTTATCTTCGCCGGAGGCGATGCGGCCTCGACCGAGCGGACGGTCACGCACGCCGTCGGCGCAGGGATGCGCGCGGCCCGGCGCATCCACGAGGCGCTCTCGGGCGGGGTCGCGCCCGCGCCGGCCTCTCATCCGGGGGCCGTGGCCCTGCCGGGACACGTGGTGCCCTTCTCCGAGATCAACCTCGACTCCTTCCCGCGCGCCCCGAGAGTCGAGCGACCCGAGCGACTGGCGGACCGGCGGCTCGGCTCCTTCGCGGAAGTGGTGGAAGGGCTCGGCGCCGCCGCGGCCCGGGCAGAAGCCGCGCGCTGCTTCACCTGCGGCCACTGCGTGGACTGCGACAACTGCCTGCTCTACTGCCCCGACATGGCGGTGAGCCGGGGGGACGAGGGCGGCTACCGGATCTCCACCGACCACTGCAAGGGCTGCGGTCTCTGCGCGCAGGAGTGTCCCCGCGGGGCGCTCCAGATGGTGAGCGAGCGATGACGGCCATGGAGACGGCCGCCGGCCACCGGCGGATGCTGCTCACGGGCAACCACGCGGTGGCCTACGGCGCCCTCCGCGCGAAGCCCCAGGTGATGCCCGTCTACCCGATCACGCCCCAGACGCCGGTGCTCGAGAAGCTCCTGGAGCTGGCCCAGGCGGGCGAGCTCAGCGGCGAGATGATCACGGTGGAGAGCGAGCACTCCGCCATGGCCGCGTGCATCGCGGCCTCCCTGGCGGGCGCGCGCGTCTTCACGGCCACAGCCTCCCAGGGCATCGCCCTCATGCACGAGATGCTCCACTTCGCCGCCGGCGCCCGGACCCCGGTGGTGATGGTGAACGTCAACCGGACGCTGGCCTCGCCCTGGGGCTTCTGGGCCGATCAGACCGACAGCCTCTCCCAGCGCGACACCGGCTGGATGCAGCTCTACTGCGAGTCGGCGCAGGAGGCGCTGGACACGGTGCTCCAGGCCTATCGGGTGGCCGAGTCCGTGCTGCTGCCGGCCATGGTGGTCATCGAGGCCATGTACATCTCCCACACACTGGAGCCCGTGGAGGTGCCCGACGAGGCGCTGGTGGCCGGGTTCCTGCCGCCCTTCGAGCCCGCGCTGCGCCTGGATCCCGCGCGGCCGCGGAGCGTGGGAGGCACCACGACGCCGGCCCAGTGGCGGCAGAACCGGCTCGCCATGCAGGAGGCCATGACGCTCGCCCTCGGGGCGGTGGCGGAGGCGGGCCGGCTGTACGGCGAGCTGACCGGTCGCTTCTACGGGGCCACGGAGAGCTACCGCACCGAGGACGCCGAGGTGGTGCTGGTGGCCGCCGGCGGCATGGCCGGCACGGCGCGCGAGGCCGTGGACCGGTTGCGCGAGGCGGGGATCCCCGCGGGGCTGCTGAGGCTCCGGCTCTTCCGCCCCTTCCCGGGCGTGGAGATCGCCAAGGCGCTGGCCGGGGCGGGGCGGGTGGCCGTGGTGGACCGCAACTGCTCCATCGGCAGCGGCGGAATCTTCTGCCAGGAGGTGCGGGCGGCGCTCAGCGGCCTGGGGCAGGGGGGCGTGCCGGTGCTCTCCTACATCGCCGGCCTGGGCGGGGTCAATGTCCCGCCCGAGCGCATGATGCGGATCGCCACTGATGCGCTCGGCCGCGAGGGGACGAGCCCGGGGCCGATCCAGGCGGAGGAGCTCTGATGGAGCGCTTCCTGTCCGGACACTCGTCCTGCCCTGGCTGCGCGGTGGCCCTGGCCGTGCGCTTCGTGCTGCGGGCGGTGCCGGACGATGCCGTCGTGGTGGTGGCGCCCTCGTGCATCGGTCCCATGATGGGGCCCGTGCCGCTGTCCTCGGTGACGGTGCCCGTCTTCCACACCGCCTTCGAGACCTCCGCGGCCGCCGCCTCCGGGCTGGCCCGCGCCTATCGCGCCCGGGGGGAGCAGGCCACCGTAGTCTGCCTGGCCGGCGACGGGGGGACCTACGATATCGGGCTGCAGGCCCTGTCGGGGGCTGCCGAGCGCAACGAGGACTTCATCTACGTCTGCTTCGACAACGAGGCCTACCAGAACACCGGCAACCAGAAGTCCTCGGCCACGCCGTGGGGGGCCCGCACGGCCTCCACGCCCGGGGGCAAGAGCACTCGCAAGAAGGAGCTCATGGAGATCATCGCCGCTCACAGGATCCCGTGGGCGGCCACGGGCTCGCCGGCGCACCCCGAGGACCTGATGGCGAAGGTGCGGCGCGCGGGCGAGCTCCAGGGGACGCGGTTCCTGCTCATCACCTGCCCGTGCGTGCCGGGCTGGGGGATCGGCGACGACGCCTCGCTCCGGATCCTGCGTCTCGGAGTCGAGGCGCGCGCCGTGCCGCTCTACGAGATCGAGGACGGGACGCGCTACCGGATCACGCACGAGCCGGCCGGGATCCCCGTGGCCGAGTACCTCCGCCCCCAGGCGCGCTTCGCGCACCTGTCCGAGGCGGACATCGCCGCGATCCAGGCCGAGGTGGACGGGCGCTGGGAGGCGCTCGTGCAGCGCGCCGGCCGCGGGGTTCCCGGACGCGCGCCCGTCGGGGAGGAGGCAGGGGTATGACCGATCTCACGCTGGTCGAACGGATGCCCCGCGCCGAGCTCGAGCGCCTGCAGGTGGCGCGGCTGCGGCGCCAGGTGGCGCGGGCCGCCGAGCGGGTGCCCCTGTACCACGAGCGACTGAGGGGGGCGGGGGTGACGGCGGGCGACATCCAGTCGCTCGGCGATCTGCGTCACCTGCCGTTCACGGTCAAGAGCGATTTCCGCGACACCTACCCGTTCGGCCTCCTCGCCGTGCCCATGGAGGAGATCGTCCGCATCCACGCCTCGTCCGGCACCACGGGCAAGCCCACGGTGGTGGCCTACACGCGGGGGGACATGGACACGTGGAGCGAGGTGATGGCGCGGACCCTCATGCTGGGGGGAGTGGGCCGGAGCGACGTGCTCCACAACGCCTACGGCTACGGACTCTTCACCGGCGGGCTCGGCTTCCACGACGGCGGCGAGCGGGTGGGCGCCGCGGTGATCCCCATCTCCGGCGGCTTCACCGACCGCCAGCTCATGGCGCTGAGGGACTTCGGCAGCACGGTGCTCTGCTGCACGCCCTCCTACGGCCTCTACCTGGCCGAGGCCCTGGAGGAGGCCGGGATCGCGCCCAAGGATCTCCGGCTGCGCGTCGGCTTCTTCGGCGCCGAGCCGTGGACCGAGGGGATGCGGGATGCCCTGGAGGCGCGGCTCAACATCGTGGCGCTCAACATCTACGGCCTGTCGGAGATCATCGGCCCGGGGGTGTCGTGCGAGTGCCCGGAGAAGCAGGGCATGCACGTGGCCGAGGATCATTTCCTGCCGGAGGTCCTGGACCCGCAGACCTTCGAGCCCGTGCCCCCCGGCGTGACGGGCGAGCTGGTCTTCACCACGCTCACCAAGGAGGCCATGCCGCTGCTCCGGTACCGGACGCGGGACTTGACGACGCTCGTCACGGAGCCCTGCCGCTGCGGCCGGACGCTCACGCGGATCGGGCGGATCACGGGCCGCACCGACGACATGCTCATCGTGCGCGGGGTCAACGTCTACCCCTCGCAGATCGAGCACGCGCTCCTGCAGGTGCCCGACCTGGAGCCGCACTACCTGCTGGTGCTCACGCGTGAGACGGCGCTGGACACGCTGGAGGTCCGCGTGGAGGCTCGCAGCAGCGTGGCGGAGGCGGGGAAGGAGGCGCTCGCCGCGCTGGGCGCCGTGGCCAAGCGGAAGATCTACGAGGTGGTGGGCGTCACGGTGGAGGTGACCGTCGTGCCGCCCCGCTCCATCGAGCGCAGCGTGGGCAAGGCCCAGCGGGTGCTCGATCTCCGGAAGTGAGGGAAAGGACACGCCCATGAGCGACGGCCGGTTCATCCGATACGGAGACGAGGGCGAGGTGGTCCGGATCACGCTGGCCCGCCCCCCGCTGAACATCCTCACCATCGACATGATCGAGGAGCTGGGTCAGACCATCGAGGCCGCCGGCGAGCGCCCCGGCGTCAAGGCGCTGGTCTTCGGCGCCGAGGGGAAGGCCTTCTGCGCCGGGGTGGCCGTGGAGGACCATATCGGCGACCGCGCCAAGCTCATGATCGACGCCTTCCACGGCGTCTTCCGGCGGCTCCACGCGGTGGACTGCCTCACCGTCGCGGCGGTGCAGGGCGCGGCGCTGGGGGGCGGCGCGGAGCTGGCGGCCTTCTGCGACGTCGTCGTCGCGACCGAGAACGCGAGCTTCGGGCAGCCGGAGGTCAAGGTGGGCGTCTTCCCCCCGATCGCGGCGGTGCATTACCCGAAGCGCGTGGGGCTGGCCCGGACGGTCCGGCTGCTCCTGTCGGGCGAGACCATCAAGGCCGAGGAGGCGCTCCGGATCGGGCTGGTGGACCGCGTGGTGGCGCCCGACGCCCTGACGGCCGCCGTCGCCGAGGAGCTGGCCCGGGTGACCCCGCAGAGCGCCGTGGTGCTGCGGCTGACCAAGCGCGCGGTGAAGGCGGCGCTCGGCGTGGGCTTCGAGGAGGGACTCAGCGCCCTCGAGGAGCTCTACCACAACGAGCTGATGACGACGGAGGACGCGGAGGAGGGCCTGCGCGCCTTCGTCGAGAAGCGCAAACCCGTGTGGAAGAACCGGTGAGAGAGGGGAGGGGCACATGAACGGCAGCACGACGCTCAGGGGGAAGGCGGCCCTGGTGACGGGCGCGGGTCGCGGCATCGGCCGGGCCATCGCGCTCAGCCTGGCGCAGGCGGGCGCGCAGGTGGCGGTGCTCGACATCCTGGCGGACAACGCCGAGAGCGTGCGGCGGGAGGTCGAGGCGTGGGGCGTGAAGGGGCTGGCGGTGGCCGTGGACCTGACCCGGCGCGCCGAGGTGGAGCGTGCGGTGGGCGAGGTGGTGGCGCAGTTCGGCCAGCTCGACATCGTGGTGAACAACGCCGGCTGGGACAAGATGGAGATGTTCCTCGACACCGAGGAAGAGACCTGGGACAAGATCATCGCCATCAACTTCAAGAGCGTCCTCCACGTCTGCAAGGCGGCGCTGCCGCACCTGGTGAAGCGCGGGTCGGGGCGGGTGATCAGCATCGCCTCGGATGCCGGGCGTGTGGGCTCCACGGGAGAGAGCGTGTACTCGGGGACCAAGGGCGCCATCATCGCGTTCTCCAAGACGCTGGCGCGGGAGATGGCGCGCTACCAGGTCACGGTGAACGTCGTCTGCCCCGGCCTCACCGAGACGCCGCTGCTCCAGGGGATCCGGGAACAGTCCGAGAAGACCGCGCGGGTCATCGAGGCGGTCACCCGCGCCATCCCGCTCGGCCGCGTGGGCCAGCCCGAGGACATCGCGGGCGCGGTGGCCTTCCTCGCGTCGCCCGCGGCGGGCTTCGTCACCGGCCAGACGCTCAGCGTCTCCGGTGGTCTCACGATGGCCTGAGCCGCGGCGGGAGGAGGGACGAGCCATGCTGTGCGGACATTCGGGCAAGGGCATGATGATGGCCGGGCTGATCCTGACCGTGATCGGCGCCATCATCGTGCTAGTCCGGGCTTTCCAGGTTCCGGGGTACTGGATCCCCTTGCTGGTCGGCGTGGCGCTGCTGCTGATCGGCGCCCTCCGCCGCAGCCACGCGGGCGGCTCCTGAGGCGTCACACCCGAGCGCAGGCCGCGCTCCTGATGGAATCACGCCGAACCGAGAAAAGGAGACTGTGATGAGCGACAGACCGCAGGCCATCGACATCATGTACTACGTGGCGACGCCGGAGTTCATGGCGAAGTGGACGGATGCCAAGAAGGGCGAACTCGTCTGCCGCATGGAGCGCGCCATCGGCAGCCTGCCCCAGTTCGAGTCCATCCCGACCATGCTCACGAAGATGGACGAGGCGAAGGTCGAGAAGGTGTTCATCACGCAGACCAAGATGTGGTCGTACTGGAACAAGTGGATGTACATGGACACGACGCTCGAGGAGGTGACCCAGTACACCGAGAAGTACCCGGACCGGTTCGTGGGGCTGGCCGGCTACAACCCCTTCCGCATCAAGGAGAGCCTGGCGGAGATCGAGCTGGCCGTGAAGAAGCACAACTTCAAGGGGGTGTACGTCCACATCTACGGCTTCGACATCCCGCTGCACGACCGGAAGATGTACCCGCTGTACGGGAAGTGCGTGGAGCTGGACGTGCCGGTGTCCATGCAGGTGGGGCATGTGCTCGAGTCCATGCCGAGCGAGCACGCCCGGCCGATGTACCTCGACCAGATCGCCTGCGACTTCCCGACGCTGCGCATCCTGGGCGCGCACACGGGGTGGCCGTGGGTGGAGGAGCTGATCAGCGTCTGCTACAAGTGGGACAACGTGTGGTTCGGCGTGGACGCCTGGATGCCGAAGTACCTCAAGCCCGAGATCCTCAACTTCATCAACAGCCGCATGGGCATGGACCGGGCGGTGTGGGGCACCAACGGGCTGCCGTGGAAGGAGAGCCTCGACCAGGTGGACGGGCTGGGGCTCAGGCCGGAGGCCCGGCAGAAGCTGATCCGCGACAACGCGAGGGAGCTGTTCAAGATCTGACGAAGGGAGATGTCATGACGCCGCCGACCCAGGTTCTGATCGAGGAGCACCGGGTGATCCTGCGGGCGCTGGACACCCTCGCGCGCGGCGCCGACCGGCTCCGCACCGGCGGGACGCTGCCGGACGGCTGGTGGGACGAGCTGGCGGAGTGGCTCCGCGCCTTCGCCGACCGGAACCACCACGCCAAGGAGGAGAAGTCGCTGTTCCCGGCTCTCGTGAAGCACGGGGTCCCGCAGGAGGGGGGACCGGTGGGCGTCATGCTGGAGGAGCACAAGCAGGGGCGGGCCCTCATCGCGGCCATGGCGGTGGGGGACCCGGCCGAGCGGGCGGCCCGGGCCAGGCAGTACGTGGCCCTGCTGCGGCAGCACATCGACAAGGAGAACGGCATCCTCTTCCCGATGGCGGATGCGGTGCTGGACGACCAGGCGATGCGGGCGGTGGGACGCGAGTTCGAGGCCATCGAGGCCGAGCAGGGCAAGACCGCCTCCATCGCGTGGGCCGAGGGCGTCGTGAGCCGGCTGGAGTCCTCGCTTGGCTAGGATCGGCGCTCTCCTCACCTTCAGGCTCGACGAGACGCGCTGACGCGCCTCGCGCAATACCTTTCCCGCGAGGCGCCTGGGTCCGGAGGGCAGGGCCCCCGGGCGCGCTCCAGGTGTGGCTCGCCTGTACGCCGCTACTCGCTCGGGCGGGCCGAGCGCGACCCCTCATCCCCCGGAGGGGGCGGCGCAAGGGCTGCCGACCCGCGATCGCGCGCTCGCCCCGCCCTGCGCTTCGCGCGGCGACACGGCTCGCCCCCTCGCTCCGCTCGGGGGGGGGCCATGTCCGCTCGGCTCGCCTGCGGCTGCGCCTCGCCAACCGGCGCGCCCGGGGGCCCTGCCCCCCGGACCCGGCGAGATCTGCCCCGAGGGTTGCGCGGGTCCGGCCTCGGGGAGTCGCGCGTGATTGGGGTCAGCGGAGGAGGGCCAGGCCGAGCATGACGATGGCCAGCACCACCAGCACGTTGATCCGGGCCAGCCACGAGGCGCGGACCCGCGTCGCGGGGTGGGCCCCGGGGGCGCCGGCGCGCGGGCCCAGCACGAAGTCGTGGAAGGCGCTCAGGACCAGCGCCAGGATGACGAGCCCGAGCTTCCAGTGGAAGCGCGGTGAGCCCAGCAGGAAGGGGAAGAGCCACAGGTTGACCAGGCCCGTCGCGACGAGGACGCCGATGGCGATCCAGCCCACCGCGCGGAAGCGAAGCCCCAGCTCATGGACGAGCCTCGTCCTGAGCCTCGGGTCCTCAAGCCTCCGCGTGACCGGGACGAGCACCAGCGCGATGAAGAGCATGCCCCCGAGCCAGGTGGCGGCGGCCAGGACATGAAGCCAGCGGGCGACGAGCGAGAGGGACACGAGGCGCAGGGTAGCACGGCCAGGCTCAGGTGCGGCGGGCGCGGGATGCCACGCACCGAGTTCTGGACCGACCGTACCGTGGGCTGGTACGCCCGCGCCGTGGCGCGGAGCGACTTCGCTGCCAAGGTGCTCGGCGCCATCGGTTCCGCGCTTGGCGGCTGCCGGGACGCCCTCGACGTCGGGGCCGGATGCGGGGCGCTGGCGCTGCCCCTGGCGCAGCGCCTCGAGCGCGTGACGGCCCTCGAGCCCTCGCCGGCCATGGCGCGAGGGCTCAGGCAGGCCGCCGCCGCGGCGGGGCTCAGCAACGTCACTGTCGTGGAGGCGGCGTGGGGAGAGGTCGCCGTGGCGCCCCACGACCTCGTGGTCTGCGCCCATGTGGGTGTGCTGCTCGGGGCCGGCTCGCCCTTTCTCGCTGCAGCGCCGGCGCTGACCCGGCGGCTCCTGGTTCTGGTGAGGGACGCGCCCCGGAGAGAGGACCAGGACAAGTTCTTCTACCGGGAGCTGTACCCGGCGCTGCTCGGCCGGGTCTACGAGCACCGCTCGCATGCCGACGAGACGCTGGCCGGGCTCCGCGCCCTCGGCATCGAGCCCCGGGTGACGACCATCGAGTACTCCTCGGACCAGCCCTTCGAGGACCTCGACGAGGCCTGCGACTTCTGGATGACCTACATGGGGCTGGGGGGGCAGAGGTCCCGGGACTACCTCGAGGGATTTCTCAGGGAGCGTCTCGTAAAGGCCGGCGGTGAGTTGATCGCGCCGTTCAGAAAGACGGCCGCGATCTTCATCTGGTCACCCGTGGCCCCCTGAACGAAACTGGCCCTCGACCGCAGGGTAGAGGGCCGGTCACCCCCGCGCGGCGTCCCGGGCGGCCAGGATGAGCGGGGGGAAGCTGTAGGTCGGCACGGCGCAGCCGGGGGCCACGAAGAAGCCCGTGGGGCCGGCCGCCGCCCGGGCGCGCTGCACCTGCTCGCGGATCACCGCGGCCGACACATAGGGGAAGGTCACATGGTCGATGCCGGCCATGAGGGGCAGCGGCGTGAGCTCGCGCGCCTCGGCGATGCCGGGGCCCCCGTGGAGATCGGACCAGGACAGCGCATGCACCGGGTAGTCGAGGAGCCGGTCGAGGTAGAGGGCCTCTCCGTGGGCATGCAACACGTGGCACTCGCCGAGCCCCCGCACAGCCTCCAGCAGGGCGAGATCGAAGGGGCGCATGAAGCGCTCGAACTGCTCTCGCGTCAGGCTCTCGGCCGTGGCCGGCACCGAGAAGAAGATGCCGGCGGCGCCCCGCTCCAGGCTCGCCCGGGCGTACGCGATGAGGTTGTTGTTGACCACGCGGAGGGCGCGCTCCAGCGCGGTGGGGTGATCGGTCATGAGGGCGCCCATGGCCTCCTTGACGAGGTTGCGGCGCAGCGTGTTCCACGCGTTGAAGACGGTGTCCACGAAGAGCGCCTGGCCCGCGAGCGCCCGGCCGATCTGCTCGATGGCCCGGAGCTGAGTTCCCAGCGGCGTCTCCAGGGGATCGAAGGGGTCCAGGCGCGCGAGGTCGGCGGGCGTGGCCATGACGTCCAGCCCCGCGGGCATCGGGTAGTCGTAGTCGTTCATGACCTTCAGCAGATCCAGGTCGTAATGCGCGAAGAACTCGAGATGCACCTGGGCCGCCCGCTCGGCGGGCGCGTGCTGGTTGCCGAAGTGGTACCAGATGGTGAAGGGGGGCTGGTCCGGTGGCTTGCCGGCCAGGACCGCTCGCACGCGCTCGATCTTGTTCATGGGGGGGGGAGGCTACCGGAGCGTGAACCCGGCGTCCTCGGAGAACTCGATCAGCAACGCCTGCCCCGGCTTGATCTCTACGTCCTGCTCGAGCGTCCAGCGGCGCGGCCGGTCCTGGTCGCGGTCGGCGTGGCCGTCGGCGAGGGTGACCTGGAGCCGGCGGCGGCCGGGAGCCACGGAGACGTCCTCGTAGGCGAAGGTGGGGCCGTCGCCGCGGAGGCCGCCCGGCGAGTAGCTCTTCCGGAGCTGCGGCTGGCCGTCCACCGACAGGCTGAGCAGGCTCTGGACGCGGCGGCCGGTTCGCGAGCGCTCTGGGCTCTGCGGGCGCATGTGGCGGGGGAGTTTCTCGATCTCCTCCTTCGACCGCGCGGCGGCCTCGTGCTCGAAGGAGGCGACGTGCTTGAGGGCCACGCGGACCAGGGCGCTCCCGGGGTCCGAGGCGGCCCAGGGGAAGGCAGCGAAGGCGCCGAGCCCCCAGGAGACGGCCGTGAGCAGGAGCGCGAAGCCCGCGAGGCGGGCCAGGGGCGGGCGGCGGGGCTGGAAGACAGGCCCGGTCATGCCTCGACCTCCTCGGTCCGCGGCATCCCCTCGCCGGCGGGGAGCTCGCGCTGGAAGGCGCGCACGTCCGCGAGGAAGCGCCCCACCTCCACGGGGGAGTACCAGCGCACCCGCAGGCGCCCCTCGGGCAGCGTCTTGAGGGAGGGCAGGCGCTGCCCCTGCAGGCGCTCGGCGAGCCACTGGCTCCCCTCGCGGTACGGGCAGTCCTCCGGGACGCAGCCGGCCACGAAGACGCCGCGGGCGCCGGCCTGGAGCGACTTCGTGATCATGTCCGGGTGGAGCGTGCCGACGCAGGGGAGCCCCATCACCGTGACGCCCGGGAGTCCCTCGAGAGTCCCGTCGGCCCTGAGCCAGCCCTGGAGCCCGCGCATGAGCCGGCAGGTGTAGACGAGCACCGGGGCCTGGCCCGAGGCGGCGGCCAGCCCGCGGAGGCGTCCCGTGACGGCCTGGCCCAGCAGGCTCACGGGCTGGTCGCCGAGGAGGATGCCGGCGGAGTCGCAGGCGCCCACGCAGATGCCGCAGCCCACGCACTTGGCGGGGTTCACCACGGCGAGCTGCTTGTAGCGCCCGCCGTCGTCGGGACGCGGCACCATCATGATGGCCTCGTAGGGGCAGTCCTTCCAGCAGCGGGTGCAGCCGGTGCAGGCGAGGTTCTCGACCCTGGCGCGCGCGGGCGCGGGTCCGCGGAGCGCCCAGGGGATCACGAGCGCCACCGCGGTCGTCACGCCGACGATACCCCAGCCCCAGCGCGGGTCGAGAGCCGTGAGGGGGAAGTAGAAGAAGTAGAACCAGTCCACGGGGACGATGCCGGGCAGCCGCCCGAGGTCGGCGGGGGGGCCCGAGAGCGCCGGCCGCAGCACGCTGGCGATGACCAGCGCGGCGCCCGTCACCCACAGCACGACCCGCGGCGGCATGAAGCGCGCGCGGGAGAGGCGCATGACGTGGATCCAGTAGGCCGCCCCGAGCAGAATCGGGATCGTGATGTGGATGAAGAGAACCACGAAGAACAGGAAGTTCTGGATGCGCCCGGCGTCGAGGAAGGTGCGGCCCAGCGGCTCGCCGAATACCGGCAGCACGTCGAGGAGCTTGGCGGAGGTCACGGAGAGCACCTGGGCCTGCGTGTCCCAGACGAGCCAGTAGCCGGTGGCGCCGGTGACCCAGACCAGGCTCGCGAGGCTGAGCCCCGACACCCAGCCGATCCAGCGCGCGCCCCAGAAACGGTCGTTGAGGAACATCTTGAGGCCGTGGAGCGCGGCGGCGAGCAAGGCCGCATCGGACGAGTAGCGGTGCAGCGAGCGCATCAGGGCCCCGATGCCGAGGGGCTGGGCCATGATGTCCTCGATGGAGCGGTGCGCGGCCTCCGTGCCGACCCGGTAGAAGAGGAAGAGATAGATGCCGGTCACGAGCGCCACCGCCAGGGAGAACATCGCGATGGTCCCGGTGTGATACAGCGGGTTGAGCGGCGCCGAGACCAGCCGGTCGAGCAGCACCTCGACCCACTGCCAGGACGCACCCGCCGCGGCGAGCCAGCGGCGGTGGAGCGACTCCTTCGGGCGGCTGGGCGCAGGGAACACGGCGAAGGGCAGGGGGGCCTGGGGCTCTCGCCGTGCCGGCGGGGTGGGCACGGCTTCGGCCGGGCCTGCCGCGGCGGGCTCGCGCGAACCGGGAGAATACATGGCCCTACCCTCGCTCCTTCGCGAGTCGAGCGAGGTCGGCCACCTGCCTGTCCTCGGGGTGAGCGAGCCCCCGATACGTGAATGCCAGGCGCCCGCGCGCGTCGATGAGCAGGATGACGTTCTCGTGGGCGATCTCGCCCTCGGGGAGCGGCGCCCACTGCACACCGTAGGCGCGGACGACGGCCCGCACGGCGTCCGGGGGCCCGGTGAGCAGATGCCACCGCTCGCCGAGCTCCCACTGCCGGGCCGCGGCGGCCAGCGCCTCGGGCGTGTCGCGCGCGGGGTCGAGCGTCACCGCCACGAAGGCGGCCTGGGCCGGCGCCGTCTTGGCCTCCAGAGCCCTGAGCCGCTGGACGAGGATGGGGCAGGTGGCGTGGCAGTTGGCGTAGACGAAGGTCATGGCCACGGGGCGGCCCTTGAAGGAGTCCAGGGCGACCGCGCCTCCCCGGTGGTCCGTGAGCGAGAAGGCGGGAGCGGCGGCGCCCTGGCGCAGCGGCGCCGCCAGGCCCGCCGGGGTCGGCGCCACGCCGGAGGCGGAGATCTCGCCGGTGGCGAGCAGCGTGGCGCCCAGCGCGAGGAAGAGCGCGGGCGTCGTCAAGGCCAGGCCGCGGCCGGCGCGCGAGCGCAGGAAGGCCCGGAGATCGTCGGTGTAGAAGAAGTAGACGACGGCGGCGAAGAGCGGCGGCTGGAGCAGGGTCAGGATCAGCGCGTCGAGGCGGTAGTGCCGCGTCTCGGCGTTCCAGCCGAAGCAGGCGGTGAGGAGCGTGTCGGCCCACGGCGCCATGCCGGGACCCACGAGCAGGAAGGCCACCGTCATGGCCCCGAGGCCGAACATGGCCAGGACCAGACAGGGCGCGAAGAACCGGTGCGTGAAGAGCCTCATTGCTGTGCGGCGGGGGCCCAGGGCTCAGGGAACCAGCCGAGCCGCTCGCGGAGGGCCACGACCTGGCCCACGACGACCAGCGCCGGGGGCTCGAGCCCCGCCTGCTGCGCGCGCTCGACGATGTCGGCGAGCGTCCCCGTGACGGTGGCCTGCCGCTCCGTCGTGCCCCACTCGATGACGGCCGCCGGGGTCGCCGGCGGCCGGCCATGGTCCATGAGCTTGCCGGCGATCTCCGGGAGGTTGCGGAGCCCCATGAAGAACACGAGCGTGCCGTGGTCCGGGCCGAGCGTGTCCCAGCGAACCGCGGAGAGGTCGGCGCCGGTGCGCTCATGCCCGGTCACGAAGGTGACGGCGGCGGCGACGTGGCGGTGGGTGACCGGGATGCCGGCATAGGCGGGCACGGCGATCCCGGCGCTGATGCCGGGGACGACCTCGAACGGGATGGCCGCCTCGGCCAGGGCCAGCGCCTCCTCGCCCCCGCGGCCGAAGACGAAGGGGTCGCCGCCCTTGAGTCGCGTCACCGTGAGCCCCGCCCGCGCGTGCTGCAGCAGCAGGCCGTTGATCTCCTCCTGGGGCCGGCCGTGATGGCCGTCGCGCTTGCCCGCGTAGATCAGCATCGCGCCGGGCCGGGCGTGCTCCAGGAGGCGTTTGTCCACGAGGGCGTCGTAGATCACCACGTCGGAGGCCTCGAGACAGGACTTGCCCTTGAGGGTGAGGAGCCCCGGGTCGCCGGGCCCGGCGCCTACGAGGAAGACTCGCCCCGGCCGCGGCCGCCCGCCGGCCTCCGGCCTCTCCGCGGTGCCGCCGGCGGGGCGGCCCGCGAGGCTCACGACGATCGGCTGACCCGCGGGGCGGCTCACGCGGCGCGCTCCCAGGCGGCATACTCCGGGGTGAAGTAGCGCAGGCGCACCTTCTTGAACTCGCGCAGGCTCCAGAGGGTCGCGCGCGACTCGATGCCGGTGGCGGTGGCGATGGCGTCCAGGACCTCGAGGCAGGCCTCCCGGCCTCGGCCGTGGACCATGCTGAAGAGCGGGTACGGCCAGTCGGGGTAGGTCGCGCGCTGATAGCAATGGCTCACCGCCCGGAAGGAGGCGATGGCGGCGCCCGCCTCCGCGATGCGCTCCTCGGCGACGGCCCAGACGCCCAAGGCATTGGCCGTGAACCCGGCGCGGCGATGGTGCAGGACGCCTGCGACGCGGCGGAGCGCTCCCGCCGCGGCCAGGACCCGGGCGCGCCGGAGCACCTCGTCGACGCCGATCCCGGAGCCTGCCGCCAGCGCCGCGCAGGGCTCAGGCACGAGCGGGAAGGGCTCCTGCAGCATGCGCACGACCGCCCGGTCGGGCTCGTCCAGGAGCCGAGCGCCCGGGGCGGCGCCCCGCGGGCCCGCGGCGTGCTCGCGACGCGTCGGCGTCAGCGCCTCCTCCATGTCGAGCCTCACGCCGATCTTGAAGACGCGCAAGGCCGGCAGGAGGCGGTACCGGTCGAGTCCCGCTCGCGCGGCGAGATGCGACACCGTGCCCTCGAGGCCCAGCCGGGAGTCCGGCGGCACCGCCAGGGTAAACCAGAGGTTCCAGTGGAAGTCGCGCTCGTAGTTGTGACTCACCCCCGGATGCCCGCTCACCACGGCGGCGGCGCTGTCCAGACGCTCCGGGGCCACCGAGGCGGCCACCAGGCTCGAGCGGTAGCCGAGGCGCGCGGTGTCCCAGATGGCGCTGATCTGGCGGAGGATGCCCTCGTGCTTGAGCCGCTCGAGCCGCGCCAGGACCTCCCGCTCGGCCAGATCCACCACCGCGCCCACGGCGGCGAAGGGACGGGGCAGGAGCGGGATCTCCGCCTGGATGGCGTCGAGGAGACGGCGGTCGAGATCGTCCACGCTCACATCCCGAAGCGGTGGGCCCGGTCGGCGAAGAAGATGCCGGACGGGCGGCGCGCGGGGAACTCGCGGATCACCTGGAAGGTGGCCGTGTCGTAGACGATGACCTTGCCGCCGTCCATGAGCGAGATGTAGGCGGCATCCCCCTTGGGCGTGAACTGGGGATGGGTGGCGCCGGGCCCGGGCTCGAGGGTGCGCGTCACGCGCATCTCGCCCACGTCGATGACGTCCACGCGGTCGCCGTTCTTGCCGACGATGTCCACCCAGACCTGACGGCGGTCGGGTCGCACCACGGTGTAGAGCGCGGTGCCGCTGATGGGGATGGGGGGCAGCGGGGTCCAGTCGCGCGTGGAGTAGACGAGCGCCACCTCACGCTTGAGGGCCGGGAGGAAGGCGAGATCCCCGGCCACCGCCCACCCCTTCAGGTGGGGGATCTTCCAGAGCGGCACATTGTCCTCGTCTCGGCCCTGCTCGGCCATGATCGGGCGCACGCCGTCCAGTCGCCAGGTGTCCACGAGGCCCATCCAGTTGGAGCCGAGGAAGCCCACGAGGTAGTAGCGCCCCTCGGGGGTGATGAGGGCGTCATAGGGGGTGACGCCTGCATCCCAGAACTGGCGGACCACCGGGAAGCCGGGCTTGCTCGCGTCCACCACCCACACGCCGTCGGCGTCCATGAGGCCGAAGAGGAGGAGGTTCCCCGGAGCATCCACGAGCCCGGCGACGCGGGAGGGCCGCGTGCTCCCGTCGGGCAGCATGCGCTCGGCGGTGATCACCTTGACGACTTCCAGCGAGTCGGCGTCGAGCAGCCGCACCTCGCCGGGGGAGTAGTTGGAGACGGCGAGGTGGCGCCCGTCGGCCGTCATGGCGCCGCCGATGGACCATTGACCCGCCTGCACCTGGCGGACGACCCTGAGCGTGTGGAGGTCGATCTTCGAGACCAGCGCCTCGCGCCCGATCACGTAGGCGTACCGCCCGTCGCGGGAGAACTTTACCGTGCCGTGCGTGAGGTTGCCGAGCCCCTCGACGCGGCCGAGGAGGACATGCCGGGAGGAGTCGATGACCAGCACGCTGCCCGACTCGCGCTCCACCACGAGCACAAGCGCGCCTGTGCCCCAGGACGGAGGAGCGGCCTCAGCAGCGTGAGACCAGGCTGGCGCGCTCAGGGAGAGGAGCAGGAGCGCTCCCAGCGTCGGTCGGGCGAGCAGGCGCATGGCTGGACTCCTCGGAGGCGGCGGCAAGCCCGAGCTCGCCGTCGGTGAGGTAACAGGCCGGGTCGGAGGCCCAGAGATCGCCGGTGAGCGCCTCGGCGCGCACCCTCGAGCCGCCCCCGCAGATATCGAGGAAGGGGCAGGCCGCGCAGCGGCCGTGGATGTGGGAGCGCCGGCTGCGCAGCCGGGCGAGCAGCGGCTGGGCCGGATCGCTCCAGATCTCTCCGAAGGGGCGCGCGCGGACATTGCCGAGACTGTGGTGCGGCCAGAACTGGTCGGGATGCACCTCGCCCCGGTCGTCCACGTTGGCGATGGAGCGTCCCGCCGAGTTGCCGCCGCGTCGCTCGAGCAAGTCCAGCACGAGGCCGGCCGTGGCCGGGCGCCGCTCCCGCGCCCTCAAGTAGAGGAGGACCCCGTCGGCGTCGCTGTTGCCCGTCACGAGGTGAAGCGGCACATGCCGCGCGTCGAGGGACTCCGCCCGGTCCAGGACCGTCTCCACGGCGGCGCGCGTCTCTCCCGGCGACAGCGCGCATCCTGCCAGCCCCTGCGCGCGCCCCACGGAGACGAGGTGGCTCACGTAGCCGCGGTGGACCTGCTCGGCCTCCATGAGGTCGAGGACGCCCGGGAGATGGGGCAGGGTGACGCGCGAGAGCGTGAACCGGAGGCCCACCGTGAGGCCGGCCTCTCGACAGTGGCGGAGCCCGCGGAGGGCCTGCTCCCAGGCGCCCCGGAGCCCGCGGAAGCGGTCGTGGAGGCGGCCGATCCCATCCACGGAGACGCCGAGGTAGCCCACGCCCGCAGCGCGCAGGTCGCGCGCCCCGGCGGCGTCGATGAGCGTGCCGTTGGTGGACAGCGCGGGGTGGATGCCGTGCTCGGCGGCGCAGCGGATCAGCTCCAGCAGGTCGGGACGCAGCAACGGGTCGCCGCCCGAGAGGATCAGGGCGGGCACTTGGCAGCGGGCGAGCTCCCGGATGAGGGCGAGGCCCTCGCCGGGGCTGAGCTCGTCGGGATGGGGCACGCTCTGGGCGCTGGCGTAGCAGTGCTGGCAGTGGAGGTTGCAGCGCCGCGTGACGTTCCACACCACCACGGGGCGCTTGACCTCGGCGAAGCGGTCGCCGTGGCCAACGGCGCGGCCTGCACGGAGGCCGCCCGCCACCTCCTCGGGCCGGCACAAGAGCTTCGTGACGTCGAGCACCCGGAAACCCTCCCCCGTGGCCCAGTGTGGCCCGGGGGCCCCCATGGCCGTTATGACCCAGATCATCCTTACCTGGCGCGGGCACCCGGGCTTCGCCACGCCCGCGCCCGCCGGAACTTCACGCGGCGCGACTTACTTCACGCGATCCGAGTCGCGGTCAGTCCGGGCGCGGGCACCCGGGCTTCGCCACGCCCGCGCCCGCCGGAACTTCACCTGGCGCGACTTACGTCACGCGATCCCAGTCCCGGTCAACCCTGGGGCGGGCACCCGGGCTGTCGCCACGCCCGCGTTCTTGACCTGGCGCGGGCACCCGGGCTGTCGCCCGCCCGCGTTCTTGACCTGGCGCGGGCACCCGGGCTTCGCCACGCCCGCGCCCGCCGGAACTTCACCCTGGGGCGACTTACTTCGCCCGATCCCAGTCGCGGTCAGCCCGCGCCCATGGCATTCGTCACACGGCGCGCTGCCGGGGCGAGGGGCCCTCCCCGCGGAACCGTGGCTTCTGCGCGCTGCCGGAGCCGGCGCCCTCGATCTCGTGGCTCGTTCGGAGCCGAGGCAGCGGGTGGCGACTCAGCGTGTTCCGCGGGGAGGGCCCCTCGCCCCGGCAGCGTGCCGGCTGCCGGAGGCAACGCGTGCCGAAGGGAATGGGTTGCGTTGGGGCGGGGGGTCCGGTATCATCCGCGGGACCTCAGCGGCGCCGGGGCTCTCCCGGCGCCGCGGGGGTCCAGACATCCACGTGAAGATCTACCTCATCGCGCCCAGGAACCCCGAGTCCTTCTGGACCTTTGACCGCATCCTGCCGAGCCTCGGCAAGCGCTGTGCCTTCCCCAACCTCTCGCTCCCGACGGTGGCGGCGCTCACGCCGCCGGGGCACGAGATCCTCTGCTGCGACGAGAACGTCGAGCCCATCGACTGGGACACCGACGCCGACATCGTGGGTGTCACGGGCTACGTGGTCCACAAGACGCGGATGTTCGAGATCATCGAGGAGCTTCGCCGGCGCGGGAAGTTCGTGGTGGCCGGCGGTCCCTTCGCCTCGCTCTGCCCCGAGGAGCTGCGCGGGCGCGTGGACGTGCTCTTCGTGGACGAGGCCGAGTACACCTGGCCCAAGTTCGTCCGGGACTACGAGGCGGGCTCATGGCAGGC
>MGBV01000178.1:0-18191 GCA_001788415.1 Candidatus Rokubacteria bacterium GWC2_70_16 | reverse complement strand
CTTCGACCTCCTCAAGGTTGGACGGTACCGCAGCATGGCCATCCAGTTCGCCCGGGGCTGCCCCTTCAACTGCGACTTCTGCGACATCATCGTCATGTACGGCCGCCGCCCGCGCACCAAGTCGGTCGAGCAAGTCATGGCCGAGGTGGCGGAGATCCACCGGCTCGGAGTGCAGAACATCTTCGTGGTGGACGACAACTTCATCGGCAACAAGAAGGAGGCCAAGAAGCTCCTGGTCGCCCTCGCCGAGTGGCAGGAAGCCCGGGGCTACCCCATCGAGTTCATGACCGAGGTGTCCCTCAACGTGGCGCAGGACGACGAGTTGCTGGCGCTCATGAAGCGCGCCCATTTCGCGACCATCTTCGTGGGCATCGAGTCACCCCGGAAGGCGAGCCTCGAGTCCACCGGGAAGACCCAGAACATGCGCGAGGACATCCTCACCTCGGTCCACCGGATCCAGGCGGCCGGCATCGAGGTCATGGCCGGCATGATCGTGGGGTTCGACGGCGACGACCCGGAGATCTTCGAGGAGCAGTTCCGCTTCATCCAGGACGCCCGGATCCCCATCTCCATGACCGGCATGCTCAATGCCGTGCCGAAGACCCCGCTCTACGACCGGCTCAAGAAGGCGGGGCGCCTTATCGCCGAGTCCGTGGGCGACCAGTTCGTGTTCACCAACATCGTGCCCAAGGGGATGTCGCGGCTCGAGCTCTACGAGGGGTACCGACGGCTGCTGGAGCGGCTCTACGACTATGGCAATTACCGCCGCCGCTCCATGGCGCTGATCCTGGGGCGGGGGGCGCTCGACGGCTCCCGGCTCCTGGCGGCGCGCGGGGACCTCGTGCTCTTGCTCCGGATCGTCTGGGCCTGCGTGCTCAACGCCTCGCCGCGGCGCGCCTGGCTGACGGTGTCGATGGTCCTCGAGACCGCGCTGCGGCGCCCGCGCCGCGTCCGTGATGCCGTGACGCTGGCGCTGATGCACAAGCACCTCTACGAGTACTCCCGCCACACGGCCACTAGGCTGGAGGCGCTGATCCGCGAGCTGCGGGAGCTGCCGGCCGCGGGGCTCCTGCCCTTGGCCGAGGTGAAGCCCGACCCCTCGTAGTCCCCCGTTACCTCGGCCCGAGGAGGAAGAGCGCAGCCGCGAGGAGCGCCAGCATCACGCGCCGCGCGCGGCGCGTGATGCTGGCGGCTAGAAGCCTCGGGTGAGGATGACGAGGAGGCTCCAGTCGACCTCCTTGGCGCTCGTCACCGGGAGGTGGATCCCGGCCCGGAGATTCCACCCCTCGGCCGGTTCCACGCTCACTCCGGGGGTCAGATAGAGCTGCACCCGCTCCCTCAGAGGGTCGCCGGGGTGGAGCATCGTCACGCTGTTCAGCTCGAGGATGGCAGCCAGCCACTTCAGGGGCGAATAGGTTACGGTCAGGTTGGCGGTGACGCCATGCTCCTTGTGAGGCCTCACCGTCTCGCCGCCCTCCTCCTCGGGCTCGAGCTCCCGCGGGCGATTGAGCTGCCAGCGATAGGCGACATCCGCCTGGAGGCTCCACGCGCCCAGCCCCTTGCCCGCGGCGAGGAAGGGCGCCACGGCGAATTGCCCACCCAGCTCCCGCCGCTCGCTCCCGGTGGGCAAGGTCAGGGCAATGCCTCCTGCCAGGGCAAACTGCTGGGCGGGGAGCAGCAGGGGGGCGTACTTCAGCATGAGGCCCAGATCGCCCATGCCGCCCACGGTGGGCTCGGAGTCCACGGGGTCGCGGACGACCACCGGAACCACCAGCTTGACGCCGAAGGACGGCACGGGCGCGTACTGGAGACTGCTCAGGCCGAAGCCGTACCCCCGCTCCGTCTTGGACTTCGCCATGGTGAAGCTTCCCTCCACCTCGGTGGCGGGCACGGCGCCTTCGGTGATCAGGGTCGAGGCCAGACTCACGCTCTCGGCCTCCTCGCCCCAGGCGGCAGGGGCGTGGGGAAACATGCCAAGGACCAGCGCCAGGAGAGTTGCCGTGACGATTCGTGAGCGCATGGAGCCGACTCCTATTTCAGCAGGAGCTTCAGGGCGTTCCGCCCGGTGTGGGAGTGCTCCTCATCCCCCTCGTTGTCGTGGACAGAGAGCCCGAAGTAGTAGGAGCGCGCCGGATCGGTGAACTGGATATCGTTCTCCTTGTCCCCGGTATCGCGCGCCCGCTTCAGCTCCAGCGTCCACCTCCCCTTGTCCCACACCGCCTTGGCCCCGATGTCGCCCCGGCTGCCCACGGGCTTCTCCAGCACTTCGCGGGGCAGGCGATCGCCGGCCTTGAACTTGCCATAATCCTTGATCTCCACAGCGTCCCCCTTCGAGAGCGCGGGCCCCGGCTTGACCCCCTCCTTGAAGGTGTATTTCGGGCGCTTGGCGTCCTTGTCCCAGTTGTCCGAGTATCCCCCGGCGCTCTTGGCGTCGTTGCCGCGCGCGATCTCCTCGTCCCCCACCTTCTTGAGCTCATGGCCCAGCCACTGATCATCGGCATACCCGGCGGGGTTCGATCGCTGGGCCTTCCAGTGCCACACATCCATCCGCTCGCTGGGGCCGTTGGTCTTCAGCGTCACCTCCTTGCCCTGCTTGTGGCAGACGGCGGTGCAGCCCTTGGCGGGGAACTCCTTGATCGTGTTGTTGCTGTCCCACATGAGGTTGAAGCGATCCTCGCCGCCCTTGACCTTTTTCCACTCTTTGCCCGTGAACTCGTAGAGGCGGTTCAGGCTCATCGTCTTGTCCGGCCACTGGAAGAGGAAGTACACGTCCTTGTCGGTGTACACGGCCTTGAGGCTGATCTCCACCTCGCCCTGAGGCCCTTCCGACGCCGTCACCTTCGTGGCCTTCACGCTGTCCCAGACCTTGTCCACCTTGCCGTCGATGACCGGGCCCTCGGCCACCTTCTTGGCCGCGACCTCGATCTCCGCCGCCGAGGCCGATCCTCCGACGACCAGGGCGGAAATCACCAGCACCGCCAGCTTCGCTCCCAGGCTTGTCATCGTCCACCTCCTATTGGTTTCAGGGTCACTCTTCATGGCCGGCCCCGGCGCGGCTCCGGCTCCTTGGCGGCACCGGCCGGCTGGGTCGGGCCGCCGCGCATCGAGAGGAGATGGGCGATCAGGTCCGCCGTCTCCCCTCCCTTGAGCACCGGCCAGGCCACGTTCTCCTCGGTCATCTTCTCCTCCATCTTCGACGCGTGATTCCACATCTCCGTGATGACCGCCAGCGGGGTGTCGAGCTTCTCGACCGTCGCCAGGTCCGGCCCGACCTTCTCGCCGACCCCCCGGAGGGCATGGCAAGTTCCGCACCGCTTCTCCCGGTACACGAGCTGCCCTCTTCCGGCATCGCCGGGTGGGTCGATGAACTGGAAGAAGTAGAGATAGCTGATGAGGTCGGCCATCTCCACCTCGGTGAGCGATGGAACAGTGATCCCGCGCTCGGCCATCTTGGCCCACATCTTCGGCCCTTTGTTCCACATGAAACCAGTGATCCGCATGAGGCTCCCCTTGAGCCTCATCCCGAGGTCGGGACCGACTTTGCCCCCGTGCCCCCGGATCGAGTGGCACTCGACACATCGCTTCTCGGTGAACAGCTCCTCACCTCGCTTGGGGTTGCCGGGCGCCACATAGACTCGCTCGGTGCCCCCGCCGGCGCTCCGGATGAAGGCCAGAAGATCCGGGATGTCATTGCCCTCAAAGGTGGGACGTGGCACTCGCTGCGCCTGCATCGTCTCCGCCATGGCCTGCCCTCGCTTCCAGAGGGCAGCCGTCAGGTAGAGGGGGGAAGCGTACCGGCTGTACTTGTCCAGCTCGGGGCCGACACTGCCGCCTTTGCCTGCCAGCGCGTGGCAGGTCTGGCACCCCTTCTGGCGGAAGAGTCGGGCGCCGGCCGCCGCGTCTCCGGGGGGGTCCAGGGAGCCGAGATAGTAGAGGAAGGACAGGAGGCTCGCCATCTCCTGGGGCTCGAACTTGGGGCGGGCGATCCGCTTTTCCTGGAAGACGTGCTCCATCCCCGGGGAGTGGTTCCACATCACCCCCGCGATCTCCAGGAGGGGGCGGTTCAGGAGCCCCCGGCCCAGGTCGGGCCCCGTGGTCCCGCCGACTCCATGGACCGCGTGGCAGCGGAGACACCCTTTCCCGGTGAAGAGCCGGCTCCCCTCCAGGGGGTTGCCGGGGAGCAGGACGGACAGGCCCTCGTGGCCGCCGACAGCCTGACGGACTCCCGCCCCCGGCCCGACGCCGGCGAAAAGAACGAGGCCGACCACGATCCATCTCCTCACGATCCGCCTCCGTGGGTGGGCGGGGTTGACGGCGTCAGCTCCACCAGGGGAGGGCAGCGGCCAGCGCCCTACGGCTTCCATGCCGATTCTCCGGGACGACGGTCGCCGTGGCGTGCCGCCGGCGGGGCCGAAGCACCTTCCGGGCTGCCTCGGTCTCCCAGGAGCCCCCAGAAGACGTAGAGGATCACGCCCAGCAGCGTGACGAATACCGGGATGGCCACCAGCGAGATCCCGATGGACGCCGACGGCACGTCCTTGAGCCGCCAGGCGGTGCGGATCAGGTGGGTGATCCAGGTGATGATCCCCCCGATGAAGAGGACGGCCATCGCGGCCATGGCCCACTGGATCGCGCGCACCGTTCGAGCGGACGGCGAGCTCGGAGGGCTCATGTCACTACCTGCGCTCCGTCTCCACGACTGCCGGCTCGCTCGTATCCGGCAGGTAGCTCAGGAGCCGCTCCTCCACTTCCTTGAGCCCGAGCTCCCGCCCCTCCCGGATCTCCCAGATGGAGATGACGGGGAAGAGCTTGGTGAAGAGGAGGTAGAAGAGGGCGAACAGCGCGAAGCTCCCCGCCAGCTCTCCCCACTCCACCCACGTCGGCCAGTACATCCCCTCCCCGAACGGGAGCCGCGGGTTGGACAGGGTCGGGACGACGATGATGAAGCGCTCGAGCCACATCCCCACCGAAACCGACAGGGAGGCGGTCAGAACCTTTCCGAGGGTGTGGGAGCGCAAGCGCACCAGACAGAGGACCGGGACGACGAAGTTGGTGAGGGCCATCCCCCAGAAGAACGGCCAGAACGGGCCGGAGAACTTGGCCCAGAAGACGTGCATCTCCTCCGGCTCGTTCCCGTAGTACGCCGTGAGGTATTCGGCGAAGGTGAAGTAGAACCAGAGGAGCGACATGACCAGGAGGAGCTGCCCCAGGTAGCGGAAATGGATCGGCTTGAGGTACCGCTCCAGCCCGTACGCCTTCCTGAAGACGAGCATCGCCACGATGAGGGCCGCGATCCCGGAGAAGATGGCCCCCACCACGAAGTACGGGCCGAAGATGGTCGAGCGCCACATGGGCTGGAGCGTCATGGAGAAGACGAAGGACACGACCGAGTGGACCGAGATCGCGATCGGGATCACCAGGACCGCCATGATGGCGATGGCCCGGTTCAAGACCTTCTGCTGGCGTGGGCTCCCCGTCCAGCCCAGAGCCAGGACCGTGTAGAGGAGCTTTCGCTTCTGGAGCCGATCTCTCAAGATCGCGATGTCGGGGATCATGGGGATGTAGAGGTAGACGATGCTGGCCGTCAGGTAGGCGCTGATGCTCGTCGCGTCCCACAGGAGCGGGGACTGGTAGCGGCCATAGCGGAGGACGTTCAGCGCCCGGTCCGGCCGCCCCAGGTCCACCAGGATCTGGCCGGCGCCGATGAAGAGCACCATTACCGTGATGACCTCCGCCATCCGGGTGACCGGGCGTCGCCACTCGGCCTTGGAGAGCCGCAGGATGGCGGAGATCAGCGTCCCCGCGTGGCTGATGCCGATGAAGAAGACGAAGTTCGTCACGTAGAATCCCCAGGAGACCGGCTGATGGAGGCCCGTGACGCCCAGCCCCTCGCGGAACTGCGTCCAGTAGGCCATGGCCCCCCAGAGAATGAGCAGCGAGAGCGCTCCCACGCTCCAGTAAAAGCCCGGCCCGGTCCGCTCGATGGGAGCGAGGAGGATGGCGTCGCCGTCGGGGGCGCGCTCAGCCACGGCCTTCCCCCTCGGTCAGGTAGATGACCTTCGGCTTGGTCCCCAGTTCCTCCTGCAACCTGAAGGCGCGGGGACTCTTGGCCAGGCGAGACACCTCGCTGCCGGGATCGGAGAGGTCGCCGAAGATGATGGCGCGCGCCGGGCAGGCCTCGCCGCACGCGGGGACGTACTCCCCCGGGCTCATCTCTCGTTTCTCGGCCAGCGCGCGCTCCCTGGCCTTCTGCAGCCGGTGGTGGCAGAAGGTGCACTTCTCGACGACGCCCTTGGGGCGGACCGAGACGTCGGGGTTCTGGCCGGGGGCGTCCTTCTGGTAGAGCCGCCAGTTGAAGTACTTGGCGTTATACGGGCAGGCGGCCATGCAGAACCGGCACCCGATGCAGCGAGCGTAAATCTGGGCGACGATCCCCTCCGGATTCCGGTAGGTGGCATAGACGGGGCAGACCTTGGTGCAGGGCGGATCGTCGCACTGAAGGCACGGCCGCGGCAGAAACCGCATCTTCTCGCCGGGGTGTTCCTCGTCCCCTTCGGTCAGGACCTGCATCCAGCTGATGATCCGTCCCCGGAGCGCCTCCTTGGCCCCGACGGCGGGCACGTTGTTTTCGGCCTTGCAGGCCATGACGCAGGCCTGGCAGCCCGTGCAGCGATCCAGATCGATGACCATGCCCCAGAGCGCCATAATCCTCGGAAGCGGGGCTACGCCCCCCTTCCGATACCTCCCCCCAAGATCGCGCGGGCAAAGCCCGCGCCCGAAAGCGCCCGATCGGCGCGGAGCGGTGAAGTTCCTCTTCCCACGAGCGCTTTCATGCAGCTCAGACCTTCGTGATCCGGACGCGGGTGGTGTTCAGGAGCCCGAAGCCCCTGAAGGGGTCGGCCTCGTTGGCGATGAGGTCGTTGGGGTTGGGCCCCGGCCCGCCGAAGAGCGGGATCTGGACGATGTCGCGGGGAGTGCCGGCGTAGAGCTTGGCCTTGAGTCTGATCCGGCCCTTGGGCGATTCCACCCATACCTGGTCCCCATCTCTCACTCCCAGCCCGGCGGCCGTCTTCGGATGGATCTCCACCCACCCTTCCCAGGACGCCCGGACGTGGACCGCCGGCTGCTCGAGGAGCCAGGGCTGGTTTCTCCCGCCTCCCTGGGGCCGGCTCATCAGGCGGTAGCTGTTGAGGCGAAGAGGGAAGGCCCCCGGCTCGGCGGGCGAGGGAATGGCCACCGCGGGGAGGTAAAGCAGATCGCCCCGGTCGCGCCCGCCGAGGGCACGCACGAAGGCCTCGCCTTTGCCCTCCCGCCTTACCGCCTCGTCCACCAGCCGCTTGAGGCCAGTCGAGTAGAACTCGAACCTCCCCGACGGCGTCCTGAGGAGCGCTTTCCGGCTCACCGGCAGCCCCGTGGGATCCCACCAGGCCCCGCGCTTGCCGAGCGCGTCCCAGAAGTCGTCATAGGACTCGAACTCCGGCGTCCAGTACCCCTGGCGCTCCAGGATCTTTCTCAGGGACTCCTCGGTGTGGACGGAGACCACGTAGCCTCGCCCGGCATCGTAGAGTCCCCGGGCGCCCTCATAGAGGACGTCCTCATACTTGTCCCACGGGAAGCTCTCGCGGAGGCTCCCGCCCAGCGCCTTCGCGAGCTGGAGGACCACGTCGGCGGCGTTGCGGGTCTGCCGGAGCGGTGCGGCTGCCGGCTGCGCCACGCTGAAGCAGGTGAAGCCGGCGAGGTGGGTGACCTGATCGTCCTGCCACCGCTCGAGGTAGGTGTGGTCGGGGAGGATCAGGTCGGCCATGGAGCTCGACTCATCGAGGAAGGGCGAGAAGCTGACGATGAAGGGGATCCGTTTCATCCCTTCAGCGAAGGCCTCCTTCGCCGGGTGATTCGCGAGGGGATTGGTGGCGAAGAGGAAGAGGGCGTTGACGGGTGAGGAACTCTCTTTCAGAAGCTGCCCGGGGAGGGCCTGCGGCACATCGGAGGCGAGGAGGTACTCCCCCTGGCCGGCCCCGTCCAGGCGGGGCTGGGCGGCGCCTCGCCTGGCGGCGTCGTCCTGTTGAACCGGCGGAGGGGGGGCCAGGGGCAGATCCCCCTGGATCAGGAGTCCGCCCTTGACGCCGATATTCCCGATCAAGGCGTTGAGACTGTGAATGGCCATCCGGGTGTGCAGGTCGTCGGAGCCGTAGGCAGGGCCCCGCTCGCCGACGACCAGGGCGGGCTTGATGGTGCCGAGATCGCGGGCGATCTCGAGGATGGTCTTGACGGGGACGCCGGTGGCCGCCGAGACGCTGAGCAGTCCGTATTCGTTCAGGACCAGATTCTTGAACCCGGAGAGGCGCCGTCCGGCGCCATCCGTCCAGTCCTCGAAGCCCGAGGCGTGGGTAGCCACGAACTCCTGGTCGTAGAGTCCTTCGCGGATCATGGCATTGGCGATGCCGAGAGCGAGGATCCCGTCGGTGCCCGGAACGATGGGGACCCACCGGTCCGCCTTGACGGCTGTGGCCGAGCCTCTGGGATCCACCTGGACGAACCGCCCGCGCGGGCGCTCCCCGCTGCGGCGGAGACGGGCGAACGCCTGGGAGGCGTGGACCGGGCCGAGCCAGGCCTCGAGAAGTCCGGCTCCAAACGAGAGGATGAACTGGGCTTCCGCGAGGTCGTAGCCCAGGGGAGTCGTGACCCCCTGCATGAGCCGATGGGCGAGGGCGGGTTTCTCGGGCGGCAGGCAGCGGACCCGGATGTAGTTGGGGGTTCCGTAGGCCTCGGCGAAGCGTCGCCAGAGCATGTCCCGATAGCCGCGGTACTGCCCTCCCAGGATGGCGACCGTGTGGGAGAGGCCCTTGGCTCTGAGATCAGACAGCCGGGCGGTCACCATGGAAAGCGCTTCATCCCACGCGATGGGGCGAAAGCGTCCACGCTCACCGTCGCGCGCCATCGGCCCCTTCAGCCGATCCGGATCGGAGAGGGCCTGGAGCCCGCCAAAGGCCTTGGGACAGAGCGTGCCCCGGTTGATCGGATGGAGGGGATTGCCCGAGATCCCCGCCACCTGGCCGTCGAGCGTTCGGACGAGAAGCCCGCAGCCGCCCGGACACTGCTGGCAGATCGAGGGAACCAGCACCTCTTCCGGCGTGGCCCACCGTGTCAGATCCGCGCCCGCCTGCTCGGCCTGGGTCAGTGTGCCCCGGACCAATGCTGCCGCGCCCGCCGTCCCGCCGAGCGCCCCGAGGAACCCGCGTCGTGTCACGCGCATGGCTTCACCTTACTTATGGCAAGCATTGCAGTCGGTGGACACCCGCGTGACCGCCGCTGACGTCACCGGCTCAGCTGCGCGCTCCTTGGCCGCCGCGACTTCCCCGCGCCCCTTCGTCTCCCTGGCCTCCTTGGGCCACTGCCACTGCTCGTGACAGCCGATGCAGTCGTTCATGGTGAGCTTCTTGAGGGCGCGGGCCGGCGGGCGGGTCAGGGTCTCCATCGGCCCGTGGCAGGTCTGGCACGGGAGCTTTGCCCGCACCAGATGGGTGCGATGGGAAAAGAAGACGTGGGACGGGAGCCGCCAGACCCGCTGCCAGGGGATCTCCCCGCCCTTTTCCCCCAGCGCCTGGAGCTTCTTCTCTTCGGCGCTCTTCGCTTCCCCGGACGAGTGGCAGGACAAGCACTTCTTCGTCGAGGGTCGGCCGGCGATGGCGCCCTTCTCCGCCCGGTCGTGACAGGTCGTGCACTCGAACTTGGGATCCTTCAGATCGAGGTGAGCCTTGTGGGGGAATTCGATAGGCTGCTTCACCGCGGACTCGACAAGGAATCCCCAGCCCCAGAACAGAAGGGCCGCTCCCACCAGAACGAGGCCGCCGAGGATCTTCAATGGAGGGCCTTGCGGGAGAGGGCCGAGCTCACAGCCTCCTCCAGCTGGGCGAGGGCAATGGGCTTGTCGAGGACGGCCAGCACGAGGCCATCCGCCTTGGCCGCCCGGGCCTCCGGGGTGGAGAGGGAGACCAGCGCGATAATCCCCACGTGCGGAAACGCGGCCCGCAGGCGCCGGAGCATGATCAGCTCCTCGGGTCCCACCTCCTCGATGTCCGCGACCAGCAGGGACACGGGGACCCGCTGGAGCCGGGACTCCCCCTCCGCCCACCCCAGGGCCGCGGTCACCGGCAACCCGCCCTGCAGGAGCGCTCGGGTCAGCCCCTGCAAGGTGGTGGCATCGGGCGATACGACCAGGATCGATTCAGGCTGTCTCATCGCACTGCCAGTCCCACCAGCACAGGCGGTGCCACGTCCGGCGCCACGAGGCTCCGGCGCGAAAACCGCTTCAACCACGGAGACCTGGCCCCCCGGGGGATGGCATCGTCGAACGGAGCGGCGGCGCCAGGGCTTGTCAAATCGACTCGCCTGGCCGCTGCGCTGCGGTCAAGATGACAAGGGCTCGCGAGCCGGCGGCTGCGCGGAGGCCGCAGCCGAAGGAGAAAGGCGGCGGCTCCGGCGGCTTCTACTGGAGGCGGAACTCCTGGATCTTCCTGTAGAGGGTCTTGAGCCCGATCCCCAGGATTTCGGCCGCCTTGCGCCGGTTCCCGCCGGTGGCGACCAGCGTCCGCAGGACGGCCTGGCGCTCCAGGTCCCGGAGCGTTGCGCCGGAGTGGCGCTCCGCCGGGTCGGCAGTCCTCTCGTCGCCCCGGATGGCAGGAGGGAGATCCTCGGCCGCAATCGCCCCCCCCCTGGAGAACACGAGCATGGACTCCACGGCGTGCTGCAGCTCGCGGACATTGCCGGGCCAGGGATAGCGGCAGAGGAGCGCAAGGGCTTCGGGAGTCACCTCCGGGACGGGCTTGCCCCACCGCTCGGCACACGAGCCGAGGAAGTGCGCTGCCAGGATCGGAATGTCCTCGACGCGCTCGCGCAAGGGCGGCATCCGGACGGGGACGACGTTGAGTCGGTAGTAGAGATCTTCGCGGAAGTTGCCCTCGGCCACGAGGGCCTCGAGGTCGCGGTTGGTGGCGGTGATGAGCCGGACGTCCACCCGGATCGTGTCCGTCCCGCCCACCCGCTCGAACTCCCGCTCCTGGAGGACGCGGAGGAGCTTGGCCTGGGTCTGGGGGCTCATGTCTCCCACCTCGTCCAGCAACAGCGTGCCCCCATGGGCCAGCTCGAACCGGCCCTTGCGTCGTTCCCGGGCGCCGGTGAAGGCCCCGCGCTCGTGACCGAGCAGCTCCGACTCGAGCAACCCCTCCGGAAGCGCGGCGCAGCTCACCTTGACGAAGGGGCGCTCGGCCCGCGCGCCGCCGTAGTGAATGGCGTGCGCCGCCAGCTCCTTTCCCGTGCCGCTTTCCCCGAGGACGAGGACCGCCGCATCGGTGGCGGCCACCTGCTCGATCGTCTCCCGGAGGCGCTGCATGGCGGCGGAGCGACCGAGGAGCGGCTTGAGCCCGGCGGTCTCGCGCAGGCGGAGCCTGAGCTCGCGATTCTCCTGGGTGAGTCTGCGAGCCTCCAGGGCGTGCCCCAGCAGAAGCTCGAGCTTGCCGAGGTCGACGGGCTTGGTGAGGAAGTCGTAGGCGCCCTTCTTCATCGCCTCCACGGCGAGGCCGACGGTGGCGAAGCCCGTGAGGATGATCACGGCCGTTTCCGGGAACTCGGCCCGGACCCGGTCGAGCAGGGTCATGCCGTCCATGCCCGGCATCTTCAGGTCGGAGAGGAGGACATCGACGGCTTCCGACTTCAGGATGTCGAGGGCCGCCCCCCCGTCGGCTGCCGTCAGCGTCCGGTAGCCGGCCCGGGTCATGGCCCGGCGCAGGCTCTCGCGGGTGTGCGAATCGTCCTCGGCCACGAGGATGAGGTGTTCCACCGCTCACCCCCCGGTGGCGGTCCCGGCGGCGGGAAGCCGGACGAGGAAGCTGGCCCCGCCCCGGACACGGTTCTGGCACGACACGCTTCCCCCGTGCTCCTCGATGATCCGCTTGACGATGGGAAGCCCGAGGCCGAGACCGTCGGCCTTGGTGCTGACGAAGGGAAGGAAGATCGTTTCGCGCTGGGCCTCCGCGATCCCCGGGCCGGAGTCCGTCACGGCGATCTCCGCCCACCCCGCCTCCCGGGTCACCTCCAGGCCGAGCAGGCCCCCGTTCGGCATGGCCTGCAGCGCGTTCTGGCCCAGGTTGAGGAAGACCTCGCGCAACTGATCCGGATCCCCCCTCACGGCGGCCCCCGGCGAGAGCGGGTGGGCCTCGAGGCGCACTCCGGCCTTGGCCGCCTGGGGGCCCAGCAGCCCCACGATCTCCTGCAGGAGGGCGCCGATCTCGACGGCTTCGAACCGCGGCGCCGGAAGACGAGCGAACTTGATGAACTCCTCCAGGATCCGGTTGATCCGCGTGATCTCGTACTCCACCATGGCGAAGGTGCCGAGAGCCTCGCGCAGCGACGCCGGGGCGGCCTCGGCGGAGAGCTCCCGGCGGAGCAGCTGGACGTTGATCGCGAGGGAGTTGAGGGGGGTGCGGATCTCGTGCGTGACCCCGGCCGCGATCTGGCCCGTCACGGCGATCCGCTCGGACCGGATGAGCTCGGCCTGTGTGGCCTGCAGTCTCGCTGCGGTGTCCTCGAGCTCGCGCGTTCGCTCCTTGACCTGCCGCTCGAGTTCCGCCTGGAAGTTCAGCCGCTCGGCCTCCTGCGCCTCCAGGCGCTCGGTCATGACATTGAAGGCCTGGGAGAGCCGCCCCACCTCGTCCGCGGATCGGACGGGAACGCGCTGGGAGAGATCGCCGGCGGCGATGCGCAGGGCGGCCTGGGCGAGACGGCCGATGGGCGAGACCAGGCGCCGGGACAGGAAGCGGTTGCCCAGGAGGAGAAGCGAGGCGCCGCCCACCGCGAAGGTCACGTAGAGGCTCGAGATCAGGAACATCCGCCGCTGGGTTCCGTCGATGGCGCGCTCGAGCTTCCGCTGGTGGACGGCGCGCAGCTCCTCGACGATTCCCGCGACCCGCTCATGAGCCAGATCGTTGATGGCCACCACCTCGGCGGCGGTGGGTGGCTGGCCTCGGCCAAGGGCCCCGAGCACCGCTCCGGAGGCGACCTCGAGCTCGGTCACCAGGGCCTGGAGCTCGGAGAGGCGGCCCAGCTCCTGGCGTGCCTCGTCGCTCCCCTGGGACCGCTCGAAGGCATCGTATGCGGCGATGCGTCTCTTCAGCTCGTCGAGGATCTCCGCGGGGGACGGGTGCCCGGGCGCGGCGGTGCCCAGGAGGGTCAGGTGGAGGTGAGCGACGAAGTGGTGAACGGTGCTGTGGATCCGGTTGATGGCATCGACCTCGAGCCGTCGGTGCCGTCCCTCCTCCACTCCCGCGGAGATGGTCCAGGCCAGCAGCACGGAGATCCCGCCCACCACGAGGACGAGGACGAACCCCGCCGCGATGGCGATGTTGATCTGCCGGCCGATTCCCGCGCGCACCCTTCGGCTTGCCCTCCCTGCTGTCTCGGGTTCGCCCCTACCTTAGCAGGAAGTGGGCCGGCCAGCCGCATGAGCGTATGTCATTGACTTGTGCGGGCGACACCTCACGGGGGGGCGGCAGGCGGGGGCGCTGCCTGGACCCGTGCCGTAGCGGCTCTCGAAGCCGGCGCCCGCCCCTCTCGGTTGCACCCCCTCCGCGGATCGGCCGTGACGAGGGTGCGAGGTCCCGGCCGCGCCCCCGCCTGCCGGCCCCCGGCGGAACGGTAATCCGCAAGAGCCACTAGTAGATGTCCTTCATCGTGTTGTAGACGTTGAACTTGCCCGTGGGCGTGACGAGCCGCGGGTCGCGGAGGCGCGCCTTCTCCTTGAGCGTCTTGTCCTCGTAGATGACGATCTCACTCTGCTGGTCCTTCCGCTTCCAGACGCTCACCCACACCTCGTCGCCGGCCTTGTTGTACTCGAGATGCACCGCGCGGCCCCCGTCCGACACCTCCCAGCACTTGGCCACCTTGTCCGGGCTCTTCTTCGCGGTCACGCAGATGCTCCGCTGGACCTTGGGGTCGGCGTTCAGCGCGTGGTCGTTCCAGATCCACTGGCTCTTCGGGTGGGTCTTGAGGAAGAGGCTGCCGCCGCCGAGGACCTCGATCTCGCGGACCACCTGCCAGGCATGCTTCTTGTTCTTGACGGGGTCGGTGCCGTAGACGGCGATCTTGCCCTCGCCGAGATGCACGGTGGCGCCCACGGGGCCGTACTGCGGATCCACCCAGGTGGCGCCGCGGCCGGGGTGCGGGATCTTGCCGACCTTGATGATGGCCTCGAGCTTCTCCTTCTGGGCGTCCACGACCACCAGCTTGTTGCGCTGGTTGGCCGCGACGATGAAGTAGCGCTTCGAGAGGTCCCAGCCGCCGTCGTGCAGGAAGGCCTCGGTCTCGATCTGGGTGATCTTGAGGTTCTTGATGTCGGAGTAGTCCACGAGCCAGACGAGCCCCGTCTCCTTGATGGTGACGATCCACTGGGGCTTGAAGTGGGAGGCGACGATGGTCGCCACCCGCGGCTCCTGGTGGAACTCGTTGGTGTCGTAGGTGTAGCTGCGGGTGGAGACGACCTTCTGGGGCTCCAGCGTGTCGCCGTCGAGGATCACGAAGTGAGGCGGCCAGTAGCAGCCGATGATCGCGTACTTGTCGTGGAAGTTGCCCGCCGGCCCCTTGTACTTGGAGGTGTCGATGGAGCGGGCGTCAGAGCAGGTCTGCACCTCGGCCACCTTGTCCGGCACCTTCAACCACAGGTCGATCAAGGTGGCCTTGCCGTCCCGCCCGATGGTGTACATGTAGCGGCCGGAGGCGGAGGAGCGGGAGATGTGCACGGCGAAGCCCGTGTTGACGGTGTTCAGGATCTCCTTTGTGGTGCCGTCGATGATGGCGACCTGGCCGGCGTCACGCAGGGTCACCGAGAAGAAGTTCTGCCAGTCGCGGTTGTGCTCGGGCTTCTTCGGGCGGCTCGAGGGCTCCACGAAGACCTTCCACGTGTCCTTCATCTGCTTGAGGGAGAGCTCGGGCGGGACCGGCGGCTCCTCTTGGACGTAGCGGGCCATGAGCGTCACCTCGTCCGGCGACAGGATGCCCTGCCTCCCCCAGTCGGGCATGCCCTTCACGGTGCCCTCGGTGATCGTCCTGGCCAGCTTCTCCGTCCCTTCCACTCGCATCTCCCCGGGCAGGAGCTTGGGCCCGGTGGCGCCCTTGCGCAGCACCCCGTGGCAGCCGGCGCAGCGGTCGAAGTAGATCCGCTTGCCCTGGGCAAACTCCTCCGGGCTCATGGCGGGGGCGGCGGGCGCCTGGGCCAGTGCGACCCCGGCCCACGCGGCGGTGAGGAAGAGGACCGTGAACAGGGACAGTGCGCGTCTCATGACGACCTCCTTACGAGCGGGGAGCGGGACGACGGGAATCCGCCTCCGTTACCAGCGTCGAGCCACCACGTCGATGACCACGCCCAGGAACAGGAGCAGGAGGAATAGGTTCGAAGCGTGGAAGTTCGCGAGGGCGAGCCGCCGGTCCGCCGGCCGGCTCGCGAGCTGAAGGTTACGACTCAGCAGGAGTCCGCCGCCGCCGAGCACGCCGACGAGGAGATAGGCCCAGCCGAGCATGCCGAGCGCGAAAGGCAGGAGGCTCGAGGCCAGGAGCCCCAGCGTGTTGACGAGGATGCTCCGGGCGGTGCGGGCTTCCCCCTTGACCGCCGGGAGCATGGGGATCAGGGCTCCCGCATAGTCGGTCTTGTAGACGATGGCCAGCGACCAGAAATGCGACGGGCTCCAGAAGAAGAGCACGGCGGCGAAGATCACCGGCGGCAGGCAGAGCTCGGGGCGGGCCAGCGCGCCACCGGCGAGCACCGCGAAGGAGCCGGCCAGCCCGCCGATCACCACGTTGAGCCAGGAGCGCCGCTTGAGCCAGATCGTGTAGACGACCACGTAGGTGAAGGCGCCGAGGGCCACATGCAACGCCACCAGCCGGTTGAGCTGCCAGAGGGCCAGGCTCACGGCCAGGAGCATCATCCCCAGCCCGAGCGCCACCACGTGCCAGGCGTGGCGGATGCGGCCCGAGGGCAGGGGACGCCGCGCGGTGCGCGGCATCCGGGCGTCCAGGTCCCGGTCGAGGAAGTGGTTGAGCGCGCCCGCCCCGCCGGCCGCCATCACGGTGACGACGAAGAGGAGCCCGAGGGACGGCAGCGAGAGCCCCGCGGGGGCCGTGGCGACATAGCCGAGCACCGCCGCCATGCCGATGAAGCTGCCCACGCGGAGCTTGAGGGACTCGACGTATGCCGCGATCATGGCCGCGCCCTCCGCGGGACGAGGGGGAGCCCCATGTTGACCACGAAGGCCAGCCCGCCCAGGATCGCCAGGACGGAGCCTGCCCCCATGATGTTCATGCCCAGGATGGCCTGCGCGTTGGCCCAGGTGAAGCCGAAGGTCTTGCGCGGGGCGCCATGCCCCCCCGCCCAGTGCATGCCGAGCATGATGCCCAGCACCCCGATGCCGTAGAGGTAGGGCTGCCACCGCGTGAGGCGCTCGCTCCACGGGCGGCGGCCGCAGATCTCCAGCAGCATGGGCGTGAGCCCCATGTAGGCCAGCGTCACCGCGCCGACCATGCCGTGGTAGTGGGCTGGCACCCGCGTGTCCTGGGTGAAGCCGAAGATGCCCATCACGCCGCCGACGGCGAAGAGCGCGAAGGACACCACGGTGCCGCCGAACAGCGGGCTCGCCCACGGCAGCGGGCGGCGGGCCGCCGTCACGGCGGCCAGCGCCATGAAGAACACCGGCACGCCGGCGGCGCCGAGCCCGCCGAAGGTGAGCACCGTGATGAGATGGTTGATGAGCAGCGCCTCCGGCCGCCACACGAGGTACGAGGCCGCGGCCGCGATCATGAAGGGCAGGAGCACCCAGAGGAGCATCCGGAGGACGCGGCGCGCCGGGAAGACGGTGCCGAGCGCCACGGCGATGGCGACCATCCACGCCGCGACCATGCCGGTCACGTGCAGGTACTGGAGGATGTGGCCGCCGCCCCAGACGAGAGCGCGGAGGGAATAGCCGAACGGGAGCGAGGCGTCCAGGCGCGCCCAGGCCAGCGCGACGGCGGCGACTGAGAGCAGCATGGCCAGGGCCCCCGCCGCCATGGCAAGCCCCTCGGGAGTGCCGGGGGGCGCCCCCTGGCGCTGCGCGCGCCGCGCACCCTGGAGGGCCGCCGCCAGATAGGCCGCGGCCTGGAGGCTCACCCCCGCCCCGACCAGGATCAGGCCGCCCCAGAAGAAGGGCTGATCGATCACCGGGAGATAGTCGTTGAGGTACGGCTGGCCCGTGCCGAGGAAGGCTGGCACCGCCATGGCCGCCGAGCCCAGCGAGGCCAGCGCGAGCGCGGCCCAGGAGGCGCCCGCGCTCAGCGGGTAGTTGGCGCGCCAGGCCACGTAGACCCAGAGCACGCCTGCGAAGGTGACGAACCAGACGGTGAAGGCGAAGGTCACATGCGAGGTCAGCGCCAGTCGGAAGAGGTTGGCGGAGAAGAGCGCGTACACGACGGGCGTGCGCGCGGCGGCGGCCAGCGCGGCGAAGATGCCGGCCACCACCAGCGAGGCCAGGGCCAGAGACAGCCACCCGATCAGGAGCCGCCGGGTGGCGGCCGGGACCACGGCTGCCGAGACGGGCGCCGCAGGCGCCCGTCTCGGCAGGGCCGTCACCCGGCCGCACCGCAGCCGGGAGGCCTCACCCAGGGGGATGGCGGTGTCGGCGTCCATGGCCGCGGCTCACTTCACGATCCAGATGGCGGCCAGCCACTTCCAGTTGAGGAAGTAGTAGATGACGAAGGAGGCGAGGAAGACGAGGACCAGGACCATGGTGCCCTTGACGGGGACATGCTGCCCCCCGTCCTGAGGCATGGCGGCCAGCGGGACAGCGCCCGGCGTGTCGGGGACCCGCTTCCCGAAGAGCACCGAGCCCACGGTGATCAGGACGTAGAGCGCCCCGCCGAGGAGCGCGAAGAGGCCGCCCACGCCCATGATGCCCAGGAAGGCGAAGGCCGCCGCCTCGACGGGCGGCTGGAAGATGGAGGTGGCGAATTGCACGTCCCAGTGGCGCCGCGGGATGGCGTAGGAGCCGGCTGTCGTCATGCCGCCGATGAAGATGGTCATGCCGATGCCGAAGAGGTAGATCTGCGCCGTGGCGAGCTTCGTGGAGATCAGATGGCGCCGGAAGATGAGCGGCACCACGTAGTAGGTGAGCCCC